>NZ_JBHIRX010000023.1:0-95212 GCF_042138595.1 Paenibacillus terreus | reverse complement strand
TCAGTATAGCATGGATCAAGTGATCCATGGTTAAATTTTCATGACGGAAGGGGGAAGCATGGAGATTTCGGCTTGCGAGCTACCGAGGGTAGCCCTTATGCCGAGCGCAATTCCTCACATGGCTAAAGCCGCGTGTCTCCATGCGCATTTGATGAAAGGGTTGAATGAGAGAGCATTTTCTTTTATGCGCTGCTTTGTGCTGCTGCTATTGTGTACAGCCTTGTTTGCCGGCAGCAGCCATAATGCGCTGGCACAGTCTGAAGCCATTGCCGTGACGGTGAATGGAATCGAGGTCAATTGGAATACGAAGCCTTATATTGCTTATGGAACTACATACGTTCCGCTCCGGGAAGCGGCTGGTGCGCTCGGAGCTACCGTGCGCTGGAATGCGAGCGCCAACAGTGCTGTTGTCTCGCTGAACGGTGATGTGATTACGTACAAGCTTGGTTCAACGGCGGTTGATGTGAACGGTTATGCCTGGCAGCAATCCTCTCCGCTGCGTTATGTAAAGGGCGTATTGACCGTTCCGCTGCGAGGGGTAATCGAGCCGCTGCGCGCTGCAGTCAAGCCTTCCAAAACAACCGAAGGCACGCTGCTTGAAATCCAAAGCGACACTGAAACCATGTTAAGCAGCAGCATGAAGTCGGTGGATACCTACCTGCGCAATGAATCGTTCTCCGGTCTGGCACTGGTGGCGAAAAACGGGCAGGTGCTGCTGCGCAAAGGATACGGCCCGGCAGGCGACGGCAAGTTTAACCGCCCTGACATGACGACACGGATCGCTTCGCTGTCCAAGTCGTTCACGGCGGCCTCCGTGCTGAAGCTGTCGGAGGCAGGGCTGCTGAGTCTGCAGGATCCTGTATCCAAATATATTCCCGATTTTCCACGCGGGGACGAAATTACCCTGCATATGCTGCTGTCGCATACCGGCGGGCTCAGAGCGAACTTCGCCCGTACAGAGGGAATGACGCTGCAGGATGCCGTGAACCAAATCAAACAGCTGACCATTCAATGGGAGCCAGGCACACGTTTTCAATACAGCAACTGCGGCTACGTAGTTCTCGCTTATGTTATTGAACAGGCAAGTGGCATGAGCTACGGGGATTATCTGGAGAAAAATGTGCTGGGCCCGCTCGGTCTGAAGCATACAGGCCAGGCTGCTCCTGACACGCCGACGATTAAAGGCCACACCTATAAAAATAGCGTGATGGCTGAAGCTCCTTATTATGTATCCGTGGAGGGAACAGGCACACTGTACTCCACGCTTGACGATATGCTGACCTGGAACAGCAAGAACGGATTGGACAAGCTGCTCAGCAGCGAGTCTCTGACACAGATGCTGACCCCGTATTCCGAGAAGAACTATGGATACGGCGTGCTGGTTCGGCAGGATGAATCCGGCTCCGGTGTGACCATTTACCACAATGGCAGCGGAACCGGCTACAAGACAGGCATGATGCGGGATACCGGCACTGGCTTGACAGTGATCCTGCTGGGCAACCGCGACGGACTGGATACGGTGCCAATGATGGACGAAATCATGACCCGTGCCCATGCATCTGGTCTATAATGTGTACAAAAGGTCAAGAACGGGGGACTTACCCCTTTTTCTTGGCCTTTTTTGTATAAGCTGGTGTCGCAGGGAGTTCCATCGGGCTTGGGCTAAAGAGGGGAGCCACCTTTTCTTTGTTTTGTAGTCGGAATACGCACGCAGCGGCGGAGAGGACGAAGCAATTCCGGAAAAGCGGAGCGTTCGCCTTTGTCCCCGAATTTCTACCGCTAAAAATTATAATCATTGGAAATCTGGGGGCAACAGCGATTGTAGGAATGGTTCGTTACTCGGAGCGTCTTAGGAGCACATAGCATACTTAAAACGCTGGTATATTATAGCAATCGGGATGTATAATAAACAACATATTGGGAAAAGGGAGGCCGTGTCTATGAAGTTCAGTGAGATGAAATATGAAAGACCGGATATGTCCGAATTTGAACAGCGGTTTAAAAATCTGCTGGGACAGTTCCGTAGTGCAATCCAGCCAGAGCAGGGAAAGGCGGTTATCCAGGAGCTCAATAAATTGCGCAGCCATGTGGATACCAACTGTCAATTGGTTGAAATCAGACATTCTATCGATACTACAGATGAGTTTTATAAAAAAGAGAAAGAATACGTGGATGAAATCAAACCCCTGATCCAGGAATACATAACCGACTATTACCGGGCGCTGGCGGATTCGCCTTTGCGGGGGGATCTGGAGAAGGAATGGGGCAGCCAACTGTTCCGTTTGGCCGAGGTTTCCCTTAAAGCGTTTGATCCTTCGATTATCGAAGATATGCAGCAGGAGAACAAGCTTGGCACGGAATATATGGCCTTGATTGCATCCGCCAAAATCCCTTTTGAAGGGGAAGAGCGTACACTCCCTCAATTAACCCCATTCCTGCAATCGACGGACCGCGATGTCCGGCGCAGAGCCGCTGAAGCACAGAGCGGTTTTATGGCAGCTAACGAAGACGAGTTCGACCGCATTTACGACGAGCTGGTAAAGGTCCGCACCCGGATGGCCCGCAAGCTGGGATATGCCAACTTTGTGGAGCTCGGTTATGCGCGCATGAACCGGACGGATTATGATGCGGCGATGGTTGCCAATTTCCGCAATCAGGTGGCTGAGCATATTGTTCCCGCTGCTTCCCGTTTGAAGGAGCGGCAGCGGCAGCGGATCGGTGTGGAGAAGCTGCGTTATTATGACGAAAGCTTTGCTTTTCCGACAGGCAACCCGACTCCCAAAGGCGGACCGGATTGGATCATTGAAAACGGGGCACGCATGTACAAAGAGCTGTCTCCCGAGGTGAACGAATTTTTTACGTTTATGACGGGCAACGGCCTGATGGATCTGGTCAGCAAAAAAGGCAAGCAGAGCGGGGGCTACTGCACATTTCTTACGGATTACGGTGCCCCTTTCATCTTTTCGAATTTTAACGGCACTTCCGGGGACATTGACGTACTGACGCATGAAGCCGGGCACGCCTTCCAGGTGTATGAGAGCAGGCATTTTGACATCCCTGAATATTTCTGGTCCACCTACGAGGCTGCGGAGATTCATTCCATGAGCATGGAATTTTTCACATGGCCGTGGATGAAGCTGTTCTTTGAGGAGGATACGGAAAAATACCATTTCGATCATCTCTCATCAGCACTGCTGTTTATTCCATATGGAGTCGCTGTGGATGAATTTCAGCATGCTGTCTACGAAAATCCGGACTGGACTCCTGCGGAGCGGAAGCAGGCGTGGCGATCCATTGAGCGCAAATATTTGCCGCATAAAAATTACGATGGCAACGATTATCTGGAAGCCGGAGGCTTCTGGCACAAGCAGGCGCATATTTTTCAGGCACCGTTTTATTATATTGACTATACGCTGGCCCAAATTTGCGCCTTCCAGTTCTGGAAGCGCATGAATGCGGACTGGCAGTCTGCCTGGAACGACTACCTGCGTTTATGCCGGGCAGGGGGAAGCCAGTCCTTCACAGGTCTGGTTAAGCTGGCGGGACTGAAATCTCCGTTTGAAGAGGGGTGTGTCACTTCCGTCATCGGCGATATTGAGGCCTGGCTGGACGGTGTGGACGACCGGGAGCTCTAAGTTGGTCGGGGAACTGACCAAAACTTTCCATAATGTACAATGAACAGTAAAAACAAACAAAGGCCCGCTGATCGGCAGCGGGCTTTTGTCGTTGTCACGATTCCCTGTACGACCGGGCTTTTCCGGCAGGATGATTCCTCTTCCAGCATGGGAAGCGGGCTGAAGGCTTCGTATTGTCCTTTCCTCATTAAGAACTGTTTTGTCCCCTGGTAGTATGGATTGGGAAAATGTGGTTTAACCATTATTTATCAGGCTTATGAGGGATCCATCAGGATGCTTGAACTCAGCTGCTATTTCTCAAGGAAAGCGTCGAGCGCTTCAGTGATCTTGCCTTTGCTGTCGAAGGCGCCCAGCTTGTAATCATGCCAGCCTCCATAGGCTCCCGGTTCCCAATAAAATACGCCGAGCCCTTTGTTGCCGGGGACAGACCCGGTTTTCCGGATCAGATCCGTGAGGAAGGCTTTTGTTTCTGCCGGCTTGGAGGCATCCATACCGACCTCGCTGATCATCACTTCCTTGCCATAACGGCTGACCATATCGTTCATGTTATCCAGCGTTTGTTGATTCAGCTTCTGCCAATTGTCAATGGTCGGATACAGGGACATTCCGATCACGTCCCATTTGACGCCGTAAGCACGCAGCCCATCGAAAATGCTGCGGTACAGCTTGTTGTCATACCCGTTGCTCAGATGCAGGACGACCTTGCTTTCGGGACTGACGGTCTTCACCGCGGAAGCGCCTGCTTTCACAATCCCTGCAAATTGCTTCATATTGGTCGAGGCGCGGCCATGATTCCACAGCAATCCGTCATTGATTTCATTGCCGACCTGAACCCATTCGGGCTGTACGCCATTTGCTTTTAATGCATGCATGACACTGTAGGTGTGGTAATAGACGGCTCGTTTAATCTGATCATAGCTGTAATTTTTCCAAGCGGCGGGCAAAGGCTGCTTTTTCCAGTCAGCCCAGGAGTCGCTGTAATGAAAGTTGATCATGACACGAAAGCCCATTTTCTGTGCACGCACGGCCAGCTTGACCACATCCTCTTTGCCGGAGAAGCCGTTTTGTGGATGGACCCAGACACGCAGCCGGATGGAATTGATGCCATGAGCTTTTAAGATGGTAAGCAAGTCCTGTTTTGTGCCATCGTCGTTATAAAATGATTTCCCGGCCTTCTCCATTTCGGAAAGCCAGCCTATGTCTGCTCCATTGGCAAATGGCTGGGTCTTTGCCGGTGCGGAGGCTCCTGTACCAAGTCCAAGCAGGATAACACAGAGCAGCATGATCGCGAGCCGTTTGGGTTCCTTCATCAGCATGGGTCTCTCTCCTTGTCTTTAGTTGGTATGTATGACCATAGCTTTCATTTTACCGAAGGCAACTGCCTAACAAAAGGTGGAAAAAGACTAAAAAACCGGGACTCCCTGTACAGACGGAAGTCCCGGTCTTCATAATCCGATTTTTCTTTATTTCTTAGTATTCAGCGGCTTTAAATTGGCCTCTATATCTTCCCGGCGTTCCTCCAGAAACGGTGGAAGGGCAAGAGCTTCGCCGAGATGCTCCGGATCTTCGTCCGTTGCAAAGCCGGGACCGTCGGTAGCCAGCTCGAACAGAATGCCGTTAGGCTCCCGGAAATAGAGAGAGCGGAAGTAGAAGCGGTCCACGAAGCCTGAATTGCCGATTTGCAGGCTGCGGATGCGCTCCACCCATTGGCGCAGCTCCTCTTCATCAGTTACGCGGAAGGCCACGTGATGTACGCCGCCGCGTCCAAGCCGCTCTGCCGGAAGGTCGTTTCGTTCCTCAAGATGCACCTGGGCTCCATTGCCGCCTTCAGCCGTTTCATAAATGACAATATCAGGCTGTCCAGCGACAGGGGAAGGATAGGAACCAGCTTTACGGAAGCCCATCACCTTTTCAAGGATCAACTCGGTATGCTCGGCTGTTGGCACGGTCAGCTTGACCGGGCCCAGTCCGATAATTCCGTATTCAGCCGGAACAGGGCTTTTGTCCCAAGGCTTGCCGCCCCGGACTCCCTGATTATGCTCATCGGAAATCAGATAAAAGCGCTGCCCTTCAAAATCCTCAAATGGAAGGATCCGATGCCCGGCCTGCTCCGTAATTTCTTCATGGGTAACGTCCATTTCCTCAAACCGGTTCTTCCAGTAGGTCAAGGCTTTATCGCTCGGAACACGCAGCGACAGGGAAGAGATGCTGTTATTGCCTCTGCGGTTCTGTCCGGCATGGGGAATTTCGAAGAACGTCAGCTCGGTGCCGGCGGTTCCGATCTCATCCCCATAGAACAGGTGGTACACGCGGACATCATCCTGGTTCACGGTTTTTTTGATCAGGCGCATGCCGAGTACTTCCGTATAAAAATCGAAGTTTCTGGCGGCAGAGGCTGTGAAAGCCGATACATGATGCAATCCAAGCAATTTCATATTAAGTCCTCCTCGGTGATTTCTTTATTTTGGAGCAGCGGAGCTTGATCTATTAATTATCTTGATTTAAAGATATATTATTTCATGGTAATTGTCAACTCATTCGTTCTCTGCTGTTTATTTCAGCTATGAAATTCACTGGGCGGCATCAACAGAGCTTTTGTAGAATTGCATGACTAAGCTCGTGTAAGCAATGCAGGGAGCGTGACGGTGCTTGCGAATAGAAGACAGTCGCGCTTGAACGGGCAGCAAGGATAAGATACGATGAACTTGTACATAAATTCAGGGGGAATATGGCGGCAGCTAATCAATAGGGGAGGAGAGATAGCATGAAGAAGGACCGGCTCGGCCTTTCCGATCTCATGGTGAGCGAAATTGGCTTCGGCTGCATGACGATAGGTACGGAGGAACAAAAGGGAATCTATCTGATTCACGAAGCGCTTGAGAAGGGCATTAATTTTCTGGATACAGCCGATTTGTATGACAGTGGACGTAATGAAGAAATTGTTGGCAAGGCCGTGCAGGGGCGTCGCCAGGATGTGATACTTGCAACCAAGGTGGGTAACCGCCGCCTTCCTGGTCAGGAAGGCTGGGTCTGGGACCCGTCGAAGGCTTATATCCTGGAAGCTGTGAAAGAAAGCCTGAGACGGCTCGGCACGGATTATATCGATCTGTACCAGCTGCATGGCGGTACGTTGGACGATCCGATAGACGAGACGATTGAGGCATTTGAACAGTTAAAGCGCGAGGGGGTTATCCGCTGGTACGGTATTTCATCCATCCGGCCGAATGTGATCCGCGAATATGTGAAACGCTCGGGCATCGTAAGTGTTATGAACCAATACAGCCTGCTGGACCGGCGGGCGGAAGAAGAGGTTCTCCCCTTGCTGGAGAAGGAGGGGATCAGCCTGATCGCACGCGGCCCTGTAGCGAGCGGTGTACTGGCTGAGAGAGGGGTGATCAAGGCTGCCAAAGGCTACCTCGATTATGAGCAATCGGAGCTGCTGAAAGTGCGTGAACGCCTTGCAGCGTTCGCAAACGATGAGCGAAGCATGGAGCAGGTGGCCATCCGCTACAGCCTTGCGCACCCGGCTGTGGCGACAGCCATTGCCGGAGCGAGCTCTCCGGAGCAGCTTCAGCATAATGTCGGCGCTGCTGCTGTCACGTCGTTAACGGAGCAGGAAATCAGCGAGCTGAGAAGCATTACCAGAGCAAACCGCTATACACAGCACAGGTAACTGCCACGGTTGCAATTTAAGCTGGATTGATTAAAATGTAATAAACAAGTATACAACAGGAGGAATGGACATGGAGCGCATTGAATCACAGCAGCAGTATCAGGAGCTGATACAGGGGGATGGAATAACGGTAATCAAGTTCGATGCAACCTGGTGTCCGGATTGCAAGACGCTGGACAAATTTATTGGCGGGATCATCGAGAAGCATCCCGATAAAGAGTTTTATGCCATGGATGCCGAGCAGTTTCAGCCAATAGCTGAAGAAAATCAGGTTCGCGGCATTCCGAGTCTGCTGATATTCCGCGGCGGAGAGAAGATTGCTCATCTTCACAGCAAATTTGCCAAAACCCCGGCACAAATCTCTGAATATCTGGAGACGCTGGAATCGAAGGTATAAAGATTGTAATTCGGACGATGGAGCTTTTCACAGCCTGAAAAAACAAAGGATGTGCAGATTATGGAATGGATCTATCCCTTGATGTCTTTTGCAGCCTTGGGCCTGTTTGTTTTCTGGATGGGGCGCAAATGGTCAAGCAAATGATGCTCTAATATAATTTTTTCCAAAGAGAAAAGGATGTACCCGTAATCAAACACCGGGGTACATCCTTTTTTAATTACAGAACAACAAAGAAAAATACGGCAGCCAGCACGAAGCGGTAAATGGCAAACGAGGTGAGGCTTAACCGTTTCAGCAAACCGAGGAAGGTCTTGATGGCCAGCATGCCTACGATAAAGGCGGTAATAAAACCAACCGCAAACAAGGTGAAATCGCTGGAAGAAAGGTGGCCTACACTTTTATACATATCCACAACGGTGGCTCCCAGCATAATCGGAACCGACACCAGGAAGGTGAATTCGGCCGCTGCCGTGCTGCTTACTCTTGCGAACAGACCGCCGGAAATGGTCGAACCTGAACGGGAGAAGCCGGGCCACAGGGCGAGAATTTGGAATACACCAATGATAAAGGCCTGTTTGTATGTAATTTCATCCACCGTTTCCGCCGTTGCTCTCGGATGAAATTTTTCAGCGGCAATCATCAGCAGGCCTCCCGCAACCAGGCTGTATACAACCGTTTGCGGACCAAATAAATATTCCTTGATAAAGTCACGCAGCAGTACGCCCAGAAGGGAAGCAGGAATCATCGCGATAATGATATGAAGCAGGTTAAGACGCGGCTTCAGGGATTGAAGCGTCTGCCTCCGAAAATCGAACAAACTCAGAAACTTTCCGAAATACAATACGACGACCGCAAGCACGGCACCCAGCTGTACGACGACTTCAAATGTCTTGACGGATTCACTGTCTGTGTTAAGATTCAGCAGGTCGGCGGTCAAAATCATGTGCCCGGTCGATGAGACAGGTAGAAATTCAGTTAATCCCTCAATGATGCCCATAATAATTGCCGACAAAAAGTCCATGTACTATACTCTCCTCCCCACACACGCATGCAGGGCACGCGGCCAAGCCGTATGCCCTGTCATTTATTTTACTCATTGGTGCAGAACGAAGTAAAGTGTACAATGTTTTTCGGTGAATTTCAAACTTAGTCCGTTTCTTCTTCTCCATTAAGGAGCGACGGCTCCTCAATGATAACCTCCACGCGTCTGACGCGGTTTTTGCCCATTTCGCGGATAATGACCTTTACATGGCCTTCGGTATGCTCTTTGCCCGTCTTCGGCTCGGGAATACGGCTGTACACCCAGCCACCGACGGTATCGACGTCTTCCTCTTCCAAATCCAGACCGGTCAGGTCGCTGAACTCGGACAGGATCACTTTGCCATCCATCAGATAGCTGTTCTCTGACAGCTTCTCGATTTCCTTGCGTTCATCTTTATCGAATTCGTCGCGGATTTCGCCGACGATTTCTTCCAGAATATCTTCAATCGTAATAATACCGGATGTGCCGCCGTACTCGTCCACCAGCAGTGCGATATGAACCTGCTCCTTTTGCATCCGTTTCAGCAAGTCATTGACCGGGATTACCTCAGGCACCGTAAGAATCGGGTGAATCAGAGATTTGAAATCCAGATTCGTGTTCCGGTCATGCTCCAGAAACAGCTGTTTCGTATTGATCATGCCGATAATTTGGTCTTTGCTTTCGGTTGCTACCGGGAAGCGGGTGTACTGCTCCTCGTGAATGATCTGCATGTTCTCTTGCAAGCTTCGATTGGTGTACAGACAAACCATATCGGTACGCGGCACCATAATTTCTTTGGCCACGGTTTCGTCAAAGGCAAAGATACGGTTTACGTAGCCGTACTCTGTATTGTTAATTTTTCCGCTTTCCATGCTTTCCGAAAGGATGATTTGAATCTCTTCCTGGGAATGCGCTTCTTCATGCTCCGACGCCGGCTTCAATCCGAATAAACGGACAAGCCTGTTGGCAGAGCCGTTCAGCAGCCAGATAAACGGGTACATGATGCGGTTAAACCAGATAATCGGAGGAGATGTTAACAGACTGACTGCTTCCGCTTTGCGGATCGCCAATGTTTTGGGAGCCAATTCTCCAATAACGACGTGCAGGTATGTCACAATGATAAAAGAGATAATGAAAGCGATAATATGTCCGAAATCACCCGTGATACCTACCTTTTGGAACACTGGCTCCAAAATTTTGACCACGGTCGGTTCACCGAGCCAGCCAAGTCCAAGCGCTGTTATTGTAATGCCAAGCTGGCAGGCGGACAAATATCCGTCCAGATTGTTGACTACCGTCCGCAGTGCTTTCGCATTTTTGCGGTTTTCCGCCACCAGTTGATCCACTCGGCTGGAACGAATTTTGATGATGGCGAATTCAGTAGCTACGAAGAAACCACTCAGCACAATTAACAACGCAAATAACAATAGACTGACACCTATGTCCATATAATTTTCACTCATCCCTTTTCTGATAAATTTAAGTTCATATGAACTTATTTTAAGACCTCAAAAGAAAAAGCACAACTGTTAAAAAGAAAGCTGTCAACCCCCTGTACCCCAAATTTGTTCGAAATTGAAGCAGAATAGCCTCCGATCGTCAGCTTGCTCGCTCTTATCTTGCCTGCTCTTTACAACCTGCATGCTTAGGCGTATGATGGGTTCGCATGAACTTGAAATGCATAACCGAAGCATGAGGAGGAAGGCAAATGGAGTCCTTTACAATGACCCGCAGCGACATGGCCCATTTGCTGCTTGCGCTTGATAACCGTCAGGACCTGCAGCCTTTGGCCGTACTTCAGGAGGCTTGGAGAAAAAACCACCAGGATCGGCTTCGTGCCGGCAGTACGCTGCCTGCTTTTTTAAGCACCGAAGTGACTCCTGTGTTAGAGAAAATTATAAAAGGAAGGCAAATTGCAGCCTTTTCCCTGCAGGAGATCGCCTCGCTCGGACAGCTGATTGAATACAGTCATGTCTCATTGGCATCCATGCAGAACTGGGTGAAGCGGGACTTTAAGGAATTTCTTGGATCACCGCAGGTAGGGAAAAAATATTCCATCAACCAGGCGGCCATTCTGCTTATTATAGAGGATCTTAAATCAAGCCTTGATTTTGAATCCATCCGCAAGCTGTTTCATATGCTGTTCGGACAGCCGGGTGACGACAACGACGACCTGATGCAGCCCAAGCATCTGTACGCCGCATACTCGTCCCTGTTCGAGGAGCTCGACGCCAATGGCGACGGGATGTTTGACATCACCGGTACGGGTTCTGCTTCCACTTTAAAGGATGGACTTACAGAGGATATGCTGCTGCGCGCGGCAGGCAGGTACACGGATGATCTTGTTCATCTGAGCCCGAACCAACGGGAAGCGCTCAGGAATGCGCTGCTGGTGGCAGCCGTATCGATCCAAAACTCATATTTCCTGTCCATGGCCCGCAGATATGTTAATGCGACGCTGTTTCTGGACTTTGGCCAACATTGAAGAGGAATGGTTTTACAGCCATTTCTCTTTTTTTTGCCGTTCCCTATCTATAAGTTTACATATGTACGAAAAAGTATACAAAAGTGGTATGTACACTCAAATGTTGTCGAATATAAAATAAGAATATACAATCCAGCAATTGGAAAATAATTCTGGACAGAAAGAGAAACGGATAGGATGGGAGGAGACCGTGGCATGTCCGATGTTTCAATCATCATATGCACAAGGAACCGGATTGAAGATTTGACGCGCTGCATTCGCTCCATTGCCGCGCAGCAGGACATCAAGAATTCGGCAATTGAACTGCTGATTGTTGATGATGGGGATATCCCGGCACACAAGCTGGAGGAGTACCGGGAAATACTCACTGGACTGCCCAACGGGGAATTGAAATACCATAAGAAGGAGCAGCCGGGTGTATGGCTTTCCCGGTATCTGGCGCTGTCCATGGTGAAAAACGATATTGTGCTTTATTTCGATGATGACGCGGAATTAGATGACCGGCTGTACATCAGACGCCTGCTTGATATATACGAGCAGGATGAAAGTATTGTAGGTGTCGGCGGGGTCGCCAAGGGACTGAGTACAAGCCGGGCAGGCAAGCTGCTGGGCGTTTTGACATGTCAAATGTCCTCCTCACCGGGCAGGCTCTCCCCCAGCAGTCTGGCAGGCTCGCTGCTGCAGTGGGGGGAGGCTAAGTCGATATTCCCCACTGAATTTTTCCACGGCTGCAACATGTCTTTCCGCCGTTATGCGCTGCGGGATATGAAGCCTTATCCATGGATGACCAGCTATGCGGTTGCAGATGACCTTTACATGTGCCTTCTTGCCGGCCGCTACGGCAAACTGGTCATCGATCCGAATCTCAAGATCATACATCATGAATCCCCGAGCTCGCGGGATAAGGCGGGCAAGGTAGCCAAAGCTACGGCCGTTAACCATTATTATTTCCTGCTGCTGAAGCAGGCGGGACTCTGGAATTACGCCGCGCTGCTCTGGACGCTTTCCTATTTAATGGTCAAGCAGGCCTTGAAAAGAAACTTCAATGCGGTTGCCGGATATGCGCAGGGCTGTCTGTTTGTCCTGAATCCGCGCAAGCAAAAATATGATGAATATACGGCTTCCCTGCCCATCGGCAGGAAAGGCCTCACATAACCGAAGGAGGGAGCCTGATGATTGCCTTGTCCATTGCCATTTGCACACGCAACCGGGAGGAGGATCTGAAGCGCTGTATTTCCTCCCTCGCACAGTCCAAACTGGCGGCAGGTTTGCAGGTCGAGGTGCTGATTGTGGATGACGGAGCGCTGACAGAGGAGTTTCTGAATCAGCAGAAGCAGATGCTGGAGCCGGCAGGAATGGAATTGCGCTACCACCGTAAGGAGCAGCCAGGCCTCTGGCTGTCAAGGGTCAAGACGGCGGAGATTGCCAGAGGCGGCATCATCCTGTTTCTGGACGACGATGTGGAGCTGCCTGCCGATTATATTCAGAATTTAATGAATACCTATGAGGAATATCCCCAGGCCGCAGGAGTGGGCGGAGTCGCGCAAGGCATGAACAACAGCTTTTTCGGCACCATCCGCTGTTTGCTGTCCTTTCAGCAGTCGCCCTTTAAAGGAAAACTGTCCCTCAGCGGCCAGTCAGGCTCTATGTATAACTGGCATAAGGCACGCAGGACGTTCAAAACGGAATTTTTTCACGGCTGCAACATGTCCTTCCGCAAGGAAGCGATCCGCGGGCTGCAGCCGGTTCCCTGGCTGCAAAGCTACAGTGTCGGTGAAGACCTGCTCCTCTCCCGTATCGCGTTGAAGAGCGGCCCTTTATATATCAACCCTCTGTTAAAGCTGCTGCACCACGAATCTCCGTCATCCCGCGATAATATGGAGCAGGTGGCCTACATGCGTGTGATGAACCATATTCATCTGCTCAGGGATGAACAATCGGGCCCGATCAAATATGCAGCGCTTTGCTGGACTACGCTGTATTTCATGCTCAGGGAAAGACCGAAGAAGAACAATTCCGCAATAAAAGGATATAAAAAAGCTTTAAAAGCGATGTTTTCCAACGAGGCTGCCGGGTAACAGCTGCCTTGTCGCAGGAAGCAAGTATAGAAGCAGAGCAGGGATGTGAGTAAGATGAGCGCTTGGACGGCAGCCAAAAAAGTATTTACAGGCGACAGCCTGGCCAAAACGATTATGCGTACCAGCTTTAACAATTTCTTCGTGCTGATCGTCACGACGCTTACTTCGATATTGACCGCACGGATGCTCGGAGTTGAGGGCAAGGGAGAGCTGGCAGCAGTGCTGTTCTGGCCTGCGCTGATCGGCAGCGTGTTAAGCTTCGGCCTGCCGACCTCCCTCATTTACAATGTCAAAAAGAAGACGGGCAGCATCGAGGAACTGCTCGGATTATCCCTATGGATACAGCTGCCTGCTTGTCTGCTGGCCGGGGGAATCGCCTGGCTGTTCATGCCGGTTTGGTTGAACGGATACTCTCCTGACATCATCCAGCTGTCCAGATTGTACTGTCTGGCCGCCATTCCATTGGCGGTGCTGACGGCGCTCACGACGGCGCTGTCCCAGAGCCTTGAAAAATTCGACGTCTATAACGGGCTGCTTTTCCTGTACCCGTTCATTAATTTCGCCGGTCTGATGGTGGTCTGGCTGCTCGGTTTCCTCAATGTCCATATTGCGGGAGCCATCAACTTTGCGGCCAGTCTGGCTGCGCTGCTGTGGACATTTTTCAAGCTGCGCCATTCAGTGCATTCTCGCAGCTTCCGTTTGTTCATTCATAAAACAGTCATGCGTCCCTATTACAGCTATGGAGCACGGGTTTACGGCATGGAGCTGATGGGGACACTGTCCACGCAAACGGATAAAATTGTGATTGTTGCCCTGCTGTCCCCGCGGGACTTCGGGCTGTACTCTGTTGTATATGCTTTATCGAGAGTGTTCAATGTCGTGCAGAACGCGGTGACGAACGTAACCTTTCCGCGTGTTACGGGGTTGTCCCAAGCGAAAATTATCGAGACCGTGGGCAGAGCCTTTCGCATATCCATGGCCATTATGCTCATTGTCATCGTTCCGAGCCTGTTCATCGGCCGGTATATGCTGGGGCTGCTGTACGGGCCCGCTTTTCTGGAGGCGGATATGACCTTTTATCTGCTCTCGCTGGAATGCATCATTGGCGGTGGCTCCTGGATTCTGGCATCTGCGTTTAATGCTCTTGGCCGTCCGGGACTTGTGCTAGTCCGCCAGATCGCAGCCTATGCGATCACGGTCGCCATGTTCTTCATATTTACACCATTGCTCGGACTGGAAGGAATAGCGCTGGCGCTGCTTGCCGGAGCCTGCGTCCGTCTTGCCTTTTCCGTATTCTCTTTTCCGGTGTTCTTCAACGTTCCGCTGCGGCGGATCGTGTTCGACAGGGAAGATATCACGTTCCTGATACAGGTCATACAAAAGAAGCGAAAGAAGGGAGAACTTAACGATGGCGAGCTTGCATCCAATGGATGAGCTGAAAGAAAAGCTGAAAGCAATTCTTGAGGTGGTGCCTCAGGACTCGGAAATTATTTATCTGGATTATCCCGTGTACAACAACGGCGGAGATGTGCTGATCATGAAGGGGACGGAGAAATTTTTCCATGACTATAATATCAAGGTCCGTGCCCGCTACAGCGCGATGGATTTTCCTGACAAACTCAGTATTCCGGACAACTGGATTATCGTCTGCCATGGCGGCGGAAATTTCGGCGACCTGTACGCCAACCACCAAAATCTGCGGGAAAAGGTCGTGCGTGATTTTCCAAATCACCGGATTGTTGTCATGCCGCAGACCATTCATTTTGAAAGCGAGCGCAAGGCCGACATGGCCGCCGCGCTGTTCAACAACCATCCGGATCTGCACATCTTCGTGCGGGATACGCGCTCCTACGATTTCGCAACGGCGAAATTTCATAAATGCCGGATCCGCATGTGCCCGGATATGGCACACCAGCTGTGGCCGCTGCAGCCGTCAGCCATGCCAGTGAATGATGTGCTTTATTTTCTGCGCACAGATATTGAGACGGTTGCCGGACAGCAGCAGTTTGACAAGGAAGCGGACGACAGCAACCGGCTGGATTGGGACACGATGTTTACCCCGCTGGAAGTCCGGGGCATCGTCTATTTTCAGAAATTTTACCGTCTGGACAAGAAGCTTGGCGGCCCGCTTCCCACCCGGACCTTGTGGTATAAATATACCGATTATTTGATGAACAAGGCGATCAGCCTATTCAGTTCCTATAAGGAGGTCCGTACCTCCAGACTGCACGGCCATATCTTATCCTGCCTGCTGGACATGCCAAATGTGGTGATTGATAATTCCTACGGGAAAAACTCCCAATATTATGAGACCTGGACTTCAGGAATCTCCAAAGCAAGCCTGCATGGCGCCTCCGATAGCAAACTGGAGCAGCCGTCTTAAGCCATAGATATCAATAATGTGTTTCCTACGGGCAGTTCCAAGTGGAGCTGCCTTTGTTGAGCAACCGGACGTTTTCACAAGGATACGGGAGTCCTTGGAACAGATGCTTTGACAAGCTTGCCGGGTCGTCGATATAATTTTACACAAGATGCCACAGGAAACTTTTCACAGTAACATCAATATACAACAGTCACTTCAATACATATAAGAGACGGCGTGTCGTTGTATTGAATGCTGCACAATTCTAGCAAGGAAGTTGAGGCAAAAAGAAATGAGTAAACTGCCGGTTCCCGAAATGCTTTTAATGAGTGATATTGTGCGGGAAGGAGATCCCATCCTGCGGAAGCGTACAGAGCCTGTATCGCTGCCCCCAAGCAGTGAGGACCGCCACTGGATGGAGCTGATGCTGGACTATCTCAAGAACAGCCAGCATGATGAGACTGCCGCTGAATACGGACTGCGGGCGGGGGTAGGCTTGTCGGCCAATCAGATTGGCCTGAACAAGCGGATGTGCGCGGTTTATATTCAATCAGGGGAAGAAACCGTTGCATGCGAGCTGTACAATCCCAAGATCATCAGCCATTCAGCCGCCATGATCTATCTTGAAGCCGGGGAAGGCTGCCTCTCGGTCGACAGATATGTGCCTGGATATGTCCCACGCTACGCCAAGATTAAGGTCAAGGCAGTGGATGCAGAGGGAAAAGAGCTAATTTATACGTTCAGAGGATATACGGCCATTGTCGTTCAGCATGAGCTGGATCATCTGGACGGTATTATGTTCTATGACCGCATCGCCAAGGATAATCCATATGCTCTTCCCCAGAATGTATTTATAGAGCCTGTCTGACTTTTTGAACACGCACTAAAAGTGAAAAATTGATATGCAGTACGTAACCTCCCGGATGACAAACTACAAAAGGAATTGAGATGATACAAACATTCCTGTTTTTTAGATTTGGTCGCTTCAGGAGGTTTTTTAGCTATACGAAATATGAAAGCGCTTATCGAAACAGGAGGCGGCATTTGTGGGAGGAGCACCGCGCATTATCAACAATATCCGGATGAGGAACAAGCTGCTGTTTTCCTACGTGGTTATCGTGATGATCCCTGTGCTGCTTGTCGGGGGCGCGATGATTGTTTATCTGCGGGAGCAGGCGCTGCAAAGTGCCATTGCACAGACTGTCAACAATGTGGAAAAAATTAAAACACAGACAGGCAATTTACTTCGCGTGCCCACGGACATATCCAACCTGCTCATGTTTGACAGCAAGCTGAACGCTGTCGTAAACACACAATATGAAGGCATGCTGGATTTGACCAGAGCCTATCATGAATTCGATGATTTCAAGGAATACAGGGAGCAGTACCGAGAAATCGACAGCATTCGCTTTTATTCGTTTAATTCTACACTGGTCAACAATCTGGAGTTCATCCCCGTAGATGCCGAAACGAAAAATACCTATTGGTTCAGGGAGGCACTCACAGGGACGGAGATTCACTGGTATTACATCCGTGATGAGGAAGACAATCTGCTCAACAGGCTCAGTCTGGTCAGGCAAGTTCCGTTCCCCGAGCATCGGACGAGCGGTGTGCTTGTCATAGGTATAGACCAAAATGAATTGAATGGCATGCTCAGCAAAGAGCCCTTCAATACGATGATTGCCGACGAGCAGGGATATGTGGTTGCCGCCAAGGATCCGGCTATGGTCGGAAGGACACTTAAAGAGCTGAAGCTGGGCTTTGATTTTCATAATAAAAGCAAAGGGACCTACAAAGCTGAAATCAACGGGGAATCCGCCAACATTATAGTGGATGAACTGCTGCCACAGTCGAGCAAAAGCGGTCTGAGGATCATATCCGTATTCTCTACAGACAGCATTGTCAGCAGCGCCAACCGGATCAGTCTGATCGGTTTTGTCTGCATTCTGATGGTGCTGGTTGCGGCGCTGGTATTGGTGTCGATGATATCTCTCCTGATTACAAGACGTCTGCAGCGGCTGCGTGAAGACTTGAATGCGGTGGCGCGCGGAGATTTGAAGGTCGTCACCAGGGTGGATGGCGGCGACGAGATCGGTGATCTATCGCGCCAGTTCAACCGGATGGTGGAGAGCATCCATCAGCTGATGCAGCAGGTGGCTGATACGAGCGAGAAGAACAACAGGCTTGAGCTGGCGCAGAAGGACATTAAGCTGAAAATGATGGCCAGCCAGATCAATCCCCATTTTCTGTTTAACGCGCTGGAGTCGATCCGGATGAAGGCCCATATGAGGGGAGAAACGGACATCGCAAGAGTTGTGAGGCTGCTGGGCAAGCTGATGCGCAAAAATATTGAAATTGGCAGCGGGTATACGACCTTGCGGGAGGAGCTGGAGATGGTTCGCTCTTATCTTGGAATTCAAAAATTTCGTTATGGGGAGCGCCTGCACTATGAAGTGGTCGCGGATGAAGCGGCTTTGCAGGCGCATATTCCACCGCTGGTCATTCAGCCCCTGGTGGAAAACGCGGTCGTGCACGGTCTTGAAAATAAGGAGGAACCCGTTACCGTGAAGGTGAGCGTGCGAATGAACGGCGGCTGCCTGCATACCGAGGTGATGGATAACGGCAGCGGCATGGAGACGTCCAGGCTGGAGCAGGTCGAGGCTTCCTTCACAGGAGAGGAAGAGCCCGAAGCCGGACGTATCGGGATGCGGAATGTGCATCAGCGCCTGACCCTGATGTATGGGAGGCAGTATGGAATCCGGATGAGCAGCAGGGAGGGAGAAGGAACACGAGTCTGCTTTACTTTGCCTGTGGAGGAGGAGACATATGTATAATGTAATGATCGTTGATGATGAACCGGCGATTCGGGAAGGACTGACCACGATCATGGATTGGGATGCTCTCGGTTTCAGGGTGGCCGATACGGCGGGCAGCGGCAGGGAAGCCTTGGCGAAGCTTGAGCAGGCACAGCCTGATCTGATCATTATGGATATCAGGCTTCCCGGTATGAACGGACTGGATGTCATTCGGAAAATACAGGAGGAAGCGGCGGGAACGCCGCATCATTTTCTCATATTAAGCGGGTACGCCGATTTCGAGTATGCGCGGCAGGCGATCAGCATCGGGGCGGACGGTTATTTGCTTAAGCCGGTCGACGAAGATGAAATGGCGGAGGAACTGCAGCGTATATACCGTATGCTGGAGAGCAGGAAGGCTGCCGATGGAGGGCATAGGGCCAGCGGAGACCGCAGGTACAGCGACTACCTGGAAGCCTTGCTGCTGAAGGACTATAAGGACGGGGAGGCGGTGCCCGAGTCCGTCCCTGCGGAGCTTCAATGGCCTGTCTACCAGGTGATTATGCTGGAAATCCATTTTGCCGATGCGGACCGGATGGGCAAAATGGCGGAAGCGAAGGAACAGTTGACTACTCTCTGTCATGAGCGGGGTTACGGTTTCGTGTTTGCGGCGGGTGGCCATACATGCATATTGCTGCGGCAGTCCTTGAAGAGCATGGACCAGGCGTCAAGGCTGCTGCAGGAAATTCGGGGAACGTTATCTTCCTGTGCCGCAGCCGTATATGCTGCAGCAGGCTGGGAAGCAGCCTCTCTGGGGCAGCTCAAAGCATCCTGCGATGCTGCGAGCCGCCTTTTGGAACGGCGTTTTCTATTTCGTGGAGACAGGGTTCTGCTTCATTCCGACTGGCTGGCTCTGGGACAGGAAGAGCTTGAGAGCTCTGGCAGCTCTTTTCATGAGTCAGAATACAGGATACTTTCCAGGGGTTTTGCGGACCGGCTTTATTATGCGCTGGAGGTGGCTAACAAGGAGACAGTTGCCCAGATATTGCAGGATATGGAGAAGGCGTGCTTGTCCCACGGGAGCAGCGAGCTGTCTGTCAAAGAGGGTTTTGCCCGAATTCTGACGCTTGCCCTGAATAAATTTACGGCAGAACGGGAAGGCAGCAGTTCGTCCTTCGAAACGGCCGACCTGATTGCGGAAATCTATGGCCAGTGCTCACTGCCCGAGCTGACAGAGCGGGTAAGGCTGCGGCTGGAGCAGCTGATAATAAGCCTGTCCGCAGGCAGCAAAGAGACGGTGATGAAGCAGATTGTGGATTTCATTGATGCCCATTACGGGGAAAATCTGAAGCTGGAGCTGCTTGCGGAAACCTTCAATTATAACAGCTCTTATCTGGGCAAGCTGTTCAGGAATTATACCGGTGAACCGTTTAACCTTTATCTGGATAAGGTGCGAATCGGGAATGCCAAGCGGCTGCTGGCCGAGGGAAGGAAGGTGCAATGGGTGGCAAAGCATGTGGGCTATGCCAATGCAGATTATTTTCATGCGAAATTCAAAAAATATGTAGGCTGCCCTCCTTCCGCATACCGGAGCTCCAACCGGGAGAAGGAGGGAATGGAGTGAGATGGATGAAGTGAGCCCGGACCTGTGTCCGGGTTCTTTTTTTCGAGCAGGTAAAAAAGAAAATATCTAAAAATGACCGGATTTTCCCTCTAATTCAGCTGGTACCCAATTGTATATGTAAGCGATATCATTTTGGTAATACGAAAAAGGGGGACTGTTATGGACACGTTAACCAATCCCGCGCCGCATAACAAGAGGGCTTCCCGCAATACCTCCAAGAATAAAAAGGGGGAGAAACGGTACAAGGTATCTTTTTGGAAAACCGCTGTGAAGCAGAAGTATCTGTACCTGATGTCGGTGCCTTTTGTCATTTGGGTGTTTGTTTTCAGCTACTTTCCGTTATGGGGCTGGACGATGGCGTTTCAGGATTACAAGCCGGCCCGTTCCTTCAGCGAGCAGAAATGGGTTGGCTTCAAGCACTTTATGGAGCTTTTTCAGGACGAACGCTTTTACCTGGTGCTGCGGAACACGCTGGCGATGAGCGGGCTTGGCATTATTTTCGGCTTTGCCGTGCCCATCCTGTTCGCGGTTCTGCTGAATGAGCTGAAGGGGATGATGTTCAAAAGGTTTGTGCAGACCGTCTCTTACCTTCCCCATTTTGTATCCTGGGTAGTTGTTGCCGGCATCGTTACCAAAATGCTGTCGATTGACGGCGGGATTGTCAATGACGTGCTCATGGGACTTCACCTGATCGATGAGCCCATTCAGTTCATGGCTAAAGGGAGCTGGTTCTGGTATATTGTAACCGCTTCCGATCTGTGGAAGGAAACGGGCTGGAATACGATCATTTATTTGGCGGCCATTACGGGCATCGATCAGGAGCAGTATGAAGCGGCCCGGGTGGATGGGGCGAGCCGGATTCGGCAAATCTGGCATATTACATTACCGGGTATCCGCTCTACCATTGCGGTGCTGTTCATTATGTCCATAGGTCATCTGATCAGCATCGGTTTTGAAAAACAATTTTTGCTGGGCAACAGTCTGGTTACGGATTATTCGGAGGTACTGGATCTGTATGCCCTGAATTACGGTCTGAATATGGGCAGGTTCTCCTACGGAACGGCCATCGGCATTTTCAATTCGGTCGTCAGCATTATTCTGCTGTTCACGGCTAACGGCCTGTTCAAGAAGTTTACAAAAGAAAGCATTATGTAAAGGAGGAGCCTGGATGACCAACAAAGCCTTTAACGCGACACGATCGGAGAAGCTGTTTGATCTCTTCAATATCCTGTTCATGATTATGGTGCTTGTCATAACGCTGTATCCCTTCCTTAATGTGCTGGCCATTTCATTTAATAACTCGATGGATACTGTCCGGGGAGGCATCTATATTTGGCCCCGCCAGTTTACGCTGGAGAATTACAAGACCATTTTTCAGTATGAAGGTCTTATTCAGGGGCTGCAAATTTCCATTCTGCGCACGATTGCGGGCACTCTGCTGGGGCTGCTCAGCGCCTCGATGCTGGCCTACACCCTGAGCAGAGTTGATTTTCAGGGCAGAAGATTCGTTTCCGTATTCCTGGCTCTGACCATGTATTTCTCCGGCGGTTTGATTCCCGTGTACATTCTGATGCGGGACCTTCACCTGATCGGCACCTTCTGGGTATACATTCTGCCCGGGATTGTGAGCGCATTTAATGTGTTTGTCGTGCGTTCGTATATTGACGGCCTGCCCTATGCGCTGCAGGAGTCCGCGAAGCTGGACGGCGCCAATGACTTTACCATCTATTGGCGCATCATTCTTCCGCTCTGCAAGCCTGTATTGGCAACGATCGCCCTCTTTCTGGCCGTAGGGCAGTGGAATGCCTGGTTTGATACATATTTGTACAATGGCTCGAAAAAGCATCTTACGACACTCCAATACGAGCTCATGAAGGTGCTCCAGAGCACTCAGCAGGGCGGCAGCGGCACAGTCAGAAACGTAAACGACATGGCTCAGCAAATGGCGCAAATTTCGCCGGAATCCATCAAGATGGCCATCACCATTGTCGTAACCGTGCCTATTTTGCTGGTCTACCCCTTTCTGCAAAAATATTTTGTCGGAGGCATGACGCTTGGTGCTGTCAAGTCCTGAACCCTATTCATCGGGAGGAATTTACATGAGGCCACAAAAACTAACCAAATTCGCACTCATTCCACTTCTGTCGTTTTCTCTGCTCGCAGGCTGCGGGGGAGGGAAAGAACCGGCAGCGTCCGACAGCGGAACCGAGCCGATTACGTTCACTTTTTTTGGAGCCGACTCAAGCCCGCAGTGGAACAGCATGAAGGATGAAGTCGGACAGGAGATCATTAAACGGACAGGTGTTACCCTTGAAGCGGAATTTGCAATCAGTGACAACGGTCAGGACCGTATTTCCCTTATGGCCGCCAGCGGTGACTATCCGGACTTGGTGTCTGCCAAAGCGGAGGTGGCAAAATTGGTGGATGCCGGTGCCATGATTGATTTAACGGACCTGATCAATGAGCATGCTCCGAATTTGAAGAAGCTGTACGGACCCTACATGAACCGTCTGAAATACAGTCTTGAAGACCCCTCTATTTACGTTATTCCTTCGTATGCCGGGATTGATCAGACCTATTTTGATGCAACAGGGGGATTCGAAATTCAGCACAGAGTACTGAAAGAGCTTGGATATCCGGAGGTCAGGACACTCGAAGATTTTGAGAACGTCCTGAGAACCTACAAAGAGAAACACCCGACAATTGACGGACAACCCACCATCCCGCTTACCCTTGATGCCGATGACTGGAGAATCATGATTACGGTGACTAATCCGGCGTTTCAGGCAACCGGAGCTCCGGATGACGGGGAATATTACATTGATCCCGAAACCTATGAAGCCAAGCTGCATTACAAACGGCCTGAGGAAAAGGAGTATTTCCGCTGGCTGAACAAGATGTACAATGAAGGGCTGCTTGATAAGGATAGCTTTGTCCAGAAAAACGATCAATACAAGGCCAAAATCGCAAGTGGCCGTGTGCTTGGGCTGATCGATCAGGAGTGGGGTTATCAGGACGCGGAAAATGCCTTGAAATCGGCCGGTAAAGCGGATGCATCCTATGCTCATTTCCCGGTGACCATGTCAGAAGAATACAAAGACCGTACCTTCCAGGATACAGGCTTTACCTCAGGTTATGGAGTGGGGATTACCACCTCCTGTGAGGATCCGGTGCGGGCCATTAAATTCCTTGACTTTCTTGCTTCCGAAGAAGGGCAGGTGCTGCTCAATTGGGGAATTGAGGGTAAGCATTATATCGTGAAGGATGGCAAACGGATCATTCCTGAAGACGTGCAGAACGAGAAGAGCAATAATGCCACCAGCTTCCAAAAAAATACGGGTATCGGGCTGTACACGTTGATGAGCGGCCATTTTGGCGATGGAGTTAAAGACTCCACAGGCAATTACTACACCACCAATTTTCCGGAGCAGATTATTGCAGCATATTCCAAGCCGGAGAAAGAAACATTAAAGGCTTATGGAGTTGAGACCTGGAAAGAGCTGTTCCCGGATAAGAAGGAGTTTCCGGTCAAGCCGTGGGGGGCAGCCTACAATCTCACTGTCGAGACAGGGTCCGATTACCATGTTACGTTCCAGAAGACGCAGGATATCATCCGCAAACGCATCCCGGAAGCCATCCTGAGCTCACCGGAAAGCTTTGATGCCGTTTATGACGGAATGCTCCAGGAACTGGACGCAGCCGGTGCGGTTAAGATGGAGCAGGAGTATACACAGCTGATCAAGGACCGCGTCCAGTTATGGAATGGGCAGTCTTAACCGGGGAATTCCCCAAGTTATCCTTCTGAGGAGGAAACTTTCTTCTTTTTATTATTTTCTGGTACTAAAGGCTGAGGACAGGGTAAACAGGCTCCTGTTCTCAGTCTTTTAGCAATTTATGGATAACAACAAATTCCTTTTGGTTGCCGTATCCTTTTGCTGTTAAGTAGGGATAAGCACGAAGCAGCGGAGAGGACGAAGCAATTCCGGAAAAGCGGAGCGTTCGCCTTTACCCCCAAATTTCATCCTGTAAAAATAAAAATAAAAATAGAAATTCGGGGGTAACAGCGATTGGAGGAATGCTTCGTTCTCGGAGCGTCTCAGAACAAGGAAACGGCGAGCCATAGGTTTTTTGTTTACCGGGGCCTGCATTCTGTTTAATAAGCATTACATGGTTTTCTTGTTTTTGCGGGATACTTAACAGGTATCGGAATGGAAATGAGCTTTGGAAGGAGGGCATTGTTATGGCTTACAAGACCCAGCCGATTGATAAAGTAGAAACAAAGGACAAGCGCATGAAGCGTTCCGTAGCAACCATGACTTTCTTTTTCTGGGTGGCGTTAATCATAGGTGTGATCACCATTGTGGTCAATTTGAGCTTCTTCAGTGACCGCAATTTGGGGCTGATGGTCGGTATCGGTTTTGTGGTAGGAAGTATATTTATTTACTTTATAGGGAAATATATGGGTGCTGTGCGTAAAAAGGAAGACCAAGAGGATGGCAATGACCTTCGCTAGAAGCCGGCTGCATCCATGAATCAGGATTAGAACTGCTATGAGAAGATCTTCGGTGAGCGGAAGCGGCCGCGTCGGAGGTCTTTTTTAAAATTAAAGAGCTTACAATCCTTCGGCAGAGCACTCGATAGCGTTTTCCAGGGGTAAAATGCCAAACATGATTCGCAGCAGATTTGCAAGAGAAATTTTTTTTTGTGAGATTTAATTCACAAAATCAAAAGAAATATCGACAAATTTGTTAACAACACAAAAAAACGAGTGATTTTCTGCTATCTTATATAAGGACAGAATGTTATGGGTGCGTAGTTCGAGCACATTTTAAGGAGAGGGGAACATCATGAACAAAAAACCAAAAGCTATTATTGCATTGGTTTTGACCGTGCTCACGGTAGCCTTGATCATTTGGACGTGTTTTTTCTCGGGCGGAAGCTACTGGGTTTTCGATCCCCAGGGACCAATTGGTCAAGCGCAAAAAGAGCTGATTATTATTACTACCGTTTTGGCCCTGGTAGTAATTCTCCCGGTCATGATCATGACTTTCGTGATCGTCTGGCGCTACCGGGACAGACCGGACAGCAAGGCCAAATACAAGCCGCATTGGGATGACAGTGCCAAGCTGGAGACTATCTGGTGGGGGATTCCGATCGTCGTTATTATCGCGATTGCGATTATTACTGCGCGATATACGTATGATCTGGAGCCTTCCAAGCCTCTGGCTTCCACGGAGAAGCCGATCACCATTCAGGTTAGCTCCCTGGATTGGAAGTGGCTGTTCATGTATCCGGATGAAGGCATTGCGACTGTGAACACCCTGACCATTCCCGAGGACGTGCCGGTCCGTTTTGAACTGACGTCGGATGCGCCGATGAACTCCTTCTGGATTCCTCAGCTCGGCGGCCAGATTTATACGATGTCAGGCATGGCTATGACGCTGCATCTGCAGGCAGATCATCCGGGAACTTATTACGGTTCCGGAGCGAACTTCAGCGGTGAGCATTTCGCGCAAATGAGATTTGACGTGAACGCCGTACCCCGTGACCAATACAACCAATGGGTACAAAAAGCGAAGCAGGAGAACAACCCGCTTACGGAAGAAGGTTACACCGCTCTCGCGCAGCCAGGCGTGGGACAGAAGACAACCTATTCCGCCTTCCCTGAAGGATTGTTCCAACGGATTGTTACGAAATACGTGGTGGAAGGTTCCGAAAATCCTCATGGCGGTCACGGTGCGCAAGCGCCTGCTGTAACGGAGACTGCTTCTGCGGCCGAGGTCAAACCTGCTTCCGGCACTGAAGAAGCTCAAGCAAGTCCATCTCATTCAGGACATTAATGATCTCGGGAAAGGAGGCCCCCAATGCTAGACAGATTGATTGAGTTTGCACAATTCTTTTTCGTTACCGGCGATCCATTGATTTACGGGGCGGATGTATCAATCGCACTTGCCACAATTGCGATTATTTTCGTGCTGACTTACTTTAAAAAATGGGGCTGGCTCTGGAAAAACTGGTTGACGACAGTTGACCATAAGAAAGTCGGTATTATGTATATTCTGGCATCGATTCTGATGCTGTTCCGCGGTGGTGTGGACGCTCTTATGATGCGTGCGCAAATCGCGCTTCCTGATGTTAATTTTCTGCACCCTGAACATTATAACCAGGTATTTACAACGCACGGCACGATCATGATCCTCTTCATGGCGATGCCGCTGATGTTCGGTCTTTTCAACATCGCGGTTCCCCTGCAAATCGGGGCGCGCGACGTTGCTTTTCCTTTCCTGAACGCCCTCAGCTTCTGGCTGTTCTTTATGGGCGCGATGCTGTTCAACCTGTCCTTCGTTATCGGCGGTTCGCCGGATGCAGGCTGGCTCAGCTATCCGCCGTTGTCGGAGCTGCAGTTTAGTCCGGGCGTTGGACAGAACTTCTATATCTGGGGTATTCAGATCTCGGGTATCGGTTCACTTGCAACAGGTATCAACTTTATCGTAACGATTATCAAGATGCGTGCTCCAGGCATGACCTGGATGAAAATGCCGATGTTTACTTGGTCGGTGTTCGCTTCTTGTATTATTATCATTTTTGCATTCCCGATTCTGACGGTTACGCTTGCGCTGCTGTTCCTGGACCGCTTCGGCGGCGGGCATTTCTTCACGCTTGATATGGGCGGCAACCCGATGATGTATATCAACTTGATTTGGATGTGGGGTCACCCTGAGGTTTATATCGTGGTGCTTCCTGCCTTCGGTATTTATTCGGACGTTATCAGTACATTCGCGAAAAAGAGGCTGTTCGGCTACAAATCCATGGTGTTCGCAATGCTGATTATCAGCGTTCTGTCCTTCTTTACCTGGGCTCACCACTTCTTTACGATGGGCTCTGGGGCGGATGTCAATGCCTTCTTCGCGATAAGCACGATGGCGATTGCCATTCCGACAGGGGTTAAAGTATTTAACTGGCTGTTTACGATGTACCGCGGTAAGCTGAGCTTCCCGACACCGATGATGTGGGCGATCGCGTTCATACCGAACTTCCTGATCGCTGGTCTGACAGGTGTTATGCTTGCCGTTGCACCGGCAGACTTCCAGTTCCATAACAGCTACTTCCTGATCGCACACTTCCACTCCGCTCTGATCGGCGGTGTTGTGTTCGGTTATTTTGCAGGTCTGTACTACTGGTGGCCCAAAATGTTCGGCTTCACGCTGCCTGAGAAACCGGGCAAAATTGCGTTCTGGTTCTGGAACATCGGTTTCTATGTCTGCTTCCTGCCGCAATATTCGCTTGGTCTGATGGGCATGACCCGCCGGATCAGCACATATGGCTGGGATACAGGCTGGGCTCCGCTCAACTTCGTATCCACCATTGGCGCGTTCCTGATGGGTATCGGCTTCCTCTTCCAGGTTGCACAAATCGGCCTGGGCATCAAGCATTACCGTAAGCTGAAAGCTTCCGGCGATCCTTGGGATGCTCGGACACTGGAATGGTCTATGCCGTCTCCTGCGCCTGAATACAACTTCGCTACCATTCCGCAGGTTACTGACCGTGACGACTGGTGGGAAGAGAAAGAACGCCGCAAACAGGGAATTTACAAGAAAGAGCAGCCAATCGAGCCGATTCATATGCCGAAGAACTCGGCCATTCCGTTCATTATGTCGGTATGCTGGTTCGTTGCGGGCTTCGGCTTCGTATTCGGCTGGTTGATCTTTATCATTCCAGGCCTGCTCGGTGTGGCGGCATGTTTGATTGCCCGTTCCTTCTACTCGTACGACGCGGACTACTACATCCCTGTGGATGAAGTTAAACGCACTGAAGCGGCTATAAGAGGAGGGTCGGTATAATGGCACAAGCAACATCACATCATGGCCACGGCCATGACCATGGGCATCACGATCCTCAGGAACTGAAAATGCTCGGCTTCTGGATTTTCCTGGTTACCGACGTCATTTTGTTCAGTACGCTGTTTGCTACTTTCTCAGTGCTGCGGAACAATACGGCGGGAGGACCAGGGCCTGAAATCTTTAACATGACAGGTGTTACTCTCGAAACATTCCTCCTGCTGACGAGCAGTTTCACAAGTGGTATTGCGGTGCTTGCCATGAATAAAGGCAACCTGAAACAGCTTCTCGGCTGGCTGGTTGTCACTGTATTGCTCGGCCTCGGCTTTCTGGGGCTTGAAATTTACGAGTTTGTAGAAATGGTTCATGAAGGTGCAACCTTCATGACCAGCGCTTATCTGTCTGCGTTCTTTACCTTGGTAGGTACGCACGGACTGCACGTTACCGTAGGTATTTTCTGGATGGTTGGCCTTATGATTCAGCTGAAAAAGCGGGGAATTACCGATGTGACAAGAGGCAAAATCACCGCAGTCAGCTTGTATTGGCACTTTTTGGACGCTGTCTGGATTTTCGTACTTTCAGTTGTCTATCTGATGGGGGTGATGTAGATGGCACAGCACCACACTGGCGCGGATTCGCACGGGCATGAAAGCCACGGCTCCGTGAAATCCTACGTTATCGGTTTTATTCTGTCCATCGTTCTGACCATCATTCCGCTGGTTGTTGTTTTAAATCACATGATGGGCCGGACCGCAACCATGGTTATCATTCTGGTGACCGCCGTTCTGCAATTTATCGTACAGCTCTTCTTCTTCATGCACATTCGTGAGGGAGATGGACCAAAATGGAATGTTATGACCCTGATTCTCGGGGTTGTCATCCTGCTGACCATTGTAGGCGGATCGATCTGGATTATGACTTACAATATGGTTGCACATTGATGATCTAAACCAAAGGACCTCAAATCCCACGATTGCGTGGGATGAGGTCCTTTTTTAATGCCCAAATTCAGATCCATATACCGGTCATCTGTCCATGGTGAGGGGAACAGGTTTTTGATGAGTGGATTAGACAGATATGGGAGTATAAATCCATTGTTAGCTTAATACGCTAGAGGAGAAATGCAGTTCTATATCTTGGTAAGCGCTTACCGAAACTTGCTTCATTAGTGGGCCGATGCGAAAGGAAGGTGTATCCATGGAATACGATTTGGATAAGGAGGAGACTGTGATAAGCAGCGAATCTGTTCCTTTGCTGGTGGAGCTTGTTCAAAGGGGTATTATGAGCAAACCGAATGCTTTGCTGCAGTATTTTCTGGAGGACGCAGTCCGGCGGCATGTGGGCACAACCCTATTTCAGACATCTCAAAATTCAGCGGTGAACACTCTGTTGGATTGGTGTGACGATTTCCGGTACCAGCGACTGCGGCTAAACGCCCCTTGGGGGAGCAGGTCGGTATCATACGGGAAAAAGGCTGACGGCCTTTGTCTCTTCAATGGCGGACTGCGACAGGAGGAAAAAATAGCCGATCTGGTGGAGTCCTGCAGATCTGCCAATGATCCGGAGGAGCACACTTTATTGTCCGACCGGATCATCAGCAGATTAGAGCACGAGTATGAGCACTGGTTTGAGCATATGCAAGGGCGGCCGGTCACTGTGTCTCTGATACAGGAGTCAGGTGTCTCTCCACATAAGGATTATTTTCTGGATCAGCAGCTGGAGGCGGTCATGCGTGCAGCGCTTAAGGCCATGAGGAACGGGTGGGAACCGGTGCCCGAGATTGTGATTGCCAATCCCGGAGCAGGAGATGCATTCAGAAAGCTGCGCGAATGGGTGGATGCTGTAGCCGAGCAAACGTTATGGACGTACTACCGCAGTCTGCCTTACCGCATTGGTGTCCTGCTGTCTGCCGACCGCTCCGTATCCATTGCCGCCGCTGAACTTGCCTATGATACCGATTTGCTCTTTATTGATTACACACAGATGCTTCCGGATTACGATGAGCTTAATAACATGATAAAAACCGTACGCAGGATCAGGCCCGCCATGGAGATATGGGCCGTTCTCAGCCATGTTGATGAGAACATGGAGTCAGCCTTTCAATCGGGCGTTTCAGGAATCGTTTGTCCTCCACCCGAGGCGGCGCTCTTTAAACTTAAAGCCGCACAGCTTGCACTTCGGCAGAATCACGGTGGTGAAGAAAGGCGGCAAATTTTTGGGTGAAGGACTGTTCTCCGCTTAACTGGACATTTTTCCAGCAGTTGGACATCGGAAAAGAAGGATCTGCCCTGACTTTGGGCAGGTCCTTTTTTGCATCTAAACGCCTATTTTAATTTGGCCTGTTTACATTTCCATGGTGCAGGGCATATAATAGGAGCAAGAAAGTTTCATTAACACAAAATATTTGATTAATTGCAAAATTGATTATCATTCTCATTTATACATGCTGCTTTGCCTTTATGGCGAAGCAGCATGTGTCATTTTAAGGGCAGTAAAAATGGCTCTCATTCTCAATTAGAAAAGGACTGTGATGACAAATGCAGGCTATCAATAATGCTTTACCACAACCCGCCAGAGCTATAGCTCCAAAAACCGGCAATCAGGGCCCCGGCCGCAAACGCAAGTTTCAGCTGGGCAGCATGCTCAAAAATAAAGAAATACAGACTGCTGTGGCAAGCGGCGTTCTAATGCTGTCGGCTTGGGGAATATCCCATTGGTCGTATTGGCTGTCTATTGTGCTGTATATCTTGTCCTATACGCTGGGGGGCTGGAGCAAGGCGCGGGAAGGTATAGAAACACTGGTGAAAGAGCGTGATCTGGATGTAAATCTGCTGATGATCGCTGCTTCGCTCGGAGCTGCCGCCATCGGCTACTGGAACGAGGGGGCCATGCTTATCTTCATTTTTGCGCTCAGCGGCGCGCTGGAGAGCTATACGAACGAGCGCAGCAGCAAGGATATTTCGGAGCTGATGGCGTTAAAGCCTGAGACGGCTCTTCGTCTTACCGGCAAGGATATGGAAACAGTAAATATAGAGGAGCTCGTTCCAGGCGATCTGCTGCTCGTCAAGCCGGGAGAGCTGATTCCAGCCGACGGGCTCGTTACCAGAGGGGTTTCTGCTGTCAATCAGGCGTCCATTACAGGCGAGTCGGTGCCAGTGGACAAAACAGCGGGAGATGAAGTGTATGCAGGCACTTTGAACGGTGAAGGCGTATTGTATGTTGAAGTTACAAAAAATACGGAGGAAACGCTTTTCGCCAAAATTATAAGGCTGGTGGAGGAAGCGCAGACGGAGGTTCCGGATTCGCAGCGTTTTATCAAGCGCTTTGAATCTGTCTATGCACGGATCGTTGTTGGCGTTACCCTCTTGCTCATCGCCGGTGCTCCGCTTCTGCTGGGCTGGAGCTGGCAGCAGGCTTTCTATAAAGCGATGGTATTTCTGGTAGTAGCATCTCCCTGTGCTTTGGTTTCTTCCATCATGCCGGCGGTATTGTCCACCATATCCAACAGGGCGCGTAAAGGAATCCTGTTCAAAGGCGGGGCGCATGTTGAAAATATGGCTTTGACATCTGTCGTGGCATTTGACAAAACAGGTACGCTGACCGTCGGGGCGCCGCTTATCACGGATTGGGTGACAGCCGAGGGATATGATGCGGATGAGGTGCTGTCAACGGCTGCAGCCATCGAAGCGTTCTCCATGCACCCGCTCGCAAGAGCGGTAGTGAAGAAAGCGTCTGAGCAACTTCTTACCCTGCCGGAAGCAGTGAATGTCCAGTCGCTCACAGGCTGGGGAATGGAAGGCGAAGTTCAAGGCACCCGCTGGCAAATCGGGCGGACCGACATTCTTGATCGCGTAGAGAATACCGTGCAGTGGAGGGAGCTGCGCAGTCAATTCGAAGCAGAAGGCAAGACGGTATCTGTCATCCTGCATGAAGGGCAGGTCGCCGCACTGATGGCTATGCGTGATGAACTGCGCCCGCAGGCCCCGGAAGCGGTACAGCGTCTGCGCAGCATGGGGGTCAGGGTTGTCATGCTGACGGGCGACCGCTATGAAACGGCAGCGGTGATTGCGGCCCAAGCCGGCGTGGACCAGGTGTATGCGGGACTCACCCCTGAAGACAAGGTTAATCATGTCAAAAGCTTGCGGGAGCATTACGGCCATGTTGTCATGGTGGGAGACGGTGTAAATGATGCGCCGGCTCTAGGGGCGGCAACGGTAGGCCTGGGGATGGGGATGAACGGGAGCGGCGCAGCGCTGGAGGTGGCTGATGTTGTTCTGATGAATGACGGCATTGAGGAAATTGCCCCGACCATTGCATTGGCCCGCCGAGCCCAGCGTATTATCAAGCAGAATATGATTTTTGCCATTACGGTCATTCTGCTGCTGATCTCTGGCAACTTCCTGGAGAACATTGCGCTCCCGTTTGGGGTGGTGGGTCATGAAGGAAGCACGCTGCTTGTGATCTTGAACGGGCTTCGTCTGCTTCGCTCCTGAAGTTGCGGGAGTGAACAACATCAATAATAAGCGCAGCTTTAACGCAAAAGGAGCAGCTCCGCCAATCTGTCTGGCAGATGGCGGAGCCACTCTTTTTTTGTGTCAATTATAGCCATTCTGTCAGACCGATCATCGTAAGCAGCCCGAGCAAAAAGGATATGGTTGAAGTACGCTGATTGCCGTCTCCGTGGCTTTCAGGGATTAATTCCTTGTAGACGATGAACATCATCGCACCCGCGGCAAACGCCAGCCCGTAAGGCACCAGGCCGGAAACAAAGGAGCTTAGATAATATCCGATCATGCTGGTTACAATCTCGACTGCTCCTGTCAGTGTTGCGATGCCAAGCGCTTTCAGCCTCCCTATATTCTGGTTTACGAGAAAAAGGGCGACAATAAAGCCTTCCGGAGCGTTCTGCAAGCCGATGGAAAAGGCGATCAGATTGCCCAGTTTCTGATCCTCACTGGCGTAGCTGACCCCGACGGATAAACCCTCGGGAAGATTGTGCAGCGTAATCGCTGCAACAATCATAAAAGCTTTCGCCTCAATATGCAGCAAAGGACCCTGATCGGGATTTTCCAAATCAATATGAGGGATGTTCATCTCCAGGACAAGCAGCACGAGCGCCCCCAGCAGCAGCCCGGCGGTCAATACAAATAAATTGGAATGGGCCAGCGCCTCGGGAATCAGATTATACATAGAGGCAGAGGTCATAATGCCTGCTGCGTAGGCGAGCAGGACGTCGCGCAGACGGTGTGTTACATTTCTTCTCATAAACAGAATCGGTATAGCCCCGATTCCTGTAGACAAGGCAGATATAAAGCTGCCGATCAGGACGTCGTTCATTGCCGCAAATTCCTCCACTTTTGCATCTTTCACCATTCATGAAAACTTCATTTGACTCTTTTCAGGCAGTGCAGCATAATTAATATTAATTTAGAATGAGTATAAGAAAAACGTTATCGAAGTACATTCAAAGAAGCCAGACCGCGTTTAGCAGTAGTTTTTCTTGCGATTCCAGAATTGCTCAGCTCCGCTGAGAACCTATAAATTCTGTAATCTTAAGAAATTTGCTTCTGCAGGACTCAGGCTCTTGCGGTCAAGCTCGGGGCGGCGGATACTCGGATCTTCTAATGTATGCTTTTGTTCGGACAGATGATGCTATTCCCGGCAAAAGGCTTTAACTGCGATGCTCCATCATTTTAAGCCTGACCCTATTATTTTGCATGAATGCAAAAAAAGCAACCTGTATCCTGAATAATAACGATGATTGAATCCTGGAGGTTGATACAATGTATAAATCAATTATTGTCGGAACCGGCCCTGCCGGGCTTACAGCGGCCATCTATCTGGCGAGAGCCAATATGAACCCGCTCATTATCGAAGGTCCCCAACCTGGAGGACAGCTTACAACTACAACTGAAGTTGAGAACTTTCCAGGCTTTCCTGAAGGAATTATGGGACCTGAACTGATGGATAATATGCGCAAGCAGGCTGAACGCTTTGGTGCAGAGTTCCGGACAGGCTGGGTTAACAGTGTGGATACAAGCAGCCGCCCCTTCAAGCTTGATGTGGAAGGAATCGGCGAGCTTGTTACGGAAACGTTAATCATTTCGACTGGCGCAACAGCCAAATACCTGGGAATTCCGGGAGAGCAGGATAATGTGGGCCGGGGCGTCAGCACATGCGCTACGTGCGATGGTTTCTTCTTCCGCAATAAGGAGATTATTGTGGTTGGGGGCGGAGATTCCGCTCTTGAGGAAGCGAACTTCCTGACACGCTTTGCTTCAAAGGTGACGCTGGTGCACCGCCGTGAAGAGCTGCGGGCCTCCAAAATCATGCAGGACCGTGCGCGCGGAAATGCAAAAATCGAGTGGGCTTTGGACCGCACTCCACTCGAAGTGGTTGCTTCCGAACAAGGGGTTACCGGATTGAAAGTAAGGAATAATAAAACAGGTGAAGAAGAATTGATCGAAGCCAGCGGCGTATTTGTAGCGATCGGTCATCATCCGAACACCGGCTTCCTGAACGGTCAGATTACAACTGATGCGAACGGTTATATTGTAACAACTCCGGGTACCTCCGAAACGAATGTTGCCGGTATTTTTGCTTGTGGTGATGTGCAGGATACACGCTACAGACAGGCGATTACAGCGGCAGGCAGCGGTTGTATGGCCGCGATGGATGCGGAAAAATACATCGAAAGCCTGGAACACAGCCCAGTTACACTGTAAAATAGTAAGTAAACGTAGTTTATAAGTGAGTGTTCAAAAAGTCAGGTTTTCAGCACCAAGAAGGTTGGATGAAGCCAGGGCCTGAGGAGCGGAGCGTACTTGGAGTACGTGAGCCCCGGAAGGCCCGGCTGAATTCAAGATTCGATGTCGAGTCCGCTTCCTGACTTCCTTCGTGATCAAAAGATGACTTTTTGAACATCCTCTATAATTTAATGAGGTGATTACAATGGAAAAAGCGATCGTGTATACATCTACAAACTGCCCGCATTGCAAGCAGGTGAAGAGCTATCTGACGGAGCAGGGGATTGAATTCGAGGAACGCAACATCGAAACGAATGAAGCCTATGCGCAGGAAGTATGGGATATGGGTGTTCGTGCCGTGCCTCTGACACTGATTGGCGACGCACGTATTTCGGGTATGAATAAAACCCAATTTGCGAAAGTTCTGAACAAATAAGTTCCTGTATAAAGGAACTGCATTCTAAATATTATAGAAGCCGATGCCTTAAATAAGGTAGCGGCTTCTTTTGTTTAATTTGACGCAAATTGATTGACCACTGTAAAAATTAGACATATACTCTTGGTATATTCAATTATGGCTTGCAAATTATTTGTGCTTTACCAAAAGGAATTATCCAGTCTACAGGGGGTGTTAACTTGGATCCTAACACCACGATTCGTTCACAACTGGAAGAGCATATCAGACGTGAGAGACAGACGCTTCAGAGCTTTGCGGATGCATCCGGCGTTAACAGGGGGACGCTCAGCGGCATCATTAACGGGAATCCTCCCAGGCAAATTTCGCCTGGTCAGCTTGACCTGATCACGGCAGGCATGGGACTGCCCGAGGGAGCTCTGTATGAAATGTACGCGGACGAATGCTTTCGTGAGACAGCTGCTCACTGGAGGCGTCTGCGTCCATTTCTGCTTCGTTGTGCGCAACTGAAGAAGCTCATTTGTATCAACAAAATACTGGACTGTCTGGCCGATAATTTATCGCATATCCCTGACATTTTCGATACGGCCGAGATTATGTATGAGAAGAGCTGGCATGAGGCGGCGCTGCTTCTCTACGAGCGTGTCATTGAAAGCGAAAAGTACAGTCATTCCGAACGACTCGCAGTCAGCCATCTCCGTCTTTTTCAAATTCACGAGAAGGATGAGCGCAGCAATCTGGAGGCAGCACTTCGTTTTCACTCGTACCGCTGGCGGCTTCCAGAGGCTCTTGCGCTTGACGGGCTGCATATGCTGGCTGAATTCTTTACGCTTAAACAGCAGTGGGATAAAGTTATATTGTATGCGGATGAGCTCCGCGAACTGACCGAGGGATTATGCCGGACAAGCAGACGCGAGTGGGATGCTGAACAATATGAGCTTCTGCGTCCGCTGGTGTTTTATTACGGCAAGAGCCGTCTCCTCAAGGCCAGCGCTTATGAATATTCCGGAAGATATGAGGAATCCAAGCAATATATTGCCGAGTATGCAGAACTGGGCTGGTTCCGCGACTTGGATGAGTCCGGACGGCGCTATGTTGAGCTGTTCCGAATGTTCGCCAAGGCAAACACGATGTGTGTAGACGTCAAGATGGGCAAGAAAAGTGCGGTTGCTCCTTATGTGGAGCTGCTGCTGGAGCAGCCGGAAGAGATTCTTGAGGGCGTAATTACGCTTCTGGAATCCGCCAACAAGTACGGTTATTATATCGATGAGCAGCTGGGGCTGTTCGCAGATCATCTGAACTATTACAGCGTCACCGAACCGAGCCAGTGGGAGAACCGGTATAAAGAGGAGTTTAATTTTGTCCGTCTTGCTTCGTATTATCGGCATCTTGCCGTATACAACTTCAGAAAAGAACGGTTTGAGGAAGGGTTGCAAAACATTTTGGACAGCTTCCATCTTTCAGTTCAAATCAACCAGCAGGATCATATCATCAAATGCATGACTTTATTTGAACAATACCGCAATTATGCTACGGTCCGGCTGCAGTATCTGTATGCCTATATTTGCGGAAAGGTGGAAAGCAATGAAGTTCGGGAGAACAGTCATCATGCTGTCGGTCCAGGTGTTCAAGGCTAGTGCCTCGATGACTGAAGGAGTGGAACATTGGGGCCATGGTGTGGGGCTGATATAAGAAAAACGTCTATCGACGTACATTCAAAGAAGACAGACCGCGTTTAGCAGTAGTTTTTCTTGCGATATCAGGGGGACTATTCCAGGGAGTTTATACTTTCTGATATCTAAAAAAGAGATAGACGGGAATAGGGAGGCGGAGTTATGTCCAGCCTGTGGTAAACAGCCCCGCTCAGGAGAGCATGGGGCTGTTTACCTATGTCCTGAACACTTTACACAGACACACGGACATGGCCCAGATAAGCGGAAATCGCGGAATAGGCGGAGCCCAGCACGGTGGAGCGGCTGCCCAGCTGTGAGAAACGGACATTCAGCTCCCTCCTGTGGTATGGCAGCGTGCGCTCCGCAACCTTGCTCTGTAGTGAGGGCTCAAGCCATTGGCGGGCTTCGGAGAGATGGCCGCCGATGATTATGAGCTCCGGGTTAAAACTGTTCACAATATTGGTTATGCCAATCCCGAGATACATACCGATTTCTTCATACAAGCGCCGGGCTGCTTCGTTTCCTTGGCTGGCAAGCTCAAGCAATTGCCCCGTGCTGCGAGAAGGCAGGCTGTAAGCCGTGTGGTCATAGGCTCTTTCAGAAGCATAGAGCTCCCAGCAGCCCTGGCTGCCGCAGGAGCATTGAAGGCCGTCCCAGGCGATGGACATATGTCCGGTCTCGCCCGCATACCCCCATGCGCCTTTGTAGGGCTTACCATCCATGATAATGCCGGAGCCGATCCCTGAACCTACGCTGATGTAGACGAGATGCCGCGGCTGCTGCCGATCATCGGCGGCCATACCGTAATGCAGCTCGCCAAGTGCTCCGGCGTTTGCTTCATTGTCCACTGTAACGGGGAGGCCGAACTCCTGCTCAAGCGGCTGCCGCAGCTCGGTGTTGTCCCAGCCAAGATTGGGGGCGAACAGAACGGTGCCCTTGGCATCGACCATGCCCGGCACGCCGACGCCAATCCCGACGATACCATGAGGGGAGGAGGGGGCAGTCTGGATAAGCTGATGGATCATGCTGCGCATCGTATCAAGCACGGACGTGACGTCAGTAACCTCAAGCGCAGCATCCCGCTCCTCCACGATATGACCTTCCAGATCGGTTAAAACCCCTTTTACATAACTTACGCTTAACTCCAGTCCGATGGCATAACCGGCGCCGCGGTTAAACAGCAGCATCAGCGGTTTTCTTCCCCCGCTGGATTCCCCGGGACCCGTTTCGCGGACCAGCTGGTCTGTCATTAATTCGGAGACCAGATTGGAAACCGTGGCTTTGTTCAGTCCGGTGTGTGCCGACACCTGCGCGCGGGACAGTGGTGCATGGAGCCGGATGGTATCGAGCACAATCGATCTGTTCAGCTTTTTAACGAGTGCCTGATCACCCGTGACGTTCATGGATCCACTTCCTGTTCTCAGTCGATTATTGTGGGAGCTCTGCTCCATATATGATTTATAGAGGTTGTTCAAAAAGTCATCTTTTGATCACGAAGTAAATCAGGAAGCGGACTCGACATCGAATCTTGAATTCAGCCGGGCCTAAGCAGATGCTTCCGAAGCATGTTTCCTGCGGAAACATTTCAGGTGCTCACGTACCCCAAGTACGCTCCGCTCCTCAGTCCCTAGCTTCATTCAACTCCAGCGTTTTGAAAAAACGCACTTCGGAAGCATAGGCTTCGGTGCTGAAAACCTGACTTTTTGAACACGCACTTATAGTTTAAAAAAAATACTTAGTTTAAGCAATAGACAAAGTTCTGCGAGCTGTGTTAGTATAGCGGTGTAAACGATTTCGAGATCAATAAAATCGGCAAGAACCTAATATGAGACTGGGAGGCGTAATCAAATGGCTTACTTTGAAAACGTTTCAAAAATTAGTTATGAAGGCAAAAACTCCACGAATCCGTACGCGTTCAAATGGTACAATCCGGATGAAGTCGTTGCTGGAAAAACGATGGCAGAGCATTTTAAATTCAGCATGGCCTACTGGCATACATTGACGGCGGGCGGCTCTGATCCGTTTGGCGTGGAAACGGCCGTCCGTCCATGGGATCATCTTAAAGGACTGGACCTTGCGAAAGCGCGGGTTGAAGCTGCTTTTGAACTGATGGATAAGCTGAATCTTGAATATTTCGCTTTCCATGATGTGGACATTGCTCCGGAAGGCTCCAGTCTGAAGGAATTCTATGCCAACCTGGATACGATTGTGGACCTGATTGAAGCACAGATGAAAGCAACGGGCAAGAAGCTGCTGTGGAATACGGCCAACATGTTTACCAATCCCCGCTATATGCACGGCGCGGCTACGACCTGTAATGCCGACGTATACGCACACGCTGCAGCCCAGATCAAAAAAGGGCTGGAGATCGGTAAACGCCTCGGCGGTGAAAACTATGTGTTCTGGGGCGGACGTGAAGGGTACGAAACGCTGCTCAATACGGATATGAAGCTGGAGCAGGATAACCTGGCGCGCATGTTCGAGATGGCCATCGATTATGCCCGTGAAATCGGCTTTGAGGCCCAGTTCCTGATCGAACCGAAGCCAAAAGAGCCAACGAAGCACCAGTATGACTTCGACGCGGCCACCACGATCGCTTTCCTGCAAAAATATGGACTGGATAAGCACTTCAAGCTGAACCTTGAAGCAAATCATGCGACGCTTGCAGGACATACGTTCAATCATGAGCTGCGTGTAGCCCGTCTGAACGGCATGCTCGGATCACTGGATGCGAACCAGGGAGATATGCTGATCGGCTGGGATACGGACGAGTTTCCGGTCGACATTTACGATGCGACCCTTACGATGTATGAAGTGCTGCAAAATGGCGGCCTTGGCAAAGGCGGCGTGAACTTCGACGCGAAGGTCAGACGCGCATCCTTTGAGCCGGAGGATCTGTTCCTGGCGCACATTGCCGGTATGGACACATATGCCAAAGGGCTGAAGGTAGCGGCGAAGCTGATCGAAGACCGCGTATTCGAGGATTTCATCGAGAAACGGTACAGCAGCTTCAAGGAAGGCATCGGACAGGATATCGTTTCCGGAAAAGCTACCCTTGCTTCCCTTGCGGAGTATGCGCTGAACAATGATAAACCGCGCAAAAACGAATCTGGACGCCAGGAATGGCTGAAGGCGACACTTAACCAATACATTTTGGCCGAATAATAGTTCGTTTGATTTAAAAAAGTTACCGCTGGCGGAGGTCAGCGGTAGCTGTGTCTCATACGAGTAACCGGTAGGGGGATGTGAATATGGAGCGTTATGTGATCGGCGTGGATTTGGGGACCAGTGCGGTAAAGACGGTGCTGGTTACCCGTGAAGGAAAGGTGGCTTTCGAAGCATCGGAGGCTTATCCGCTGCATCAGCCCAAGCCGGGATACAGCGAGCAGGACCCGGAGGATTGGGTGGAAGGAACCGCGACCTCGCTGCGCAAGCTGGTGGAGCAAGCCGGCATTAAGGCCGATAGCGTGGATGGCATCAGCTTTTCAGGTCAGATGCACGGGCTTGTGCTGACGGATGCAAAGGGGCAGGTGCTGCGCAGAGCCATTCTGTGGAACGATACCCGCACGACTGAGCAGTGCCGGCGGATTGAAAGTGTCCTTGGCCCCAAGCTTTTGGGCATCGCGCGCAACCGGGCATTGGAAGGCTTCACGCTGCCCAAGCTTCTTTGGGTGCAGGAGCATGAGCCTGAGCTGTTGGCACGTGCGGCACATTTTATGCTGCCAAAGGATTATGTGCGCTACAGACTGACGGGCGAGCTGGCGTCGGAGTATTCCGACGCGGCGGGAACGCTGTTGCTTGATGTGGCGGGCAAGCGCTGGAGCAAAGAAATCGCGGCCGCGTTTGACCTGCCTCTGTCGCTGTGCCCTCCGCTGGTGGAGTCCTTTGATCAGACGGGAGGCCTCCTGCCGGAAATCGCTTCACAAACGGGACTCGCCGCAGGGACGCCTGTATATGCCGGCGGAGCAGATAATGCATGCGGAGCGATCGGCTCCGGCATTCTTAGCGAAGGCCAGACGATGTGCAGCATCGGGACGTCGGGGGTTGTCCTTTCATATGAGGAACGCAAGGACCTGGATATCGGAGGCAGAGCTCATTTTTTCAATCATGGCGAGAAAGACGCCTATTACATTATGGGGGTAACGCTGGCGGCAGGCTACAGCCTGACCTGGTTTAAGGAGACATTCGCTCCTGACCAGCCTTTCGAGGAGCTGTTGCAGCAGGCGGAAGGCATTAAGCTCGGAAGCGGGGGGCTGCTCTTTACGCCTTATATTGTTGGTGAACGCACTCCACACCCGGATTCGCAAATCCGCGGCAGCTTTATCGGCATGGATGCAAGCCACAAGCTGCCTCACTTTACGCGTGCTGTCCTGGAGGGTATCACCTTCTCGCTGAAAGAATCCATCGATATTTTGCGGAGCACGGGCAAGGTGGTAAACGAGGTGATCTCCATCGGCGGCGGCGCGCGCAGTGAGCTGTGGCTGCAGATGCAGGCGGATGTGTTCGATGCCACGGTCATCAAGCTGGAAAGCGAGCAAGGTCCTGCTCTGGGTGCCGCGATGCTGGCAGCATACGGATGTGGATGGTTTGATTCTCTTCAGTCTTGTGCGCAGGCGTTTATCCGGCAAGCCAAGCGTTATACTCCGAATGAAGAGGTTGTAAGGCAGTATGAGAGGTTGTTCGATCTATACCGCGAGGTATACGGCGCAACACGCGGTTTAAATAACCAATTGTCCGAATTCAGATAAGTTTGGCGTAGAACAGCAAACCAGTGGGAGTGCCCCAAAGGTCCATGGACCCAGGGCGCTCTTTTTTAGATTTCAGAAAGAATAAACTTCTTGGAATGCCTCCTGAAATCGCAAGAAAAACTACTGCTAAACGCGGTCTGTCTTCTGTGAATGTACGTCGATAGTGTCAAATGAAAATAGAGTTCTAGACTGAGAAATTAAAGTATTAGACTGACAATGCTTCATTAAGCTAACGGGCAGTTTAGCCCAATACAACGTTTGTAAAATGTACTGTATAATGATATATTCGTATAGTATAATGAACGAAAGGGGGGTATTACTTCTTGAATGCTATACACATCAGGATAGGAAACAACCTGCAACGTATTAGAAAACATAGGCAGTTAAGCTTAGATAAGCTTGCTGATTTAACAAAGGTTAGTAAAGGTATGCTTCATCAAATTGAGCGAGGAGAAACGCAGCCCACAGTGACAACCGTGTGGAAAATTGCTACGGGACTCAATATTTCGTTTTCATCTCTACTTAAAGAGGATGAGGCAGTAGTATCCATTGCAACTCGAAAAGAAATTCCAGATTTAACAGAAGACAATGGAAATTGTAGAGTATACTTACTGTTTCCGTTTGACCCCCAAACACGTATTGAAACGTTTACGATTATTCTTAGTCCTACTTGTAACTATGTTTCACTCCCACACAATGATGGGGTTCAAGAGTACATCACAGTTATCTCTGGAGTGTTTAATCTACAGATTAAGGATGAAATATACGCCTTACAAGAAGGACAGGCTGTAAGATTTGCAGGCAATGTTGAACACCGTTATATAAATAAATCGGACGAAGATGTGACGATACAGGTTGTTATGTATTATGCGGAATCTTAATTGCATGTAATCATTAAGGAGGGATACACGTTGACAAGTCAACTTAAAGATAGTGCACAACAGGTTCAAAACAAACTAATAGAGTTGGGATATGCAAATAAAGTTATAGAACTACCTGACAGTACACGAACTGCACAGGAAGCTGCCGATTCGATAGGTTGCGAGGTTGCACATATAGCTAAGTCAATTATCTTTCGACTCAAAAATAACGATAAACCCTTATTGGTTATAGCCAGTGGAGTAAATCGAATTAATGAAAAACAAATTAACACCCTTCTGAATGACAATTTAGGAAAAGCTGACGCTGATTTTGTACGTGAACACACAGGATTTGTTATTGGAGGCGTACCACCTTTAGGACATATAGAGTCAATCATCACTCTTATTGATGAAGACTTGTTACAATTTAGAGAGATATGGGCTGCTGCCGGACATCCAAGAGCAGTGTTTCAATTAACACCTGAAGAATTAGTGCAAATGACAAAAGGACGAGTAATCTGTGTAAAATAAATTTGTGTTAACTTTCTGTTATTTCGCTAACGGGAAACGTTAGTTAAATAACAGCGGCAGTCTAAGACTTTATTACCAAGTCTTGTTCTGCCGCTGCTTCTTTTAATGAATCAGTCTAAAACTTATTTTTTTAAAGCTGAGTAATCTCCAATTCAAAAACCCCGTTAAATCAACAACTCCAGTCTAATACTTTATTTTCTCCGAACAGATAGACGTTTTTCTTATTCTATTACAACGTCCCTCCATGTGCTCTCTCCTTAGAAAACACTGATTTTCCAGATGGCCCAACAGAAAAAAAACGACAAAACTCGCAAAAGTATGTGATATTTTTATGCTTTCTGCATTTGTTTTATGGTATTATAGTTATAATTTCCTGAAGACGATTGACTGGTCGTAGGACTAACGCAGGATGTTTTTTTGGAACGCTATTCTTTGCTACTAATTTACTGAGAAAGGAAGGAGCCCCTCATGAAGAAAACCATTGGCTCCGGAATGTCCAAGCTGCTGGTAGCAGGTTCGCTCTTGAGTGTTATAGTGCCACCGGTTATGAATTGGGACTATGCATTTGCGGCAGGGGCAGTCAATACGACAGCCGCCATTTCAGCGGATCAGCTGCAGCAAAAAATGGTCGATGCCATGCAGACCCGCAGTGAAACGATATCTTTCACATACAAAGGCAATGTACAGGAGCTCAAAAGCAAGCTTCAGACCGCAATTGATCAAGCCATGAAAATTGACCCTTACATAAACTATACGATCAAGAGCTATGAATTCAGCTACAAGGGGACTGCCACATCGGCAGATGTAACCGTAAAACTGAACTATCGGGAGACCAAGGAACAAACCGCTTACGTAGACAATACGATTAAGACGGCACTTGTCCAAATCATAACTCCTGGCATGACGGATCATGAAAAGGCCAAGGTTATACATGACTGGATCGTAAAACGTCTTAAGTATGATGTGACATTGCAGAAATACACCGCCTATGACGGGCTGAGCACAGGCAGTACAGTCTGCCAGGGCTACACTCTGCTGGCGTATAAAATGCTTAATCAAGTCGGCATCGCCAACCAGATTATAGAAGGAAGAGCAGGTGGCCAGCTTCATGCCTGGAATCTTGTACAGCTGGACGGGAAATGGTATCATATGGATACCACTTGGGATGACCCGACGCCGGACCGCCCGAATGAAGTGAGCACCGCATATTATATGCTGACAGATGCGGAGATGCGGCAGGATCACACCTGGACCAAGCAGTATCCGGCCGCGAGCACATCCTACCGCGACACACTGAACAGCCTCATCGCGCAGGGCGGCGCAGCCTCCAAGGCGTATAAGCAGCTGTATCAAGCGCTCGAATACGATTTGACACAGAATGGAAATACGCTCAGCACGGCCAATGACATTAAGACTTTAGCCAGCAAAGCGATGAAGAGCGGTTCGAATTCTCTGCTTTTTGTCTACAAGGGGAACGAGAACAGGCTGAAGCAGGATCTGCAGGTGCTGTACAAGCTGGGGGTAAAGTCCGTTTCCTATAAAGTGAGTGATTTAAAGGGAGCAGGCGGGCTCAGGGTAGAGCTTTCGTGGACGTAATTGATAACATGGGTTAACATATGAGGCCGCAGTAGAACTGCGGCTTTTTGCTGCCCTATGGAAAGTGTGTCGAAAATTGCAGAGTAAGGGGGACATATGCACAAACGGTCATTTACTTATTTGATAGGTACGCAGACGATGTCGAACGCAGCGGATGTATTGTATATTATGGCGTTGATTTCCCTGATTTTTCATGGTACTGACTCGATTATTACCGCCATTCTGATTCCGCTGCTGCGCATGGGGACACAGATGATCAGCGGTTTCTTCGCCCCGCTGCTGCTGGCCAGATTCCAGCTTCCGCTCATTTTGCTCGTCTCCCAATTGGGACAGCTGCTGCTGTTTGCTATTCTTATATTTCATCTGTGGATCACAGGGACCTCTGAGAGCTGGACTATCGTATTTATATTGGTTATGGCTTTATCCTTCCTTGACGGCTGGACAACGCCCGCACGCAACTCGCTCGTCCCGCGGCTGGCTCCCGGCGCTGCCTTGATGAAGGCGAACAGCCTGATTTCTGTCAGCGACCAGACCGTGCAGCTTGCAGGCTGGGGTCTGAGCGGTGTGCTGGTAGCCGTATTGGGAGCGGAGAAAACGCTGCTGCTTGCGGGAGGGCTCTATGCTGTGGCGCTTGTGTTTACAGCATTGATCCGTGATCCGCTGGAAACGGACGACAGATACTGGCTGCAGCCCCTTACCCGTGTGCGTCCGGTGGAAGAGCCTGAAATGGCGGATACTCCACAGAGCGATTCCGGCAACTCCGGAAAGTCGGAGCGGTGGAAGACGATGCAGGAGGGCTGGAGGCTGATCGCTGCCAGCGGCAGGCTGAAGCTGCTTATGTTCATCGATATGGTGGATATGCTTGGCGGCTCGGTTTGGGTCGGGGCCTTTACCCTGGCCTTTGCCCAGGAAGTACTGCTGAAAGGCGAGGCCTGGTGGGGATACATTAATGCTGCCTATTTTGCTGGAGCCATCGGAGGGGGACTGCTGGTGCTGGCTTGTACCCGGCTGCTGGAGAAACGGCTGTTCGGATGGATGGTGGCAGGCATGTTCGGTTATGGTATATTGACAGCGTTCTATGCTCTGAACGAATCGGCCGTCCTGACCCTGCTTATCGTGCTGCTGATGGGACCGCCTGCGGAGCTTTCCATTGTCAGCAGAAGAACTTTAATTCAAAAAAGCGTGAGTGATGCGGATTTGCCGAAAGTGCTGTCAGCCCAGGCGGTGCTCATGAATCTGATGTTCTGTGTCTCCCTGCTGCTTATGGGGTGGATCGCCGAAAGGTTCGGGATCGTGAATCTGTACCTGTTTGCGGCAGGATTGACAGGCATCGCGGTGGTGATCGGCTTGTTATGCAGAAGATTTTTTTATAAAAATGACCCTGTCCATGTAAATTCCCACTAATTTGAGATATGAAAAGGCCGTTCCAAGCAGAGCTATTCTTTGCTGGAACGGCCTTCTCTAATATAAAGCTACTGTCCTGTTTTCGTTCCCGTATCCAGATCAACCTCCTGCAGAGGAATGACGCGTGTACGGCGAATGAGCTTATAGCCAAGCCATAAAAGCAGGAAAAGGGGAACCCCCAAATAGACGGCGGTCAGCCCGGCCCAGTCGATCTGTCCGCCGCTGAAAGCGCCCGAGCCCTGTCCAATGATTACGATGATGCAGAGCACAAAGGCAAACAGGGGACCAAACGGGAACCAGCGTGCTTTGAAGGGCAGCTCGTTCAAACTGCGTCCTTGTGCCGTGAAAGCCCTGCGGAAACGGTAATGGCTGACGGCGATCCCGACCCAGGTGATGAAGCCGCACATGCCGGAGGCATTGAGCAGCCAGTTGTAGACAACGCCGTCACCGAACAAAGAACCGAGAAAGGCCAGCAGGCCGAGAGAGGCCGTGATGAGCAGCGCGTTCATGGGAATGCCGCGGCGGTTCAGCCTGCCGAGAAAACGGGGGGCTTTTCCCTCCTTGGCAAGCACAAACAGTACGCGGGTCGCCGCATACGTGCCCGAATTGCCGGCAGACAGCACGGAGGTCAGGATAACTGCGTTCATGACGGAGGCGGCTACGGCGAGCCCCGCTTTTTCGAACACGAGCGTAAACGGGCTGACACTGATATCCTTAATGTCACTCCGCAGCAGATCCGGATTGGTATACGGAATCAGGGCACCAATGACGATGATGGCCAAAATATAGAAGAACAGAATCCGCCAGAAAATTTGCCGTACGGCGCGGGGAACATTTTGACGCGGATTCTCGCTTTCGCCGGCAGCCACCCCGATCAGCTCTGTTCCCTGGAAAGAGAAGCCGGCGGCCATAAAGACGCCGAGGATCGCAAAGAATCCGCCCGGGAACGGCGCGTCTCCTGCAGTAAAGTTGCTAAAGCCTGTGGCTTCCCCGCCAAGAATGCCGAAGATCATCAGCACGCCGACGATGAGGAACACGATAACGGTTACGATTTTTATCATGGCAAACCAGTATTCCGATTCGCCGTAGCCTTTGACGGAAAGGGCGTTCAGCGCGAAAATCAGGGCCAGGAACAGCAGGCTCCACCAGCCGGAATGGCTGTCCGGGAACCAGTACTTGATAAGCACGGTTGCCGCAGATAGCTCGGCGGCGATTGTCACCGCCCAGTTGAACCAGAAATTCCAGCCCATGGCGAAGCCGAAGGCAGGGTCAATAAAGCGGCTGGCATAGGTGTTGAAGGAGCCGGATTCAGGCATATAAGTCGCCATTTCACCCAGGCTTGTCATCAGAAAGTAGACCATAATGCCGACGGCGGCATAAGCGAGCAGCGCACCACCCGGCCCGGCCTGCGCAACGGCTCCCCCGCTCGCAAGGAACAAGCCTGTCCCTATGGAGCCGCCGAGAGCGATCATGGTCATATGTCTGGCTTTCAGCCCCTTCTTCAGGGAACCCGGGGATGTTTCGTTGTACTGCATGGAATGAACACTCCTTCTTAAAATGGCAACATATCATGTCAGGCCAGAGCAGGAAGGGGACAGGGTGTTAAAACACAAAAAGACCGCAGGGAACAGCCTGCGGTCTTTATCTATGATACTCCGCATCATTACCTTCCAAGATTAAAGATAGCTCAACACAGCTCCTAATATACAGGCAGCTGTGACAGTTCTGCGCCTTTCGGTGCGCAGCCCCAGCAGCCGGGACACTTGCAAGGAGTCGGTTCCCGGCCACTTCGGCGGATGGGCCTTTCGGCCGGAATCATGGACGGCTCCTGTCGTCTCCTCCGGCTTACTGATCACATCCGCGACCTCTACCTCATCATGGTTTGGTTGATGAGGTTTGTGACATGAATATGTTATTTTTTCGAACAGAAACCAGTATATCCTTTTATCCCCGATGAATCAATGAAGATTTAATGAAGATAAAATTTACCTTCAGGAATTCCGCTTTGCCATCTGCTGCCATACCGTACCTGCGGCTTGCTCTCCGGACTCGATCCGCTCCAGGGCCATTCTGGCTTGCAGGCTGACTTCAAACTCGGGGTCCTCCACCGCCTGCTCCAGTGCATCGCGGGCTTCCTCGGTTCCGACTTCGTAGAGGAAGCGTGCTGCCCGCCAGCGCACGAGCTTGCTGTTATCCTTCAGCGCCGCAATCATCGGAGGGGTTGCGGCAGGGTCGCCGATGTCGGACAGGGTGTCGCCTGCCGTCCGCCGTACGGATGCGGAAGAATCGCGCAGCGCCTCATACAGCAGCTCCATGGCTTCGGGAGTGCGGACATCGCCGAGGTAGACTACGCCCAGACGCCGAATCTGCATCTTCTCGTCACGCAATGCCCGTGTGATCAGCGGCAGACGCTCGGGGGTCGGCTCCATGGCATCGATGGCCGCGTACCGTACGCGCCAATCCTCGCTGCCCAGCGCTTCCTCTATCTCCGCGTCGGAGTATGCGCGTCGCTGCTCGATGAATTCGCCGCTGTCCTTGCCATGGGCAATCGCCTGCTCCACCACCTTGGACAGGCGTTCCGGCGGAAATGCAGCTTCGAGCTCCTGCTCCACCTCGCGCGCGATATCAGCCAGCTCGCCATAGCGGATGCCGTAATCGACAAGCTTCCGCTCCTTGATCAGGGTAGCGCTGGCCACCTCCGTGACCGCATTGACGAAGCGGTCGGAAAGGGAGATGCGCTCCTCCTGTCCGCCTGCTTTGACGCGAATCTGCATCGGAACACCGCGAAAAAATTGCACGAATACGTGTGCTTCCCCGAAGGCTTCGACTTCACCTTCCCCGGGAATATCCCAGTTCGCGTCCGCCGAGTCTGAGCCGAACTGCTCACGCACTTCTCCGAGAATGGCTGCCCAATCGGCGTTGCCCTTGCGGTCCAGCGCGACAAAATCAGCGGTATGGAATACGCTCTTCACTCCATCGATCCGCAGCATGCGGCGGATGAAAGGAGGAGCAGAACGTTCTGTTTCCAGTGTATATGTTTTGCGAATTCCCGGCTCCAGCGATTCGTCCAGGTGAAGCATCATTGTGTTTGGACTTGGAGTCGGTTCGATCGAAGTAATTTTCATGGATTCCAGCGAGCCTCCTTATAGCAAAAATAATTTAAAATTTCTTGTAATCTATTGTACATCATTTGTCCGGTGCTTCAAAAGTATGACGTATTTTTGAAGTATACGGAAAGTTCGGATAAAAGCTGCTTTGATTATGCAAAATGTATATATCTGCCGACTGGAAAAAGGAGGGATTTCCACGTTTCGGAAGCAGGAAATCAGACTGGTTATCGTCTGCTTTGCCATCGCCGTCATCATGCTGTATTCCCTGATCAAAGGTATGATTCGCTTCATGCATTAACTGTCTGGTCTCTTTCAGCTGCAGGTTATACGGCCCCGGCAAGAGACGCCAATATTTCAAAGAGGAGTGTGTTTGTTTTGCCTGTTATGGATCCCGTTTTTCTCAGCCGTACACTTACAGGGATTACGCTGTTTGTACATATTGTGTTTGCATCCATCGGGGTCGGTATCCCGCTGTTGATCGCGCTTGCCGAGTGGAGGGGAGTTCATACCGGTGATGCTCACTATACGCTGCTGGCCCGGCGCTGGGCGCGGGGTTATGTGATCTCGGTCGCTGTTGGCGTCGTTACAGGCACGGCCATCGGTCTGCAGCTCAGCCTGCTATGGCCGACCTTTATGCAGGTGGCCGGACAGGCTATAGCCCTGCCGTTATTTATGGAGACGTTTGCCTTTTTTGTGGAAGCCATTTTCCTCGGGATCTATCTGTATACCTGGGAACGGTTCAAGCGAAAATATACGCATTTACTGCTGCTGATTCCGGTCGCCATTGCTTCTTCCGCCTCTGCTGTGTTTATTACTACAGTGAATGCGTTTATGAACCAGCCCCAGGGCTTTGCGCTGGTAAACGGTATTATGACCGATATCCGGCCGCTTGAGGCGATGTTCAACCCTGCGACGCCAACCAAGGTATCGCATGTGGTGGCCTCCTCCTATACGCTTAGTGCGGGGACGCTTGCGGGAATAGCGGCCTTCAGCCTGCTGCGCGGCCGCAATCACGACTACTTCAAAAAGGCGCTGAAGCTGACGGCAGTCAGCACCTTTGTATTTGCGCTCAGCACGGTGCTGATTGGGGACGCGTCCGGTAAATTTCTCGCCAAATACCAGCCTGAGAAGCTGGCGGCCGCAGAATGGCATTTTGAAACGAGGAGCGGGGCTCCATTCGTCTATGGAGGTCTTATGGATCATAACGGCCAAATTAAATACGCCATTGAAATTCCATATGCGCTCAGCATTCTGGCCGGCAATCTTCCCAGCACTGTAGTCAAAGGGCTTAACGATTACCCGGAGGATCAGCGTCCGCCGCTGGTCATTCATTATTTGTTTGATCTCAAAATCACGACCGGTGTGTTGATCCTGCTTATTCCGCTGCTTTTCCTGTTTCGTAAAAAGCTGCCCGGACGCAGTTCGTATCCGAAATGGCTGCTGTTGTTGATGATGCTGGTCGGCCCCATGGCCATGGTAGCGATCGAGCTGGGCTGGATGTTCGCGGAAGTTGGCAGACAGCCATGGATTCTGCGCGGTTATATGAAGGTGTCCGAAGCGGCTACCACGTCGCAGAATGTCGGAGCGATGCTGGTGCTGTTTGTGATTTTATACCTTGTGCTCTGCTTTTCGGCGGTCAAGGTGCTTAGCAAGCTGTTCCGCAACAAGGATGCGATAGAGGAAATGAGGCAGCTGGGTATGGAGGGGGCGGGACAAAATGAGCTATGAACTGATTGGCATTACGGTGCTGTGGACATTTCTGTTTGGCTACCTGCTGGTGGCTTCCATCGATTTCGGAGCGGGCTTTTTCAGCTTCTACAGCGTGCTGACAGGCCACCGCAACAAAATCCACAGTATGATCCAGCGCTATCTGTCACCTGTGTGGGAAGTGACAAATGTGTTTCTTATTTTTTTCGTGGTCGGTCTGGTCGGCTTCTTTCCGGATTCTGCGTATTATTACGGGACGGGGCTGCTTGTGCCCGGCAGCATAGCGCTCGTGCTGCTTGCAATCAGAGGGGTATATTATGCATATAATACGTATGGTTTGGAGGGGAAAAACAATCTGGTGTATATGGGGCTTTATGGGGCAACCGGATTGCTGATTCCCGCGGCCTTGTCCACCATTCTGGCGATATCCGAGGGTGGGGTTATCGTAGAGAGCAGGGGAAGGGTGGAACTGGATTGGGCAGCGTTTGTGGGGAACCCATACACCTGGGCTGTTATTTTACTGGCTCTGGTGAGTGTGCTGTATATCTCGGCCATGTTCCTCTCCTATTATTCACACAGGGCCGGGGACGAGATCGCTTTTGAAGTGGTGCGCAAATATGCGCTGTTCTGGAGCTTTCCCACCATCGCTGCCAGTGTGCTCGCTTTTTTTCAGATTAACAAACAGAATCCGGTACACTTTGCGAACATGCTGAATGATGCCTGGATGTTCACAGCTTCCTTCCTCTGCTTTGCAGGGGCGGTGTATCTGGTATGGCAGAGACGGAGGATCGGCACCTGTTTTGTTCTGGTCATTCTGCAATTTGCTTTTGCCTGGTACGGGTACGGCAGATCCCACCTTCCTTACATCCTGTATCCGTATATTAACATTGAGAGCAGTTTCACCAATGATGCGATGGGCATCGCTTTAATCAGTGCGTTTGTAGCAGGCCTGCTCGTACTGGTTCCGTCGCTTGTGTTATTAATGAGGCTTTTCCTGTTTGATGCCAAATACGTGCGCGGCCATGCGGGCAGAAAAGGGTGAGATTATGGCAGCATTTGAGCATTTTACGATCATGCTTGAATCACCGCTCATTGTCGGGGCGGCCGTGTTGTTTATGTTTGTGTATGCGGCCCGCTACAAGAATCCCAAGGACTAAAGGAACGATTTACGGGAGGCAGGCTGTTCCTTGAGGGGATGGCCTGTTAAAGCTTTTTTTCCTTTTGAATTTGTTTGATTTATACTAAACATTATATAAGTGCGTGTTCAAAAAGTCAGGTTTTCAGCACCAAGAAGGTTGGATGAAGCTAGGGACTGAGGAGCGGAGCGTACTTGGGGTACGTGAGCCCCGGAAGGCCCGGCTGAATTCAAGATTCGATGTCGAGTCCGCTCCCTGATTTCCTTCGTGATCAAAAGATGACTTTTTGAACAACCTCTATAAGAATGAACCGGATGCATCCGCCGATGAAATATACAGTCACTCGGACGGACGCCATCAAGGAGAGGAGGCCATTGGGGAATGCCCAAATACCGCTTCAACAACATTGATAATGTAAGTACGGATAAAACGCTCAAGCAATTCCGGCAATGGCGTGAAGAGCGTCGTCGCAAAATAAAAGATTATTCCTTTGCGGTCCCGTTTCATACGGCGGACGTAGAGTTTCTGCATGGCAACAGGGAGGAGACCACGGTGACATGGATCGGACATTCCACGTTTCTGATCCAGTACCTAGGACTGAATATGGTTACCGACCCGGTATGGGCCGAACGCATGGCCTTGAGCCGCCGCCTTGCGCGGCCGGGGATTCCCATTCAGGATGTTCCCCCGCTCGACGTCATTCTTTTGTCCCACTCTCACTATGATCATATGCATATCAACTCCCTGCGCAAATTGTATAGTGCGAAGACGCAGTTGATCGTGCCGTCCGGTTTGAAATCGAAAATGATCAGGAAAGGCTTCCATAACTGTGTGGAGCTGAATTGGTGGGAACACATTACGGTCGGCGGGGTCCGGATCAGCTTTGTGCCGGCACAGCATTGGACCCGCCGAACGCTCACGGATACCAACACCTCGCATTGGGGCGGGTATGTACTGGAATCCGAGAAGCATCTTCCCGGTCATGGAGGAATTCCGCAGAATGATAAAGACAGCGGGACTGAGGAGCCAGTACCGCCAACGCTGTATTTTGTGGGAGACACCGGATACTTCCGCGGCTTTAAGGATATCGGGGAACGGTTTGATATTGACGTAACGCTGATGCCGATCGGTGCTTATGAGCCGGAATGGTTCATGACCTCACAGCATGTCACACCCGAAGAAGCGCTGCAGGGGTTCCTGGATACCGGGTCCGAGCTGATGGTGCCCATGCATTACGGGACGTTCAAGCTGGCGGACGATACACCGAAGGAAGCGCTGGACAGACTGGAGGCGGAGCGGAGGCGTCTAGGCATCGCCAAGGAACGCATCCGTGTGCTGGGACATGGGGAAATGCTGCGGATTGAAAACCGGAAGATCAAAACGGGTTCTTTAACCTGAAAATAGAAAACCAGATAGAACAAGGGCGGAAGGTTCAAATCCGCCCTTGTTCTATGTTATAATACAAAGCTAGGACACGGATTTATGCCAAAATGAATAAAGGACGGTAATGCAAATATGATCAGTACAAGCGGCGTAACGCTTAGATATGGCAAGCGCCCACTTTTCGAAGATGTAAATATCAAATTTACACCAGGTAACTGTTACGGCCTGATCGGTGCAAACGGAGCCGGTAAATCAACGTTTCTGAAAATTTTGTCCGGGGAAATCGAGCCTAACAGCGGCGAGGTCCATATGACACCGGGCGAACGCTTGGCCGTACTGAAGCAGAACCATTATGAATACGATGAGTTTCCGGTGCTGGAGACCGTTATTATGGGCCACACCCGGCTTTATGAAATTATGAAAGAGAAGGACGCGCTGTATGCAAAGGCTGATTTCTCCGAGGAAGACGGACTGCGCGCCGGCGAGCTTGAAGGGGAATTCGCGGAGCTGAACGGCTGGGACGCGGAGCCTGACGCTGCGGCTCTCCTGATTGGCCTTGGCATTCCGCGCGAGTTGCATGACAAGAAGATGGCTGAGCTGAGCGGCAATGAGAAGGTGCGCGTCCTGCTTGCACAGGCATTGTTCGGACGCCCCAACAATCTGCTGCTTGACGAGCCTACGAACCATTTGGACCTGGAGTCGATCCAGTGGCTGGAAAATTTCCTGATGGACTATGAAGGCACTGTCATCGTTGTATCCCATGACCGGCACTTCCTGAACAAGGTCTGCACGCATATCGCGGATATCGATTTCGGCAAAATCCAGATGTACGTCGGCAACTACGACTTCTGGTACGAGTCCAGCCAGCTTGCGCTGCAGCTGACACGCGATGCGAACAAGAAAAAAGAAGAGAAAATTAAAGAGCTGCAGGCGTTTATCCAGCGCTTCTCGGCCAATGCCTCCAAATCCAAGCAGGCGACATCCCGCAAAAAGCAGCTGGAGAAGATTACGCTGGAGGACATCAGGCCTTCCAACCGGAAATATCCTTTCATTAACTTCAAGCCTGAACGCGAAGCCGGCAAGCAGCTGCTGACGGTGGACCGCTTGAGCAAAACGGTGGAAGGGGAGAAGGTGCTGGATGAATTCAGCATCGTGGTCAACAAGGGTGACAAGATCGCGTTTGTGGGCCCGAACGGTCTGCCCAAGACCACTTTGTTCGAAGTTCTGATGAGCGAGAAGCAGGCGGATGCCGGGGAATTCACGTGGGGAGTTACAACGAGCCAGGCGTATTTCCCGAAAGACAATTCCAGTTACTTTGATGGGGTTGAACTGAATCTGGTCGAATGGCTGCGCCAATACTCCAAGGATCAGGACGAGACCTTCCTGCGCGGCTTCCTGGGACGCATGCTGTTCTCCGGTGAAGAAGCCTTGAAGAAAGCCAGCGTGCTGTCCGGGGGCGAGAAGGTCCGCTGCATGCTGGCAAAAATGATGCTGAACGGTGCCAACGTGCTGCTGCTGGATGAGCCTACGAACCATTTGGACCTCGAATCCATCACAGCGCTCAATAACGGCCTGATTGATTTTGACGGCACCATTCTGTTCACATCCCATGACCATCAGTTTATTCAAACCATAGCGAACCGTATCGTGGAAATTACACCGAACGGTGTCATCGACCGCGTGATGACCTATGACGAGTACCTGGAGAGCGAGGAAATCAAACAGCTTCGCGAGCGTATGTACCCTGTGGAGATATCTTAATAACTTTCCACAGAGCTTTCATATTGAACAAAAAAAGGGAGTCCCGAAGGTCTGTTGACCTGGGACTCCCCTTTTTCATGCTCTGAACGGGACGCTTATGAGCCCCCGGTACGACGGCGTTGGTTATTCGGTTTTTTCGTATTCTGGCTTTTCAGAGTCTTGGTTTGCCCGCCATGATACCCGCCGCTCTGTTGGCCGCCTGCCTGCTGCTTCTTCTGGGCAAGCTTCTGCCGGACCGCTTCCGCCAAGTCAATTTTACGGGGCTCCTGACGATTCTCCTTGTCCTGATTATCACTCATCATAAATTCCTCCTGATGCCGCCAGGTCGGGGCCTGAAATGGAACTGCATGCGGCGCATACTGAACCCATTTTATATGTTTTTAACGGGCCGGACAAGGGCAATATGAATAAAGGCAAGTAAGGTGAAATCAGATATTTTGCTCTAAAGAAAAATAGTTTCTTATATACTACACGAGTGAACATAAGCAATACTTTTTCGCTGTCACTACAGGCATGCAGACAAGAAACACTGTTTCTCTAGACCCACTGAAGTTTTGTCTGTTACCATTAGGAAATTGGTTTGGCCATTATATTATGGGTAAGGAGTGTCTACATTGCCGGATGTGTACGAGGAAATTCGCAGGGGGGAGAAAGGAGCCTGGGTAAGCATAGCGGCTTATCTTATTCTCTCGGCTTTTAAAATTATATGCGGGTACCTCCTGTTCTCCAGCGCCCTGCTTGCGGACGGATTTAACAATGTTACGGATATTGTGGCTTCCATCGCCGTGCTGATCGGTCTGCGCATTTCCCAAAAGCCGCCGGATTCCGATCATGCTTACGGGCATTTCCGTGCAGAGACGGTAGCCGCCTTGATTGCGTCCTTCATTATGGCTGCGGTAGGGCTGCAGGTGCTGGTGGAGGCGGTCCGGTCCATCTTCGAGGGCGGCAAGAAGGAGCCCGAAATCCTGGGTGCGGGGGTTGCGGTGATCAGTGCCGTCGTCATGCTGGGCGTATACCTGTACAACCGGAGGCTTGCCCGTGCGATCAATAACCAGGCCTTGATGGCCGCAGCGAAGGACAACCTGTCCGACGCCATGGTGAGTATCGGGGCAGCTGTCGGGATTATCGGTGCGCAGTTCGGTCTGCCGTGGCTGGATACGGTAGCCGCCATTCTTGTAGGTTTGCTGATCTGCCGAACTGCCTGGGAAATTTTCCGGGATTCCACGCACACGCTGACGGACGGCTTTGATGAAAACCAGCTCTCAGACCTGCGCAGCACCATTGCCAGAACCCCGGGAGTGGAAGCGATCCGGGATGTAAAGGCGCGTGTCCACGGCAATCATGTGCTGGTGGATGTCGTGATTGAAGTGAAACCGGATCTGTCGATTATTGAAGGCCATCAAATCAGCGACAAGATCGAAGAGCGGATGAAAAAGGCGCACAACATTATGCATGTGCACGTCCATGTAGAGCCAGGCGGCGTGAAGTAAAAAAAGGATTTCCTCAGGAGCGGGATGAGGAAATCCTTTTTACATATTGATCGCCATCATTTTTGAATTTCAGGTTATTGTCATATTGTCGTTCAAAGACACAGGAATATAAAACATTCAGTACATAATCAATCGCAACCTGGGAGGAAAACGTAGCAATTTTGGAGACACCCGTCTCACTCACAGGCAGCGGCAGCACAACATCGCATAATTTCGCCAGCATCCCTTCAGCCTCTGAGGTAATGGCGATTTGCTTCACCCCTTTGTCCCTCATCATGGAAGCATACTCTATAAAGTCAGCATGACCTCCTTGATAAGTGATAAAGATAGCGCAGTCTTCCTTGCCGGCATTGAAGGCATGGTAACCCTGCTCATTGAGGAAATTGCTCAATTGCACCGGGCGGTTGATTTTTAACATTTTATTTTGAAAGCTTGCCGCGCGAATCATGGAATCGCCAACGGCAAAGAGATAAATCATACGGGATGTTTCAAGGATGGATGCCGCCTCATTCAGGCTTTTTTCTGTAAGCATGGAGCTGGAATCCAGCAGTGTCTGCTGACTGAGCTCACTGATCCTCCTGGCAATGTCCATGGAGCTTTCTTTTTCTCGAAAAGGCATGTTTACGTCTACGGGGTATAGCTCGTCGTAATGCCGTTCCAACTCGGAGGCGAGTACGATTTTAAACTGCCGGAATCCGTCCATTCCCAGCTTTCTGCAAAAACGGATGATCGTCGGATTGGAAGAATAGGTCTCCCTGGCAAGCTGATGGATGGTCATGTGCAGAACCTTTTCCTTATTGTCGATAATGTATTGTGCAATGGCCCGTTCAGAATCGGACATATTATCCATTTTGATTAATTTTTGGAGCATGTGTGTATCCTCCCGACCAAGCCAAACCTTACTTCAGAAATGGCTTTTCGTTACCTAAGGTACGCTGTTGTAACGGCATATATATAGAATCACCGTACTTTAATTATAATCTTGGCCGGATGCATCCACAATTGACTGTGACGAACTATAATAAAGCTCGACATCGTACAATTGTACTGGCTGAGGAGTTGAAGGCATGAAAATAGGAATTGCAGGGAACGGAATGATCGTGAGATTTTGTCTGGATGCGCTGCAGGAAATTGAAGCCATAGAATGCACAGCTATTTGCGTCCGCAAAGATGCAATCGAAAAAGGTGAAAAACTCGCCAAAACTTACGGCATAGGAAAAATCTACACTGATTACGGAGCCATGCTCAAGGATGCCGAAATTGATTTTATTTATATCGGGATCGTTAACAGTCTTCATTATGAATATGCCAAAAAAGCTTTGGAGGCAGGCAAGCATGTGATCGTGGAAAAGCCTTTTACTTCCACACTGCAAGAGGCAGTATCGCTGGAGAAGCTTTCGCGGGAAAAAAAACTGTTTCTCTTCGAAGCCATAACACTGCTCTATTCCCCTAATTATCAATTTATCAAGGAGCAGCTGCATCTGATTGGTGATATTAAGCTCATTCAATGCAACTTCTCCAAGGTGTCCAGCAGATACTCCGATTATGCGGCCGGAACGGTTCTTCCGGCGTTCGATCCTTATTATTCGGGCGGTGCGCTGTATGATATTAATATTTACAACCTTCATTTTGTTGCCGGGTTATTGGGAATGCCGCAGGAGGTGCGCTATCTTGCCAATAGAGGGCATAACGGAATAGATACCTCTGGTGTTGTTACTCTCCGTTATGACCAATGTCCCGCTGTATGCTGCGGCGCCAAGGATTCCGATAGCGACAGTTTTATTACGATCCAGGGCGAAAGGGGCTTTATCCGGCTGGACAGTCCGCCTAATCTGGCCGACTCGGTTATTGTGAGCATCGGGCAGGACAAGAGGACCAGCAATTTTAATAAAGTACAAAATCATATGGTCAATGAGTTTGTGGCCTTTGCAGAAATGTTCCGTTCCGGTAATTATGATGAGTGTTATCAGAATCTCCGCCACTCGGTATCGGTGATCGACATAGCCTGCCAGGCCCGGCAGGATGCAGGAATACGTTTTGCGGCGGATGAGTGAGTAATCATGTAAGCAAAACACGATAGAGGCATTATCAATCAGCGTTCCCTTACGGGAGAGGCTGATGGTAATGCCTTTATTTTTTAGAGTTCAGTCCCAGCCTTACCGCCATGCTGTAGCCGGACGGCCCGAAATTATATTTTTTTCGCAGTTCGATCAGATTGGGGCCGAAGGTGTGTTCCAGCGTTTCACGGTGCGCCTGCAGCATTTCATAGATGTACAGATCGTGAATAATGACCTCGGTGATCGGTATGACGAGGCCGGGGTGCATCGTCCAGGCGGCGCGGCTGTCGGTACCGAGGGACACGATGCCTGCTACCACTTCGCGGTCGTCCGTGCTGGCGATAATCCAGCGGCCGCCATATTCCTCCGTTATCTCTTCACTCGAATCATGGGGGTACACCTGCGCAAAATCGAATTCCAGTTTTCCGTACACGACAATCAGAATCTCTACACCCCGCTCTGCTGCCTCACGCAGTTCCGGTTCAAGCAGCAGCGCTTCCTCCGTCCAGATCTCCAGCAAAATCCGCCCGGACGCCCGATGAATCGCTTCCTTCGTGCGGCTCAGGATGGCCTCAAAGCCGGTGATATTCCAAATATTTTCCCGGTTCAGGGAGACGTAGGAGTAGTGGGTGAGCGCTGCTTCGGCAGCCTCGAAGGAGGATTCGATTTTGCTTTTTTTCAGCCGGATCAGCTCCTGCGGCGGCAGCGGGGTATACAATGACGGATCTTCATGGCTGACCATCACCTCACCGCGCTCCACCAGGCCGTTCAGCACTTCATAAATTTTTGAGCGGGGCACGCCTGAATTCAAAGAAATCGCATACCCCGATAAAGGCGATTTATCAAGCAGCGCCAAATATGCTTTGGCTTCATATTCAGTAAAATTCAAATTCTGCAGCATTTTGATGATTTCCGATTTCATCCTTGAACCTCCTGATCCTCACTTCGCGCAAAAGCCTGTTTTCGTTCGTTTATCCGATTATACTCCATTATTACACTTGACACCCTATCATGCCAATGCTATACCTTTTATGTAGTGACTACATAAGTAGCGACTAATTATTATGGTCATAATAGCCAGGAGGTAGAGCATGGATACTTCAACTGATACCCGAAAGCCGGGTATGGAACAAGCACAAAGCAGCAGAAGCCTTTACTTGACCGCCGCTGTTGCTGCCATATTGATTTGGAGTACCTCATTTGTAGGGACCAAGGTCGCTTATCATTCCTTTCCTCCTCTTACTCTGGGGGCTGCCCGTTTTCTCATTGCTTCAGTCATTTTGGGAGTGGTGATGCTGGTCAGAAAAGAATTTGCCTTACCCGCGCCGAAGGATCTGGGGTGGATGGCATTGAGCGGAGTACTGGGAACAACGCTATATTTCGCGCTGGAAAATATCGGACTTGAACTGACAACGGCTTCAAGCGCCGCCCTGATCGTCGCCTCTTACCCGGCTATTACCGCACTGCTTGAATTTATATTTTACCGTGTGAAAATTTCCTGGCTGAAGGGGCTGGGGATTGTAATGGCTGTAGCGGGAGTGTACCAGATTTCAGGCGGCAGCCCGGGGGGCGGTTCGGGGCAGCTGACAGGCAACCTGATTCTGATTGCCGCAGGCATTATATTCGCAGCCTACAACTTTACAACACGCAAAGTGGTCAGCAGTTATTCGATGGTAACCGTTTCATTTTACCAGACCATCGCCGGGACAATTGCTTTTATCCCGCTTGCCCTGCTCGAAAGGTCCAGATGGCAGGCCCCGAGTGCGGAATCGCTCTGGATGCTCCTTTATCTGGGGATATTCTGCTCGGTGGCAGCATTTATGCTCTATAATTACGGGCTGCGTGGCCTTAGCTCCGGCACCGCTATGACACTGATGAATCTGGTTCCTCTATTTGGTGTGTTCTTTTCGGCGGTGTTCCTCGGGGAGGTCATGCATATTTACGATTGGATCGGCGGCATATTGATCATTGCCGGGGTTATGCTGAGCGTGAGGGAGAAACAGGCTGCTTGAAAAGGCATTTGTGCCGTATAAAACGGCATACGGTAAAAGGACATACATACTCTGTCGAACTTCTCCATGCTTTATTATGGTTTTCGCAGAGCACAAACCCAATTAAACCTTTGTAGCTGCGGGGTTCTGAGGAATTCGAATCCCCTCCTTGCAAGTTTGCCGATTTCATGCTGCGAAAGTTAAGGCTTGACAGGCTAGCCGCCCGTCGACCGTGGCAAGGCATGTGAACTTGCTGCCCTGGAGCTTTGCACCATTATCCCATTGGATCAGGTAAAGAAAAACAGAAAGCCTGGAACCGAAAATATACTTTAGGCACGTTAAAGAAGATAACGAATCAAGTGTGGCACGAAAAAAACGCCTGTTGTTACGCTATTCAGGACCATCGAATGGGTCTATTATTTTTTTGATCGAGCCTTTATGGAGAAGCAGATCGATTCGAGATCAAGAGGCGATCTTAGAGAAGGCAGAGCGTTTAGGTGATGTGAACTGACCGAGAGTCTGAGCAAAGGGGATATCATGCAAAGCTGTATGGAGAGGCAACAGACCCCAAACCCCAAAGACACCCGTCTCACTCTGGATACTAGACTCTGAGCGGGGCGAATCCCCTCTTCCAAGAAAGCTAGAAAAAAGCTGTCTGCTGATTCAGCGTCAACTCCAGCAGTGGATCTCTGTTTTGCCCAGTTACATCAAGGCCTGTTGCCGATTTCAAGCTGCAAAAGTAGAGTTATAAGTTTTCAGCGGAGTTGTACAATTCTATAACCGCAAGAAAAACTTCCGCTAAACGCGGTCTGTCTTCTATGAATGTACATCGATAAATGTTTTTATTATAATTGAGAGAAATCATGTTGGAATTTAGCAAATAATGCTGCAGAAAGCATGGAGGTCACGCATGAAAAAAAGCGCTTTAACCCTGTTGCTCGCTTCTTCGGTATTAGGCATTTTAACAGATGCAGCGTTCTCTGGCTCTGCCTCGGCTGCACCGGCTGCTGCTGCCGGACAGAGTGCCGTAATTCAAACCGCCGTCCGCTTGCGAACGGCACCGTCGATGGACAGTGAAACTGCCGCTTTTCTGAAGCAGGGGGATACGGTCACGATCCTCGGACAGGCGGACAATTATTGGTACAAAGTAAAGACAGCCGCCGGTCTGACGGGGTACACAAGCAGCTCCTCTCAATACATAAAGATCGGCGGGAGCGCGTCTTCACCGGTACTAAACGTCCCTGCTACAGCGGCCGTCCCGCAGAAGCCTGCCGGTTCATCAGCTTCCGTTAAAGTGACAGCGGATTCAACGGCCACCTCTATCTCCGGACAAGCCGGCCAGACGGGAACGATTCAGACCGCTGTCAATCTGCGCGAACTGCCATCCACGCAGTCCGCTGTCCTGGGCGTGCTTGGAACAGGTGAAGTGGTCTCCATTCTTGATACAACCGACCCTTACTGGTATAAGGTGCAGACCTTCGGCGGCCTGAGCGGTTATGTCAGCTCTTCGGAAAAGTTTCTGAAGAAGGGGGGCATCCTTGGGTCCTCTCCGGTTTCGACATCTCCTGCATCATCTCCGTTTGCTGCTTCCACCTGGAGTGAGCCTGTTCTTTCCGCTCCGCCGGTGCAGCAGATTGAGCCTGCTTACACGGGAACGGACGTGTCCGAGGCAATCGACGAGGTCATCGCTACCGGGATGAAGTATTTGGGCACACCGTATGAATTCGGTTCCGACCGGAACACGACAGATACGTTTGATTGCTCGGACTTTATCCGGCAAATATTTCTGGAAGGGCTGGGCTACCAGCTTCCAACGGATTCCCGCCAGCAGGGCAGCTGGGTTCAGCAGAACAGCGAGCCTGTATACGACATTTCCCTTCTGAAGCGCGGGGACCTGGTATTCTTCGACTATGCAAGCTCAAGGGCGGAAGCCGAAGCAGGGCTCGGTTTGCCGAATTCCACTATTTCGCATGTGGCGATTTACCTGGGGAACAACCAGCTTTTGCATACATTCTCGGCGACTGCCGGAGGTGTTAAGGTTACCGATTTCAGCAAAACCTGGCAGGATCATTTCCTGTTTGGGGGCAGTGTGGTTGACCGCATTTTAAAATAAAATCATCACAGTAAAGCTCTGACTTTGGCGGGCCAATGGCCTCCCGTGGTCGGGGCTTTTTTGCGCAGTATATCTTTTGTGCAGAGGACTTGCACTTCTGGGCTATGGCCCGCATATCGTTTCGCATATCGTTTGTTTCGTGCCCTAATGGAAGGGGTAACTAAGCATTACAAAGCAATACCCAGACATCAGCGACAGAAAGCGAGGTTAGTTTATGCTAACACAAATCAGTATCTTTATTATCGCAGTCGCGTTTGCAGTGCTTGTATTTTTTCTGGTCAGGACTCTTCGCTCGGCCTCAGCCTCATTGGAGAAGGTAACAGATACGCTGCTGGAGGTGCAAAAGACGATTAATGAACTAAGCTATGAGGTCAAACAGATGCTGCGCCATGCGAACGACATCACGGTGGATGTGGAGAACAAGATGAAGCAAATCGATCCGGTCGTGACGACGGTGAAAAATCTGGGGGATGTCCTGGCGGAGATTACGGCAGCAGGCAAGCAGCTGTCCACGACGCTCATGTCCAAGCTGCAGCAGGCGAAAACAGCCCGTGCCGCAGCGAAGCAACCGGTGTCGGCGAAACCGTCCCAGCCCTCTGACCGCACGTTCCAAAGTTATGATGCGGTATACAGCAAATCCGGCAAAGCGAGAAACTGGCTGGCCTATGTGGACATCGCGGCCGGGGCATGGAGCAGAATGCGAAGCAGATAAACCGCCGCCGAATCCGTCTACCGGAAACAATGAAAATCATTGAAAGGGTGAGCAGAATGATGATGGTCCAACTGATGATACTTTCAGCCTTGCTTTCTCCTTTTTCCGGAGCGGATGCGGTTCCGGCTGCTGCTTCGCCGCCGTCTGCGGACAATGCAGTGCAGGCGGTGGCAAGGCACCCGGGGCAGCCCTCCTCCATGTCCGATTTTATGACCTTAAACGGCATCTCACTTGATGACAGGGAAGAAGATGTTCTTCGCAAAAAAGGAAAGCCGCTGAAGGTTACGGAAGACTGGCTGCTTCACTCAACCGAATACCATTATACTGACGCCGTGGTAGGCATTCGGGACGGGTATGTTGATTATGTGCATGTAGACCCGGAAGCCAAGCAGGTCAAAATCAATGACCGCTGGCTGCCGCTGAACCGGGGCACGCTTGCCCAGGAGCTGGGGGGCGTCCAGTTTGCGGCAGAAGACGGGGATGTCTACATCCGGGGACATAAAGCCATTAAGGTTTATACTAATCCGACGAGCGGAGAGCTGCTGGCCGTAGAGCTTTTCGCCGAAAGCTCACAGTAAATGTTTCAAAACCGCCACAGCAGGTTAATGATACAGCGTACCTGAGTCGGCGCCGAAAAGTGAAATATGAATATGGTTAAGGAGAGTGAGAACGATGAATTCGACGAATGCGCATGCTTATGCAAAAGTGGTGGAAAACGGGGTGCAGGCCGTTGAAACGGTTAAGGAGCTGCGCAATACAGGCTACCGTTATGAAGACGTGTTTGTATTGGCACACAGCCAGGACCGTACGGACCGGATTGCCGGGACAGCTGATGCAAAAGAAATTGGCATGGAGGAAGAAGGCATGTTTGACTCTCTGGCCAACCTGTTCCGCTCACGCGGCGACGAGCTGCGTGCCAAAATCGTGTCGATGGGCTTTACCGAAGCCGAAGCGGCATTTTATGAAAAAGAGCTGGATCTGGGCAAGGTGCTTGTGATTGCGAAAAAATCCTGATTCAAACCCGCTGCTCTGCCGGGCATGACCCGGTATCATCCGTAAACACAGATAAGGAATGGGGCACGCTTGTCCCATTCCTTATCTGTGTTTATGAAAACTTGTTAAATGTACATTGATTTGAAATTATTATCCATTTCTAAATTCATGACATAGAAGTTTGTCGGCAGAGAAGTTATAGTATAGTACGTAGGTTGCCAATATCTATGGCTGAAAAAGACACCTGTCGTATTGTTTGATGAAGCAGATTATTCTCAGATGAAGAAGGAGAGAAGGATGAGAATTTTAATAGTAGACGACAATCCGACGAATGTGATCATTGTCCGGGAGATATTGAAAAAGGAAAACTACAGGGATGTGGTCTCCGCCACGTCTGCCGCGGAAATGTTCAAGGTTTTGGGGCTTGAGGACCATTCGGTTGAAATTCGTCCCCGCCCTTCAGATATTGATTTAATACTTCTTGATATGATGATGCCCGAAATGGACGGCATTGAAGCCTGCAGTATCGTTCAGGAATACGAGCATCTCAAGGATATCCCGATCATCATGGTGACGGCGGTCGGCGATTCCAAAAAGCTGGCAGAAGCTCTGGATGCGGGGGCTATGGACTATGTAACCAAGCCGATCAATAAAGTGGAGCTGATGGCGAGAATCCGGCTGGCGCTGCGTTTGAAGCAGGAGAAAGACTGGCATAAGGAAAGGGACCAGCGGATTCAGGACGAGCTCAAGCTGGCCGCGATGGTGCAGCAGGCTGTACTTAGTCCGCCCATACAGGATCCGCTTGTGCATATTCACGCTTTGTATCAGCCGTCTTTTGAGCTTGCCGGAGATTTATATTCCTGGTATCCGCTGGGGGACGGGCGCTATGCCGTTATCCTGCTGGATATGATGGGGCACGGCATTTCCTCCTCCCTGTTCTGCATGTTCATCGCATCGGTCCTAAAGGACACTGTCACTACTTACGTGGATCCTGAGAAGGTGATACAGGAGCTGAACCGACGCTTTAATCAGCTGGATCTCGGCAAGCAGCTTGTTCAATACTATTTTACTGCCATTTATATGGTGATCGACACCCGGATGCGGCGAATTGACTATGTCAATGCAGGTCATCCTCCGGGTCTGATGATCGGGAAGGATGGCAATGTCACCACGCTGGACAGCGTCTGCTGTCCGGTGGGGCTGTTCGACAAGATCGAAGTCCAGGCGGAAACGATCCACTACGAGGGGAACGAGCGGATTGTGCTGTATACGGACGGGCTGCTCGAAGCAGTGGATGGGGATCATGAACAGCAGCTGCAATATTTGATTTATCATCTGCGCGATTACCGCGAATGGGAAGAGGACGTCATGCGGAAGGCTTTCTTTGAAGTGGAAGTGCCACTGGAACGCGATGACGATAAATGTCTGGTGTGGATTTCGCTGAAAGAAGGAGAGGCTTCGGCATGAAAATCAGAAATAAGCTGCTCATCGGCTTCGGGGTGCTGATGGCGATCATAATCGTGCTGACCCTGATCGGTTATGATCGGCTGGGCAAAATGAACAGTCAGTTGGACAAGGTATATGAAGACCGCTATCTGAAGGTCCGTCAGACGGCCGTGCTTCGTGCCCAGGTGAATGATATGGCTAAAATCATGGTTAATCTGCTGCTCAACCCCGGTGCTTCCGTGCCCGAGGGAAAGCAGCAGCTGGATCAGATGATGGCCAGAGGGAATATTACTCTTGAAGCTATTAAAAGGAGCACCTCATCCGCTTCTGAACAGGTGCTGGTAGACCATGTGGAAACCTCCTGGGAAAGCTTTAAACAATATGAGGCCCGCCTTATACAGCTCCTTGGCCAGGGAGAGTATGATCAAGCCAATGCGTACAGGAACAGTACAGGACTGACTGCTCAGGAAGCCGCGGTGGAGGGAATTAATACGCTTTCCAATTATCAGGATACCGAGGTGGACAACGAGATAGCGAATACCAGAGGATTGTTCCGCGAAGCGGTCCAAACGTCAACGATCATTATGGCTGCCGGTCTGCTGTTGTCCCTGCTGATCATTCTCTGGGTGCTTCCGAGCATTACACGCGGTCTTAACACCGTAGCGCTGATGATTAACGGCTTCGGCAAAGGACGCTTTAAAGCTATCAGGCGGATGCGGGTAACCTCCAAGGACGAAATCGGTCAAATTGCGCAGGTGTTCAAAGAAATGTCCGAGGATCTGGAAGAGAAGCGGCAGCTGGAGGGGACCATCATCCAGTCGCAGAAGGACCAGACCTGGCTCAGCAACAATACGGCACGTGTCACGGAGCTGCTGCGAGGCGTGAATTCACGCGAGCAAATCGCCCAGATGTTTATCAGCGAATTCACGCCTATTCTTGGCGCCAGCTACGGCTCTATTTATTTGCTGGATGAGGAGAAGCAGCGTGATACGTTATTTGCTTTCGGCTCCTATGCCGGAGCGGGTCAAGCGATATTAAGAAAGGAAGAGTTCAGGCTCGGTGAAGGGCTCATTGGCCAGAGTGCCATGGACCAGAAACCGGTGATTCTGGACCAGGCGCCGCCGGGGTACTTATCCGTCAATTCCTCGCTTGGGGCGGCGCAGCCGACCGGCATTATGATCTATCCGATCGTGTTCGAGGACGAGCTGCTGGGCGTAGCCGAGCTGGCAGCATTCAAGCCGTTCGGAGAGCTTGAGCAGAAGCTGTTCTCGCAGCTGGTGATGAATCTTGGAGTTATTTTTAACAACGTTCAGCGTCGTTTGCGCGTGGAGCAGCTGCTGCGTGAATCGCAGGCGCTCACGGAGGAGCTGCAGTGTCAGTCGGAAGAGCTGCAGTCTCAGCAGGAGGAACTGAAGCGTTCCAATGAAAGCCTTGAGCATCAGACCGAAGAGCTCAAGCGGTCCGAAGAGCTGCTGCAGCGGCAGCAGGAAGAGCTGGAGCATTTCAATACAGAGCTGATGGCCAAAACAAGAGCTCTGGAGGAACAGGTTCAGGAAGTGGAAGAGAAGAACCTGGAGATCGAAAAGGCGCGTGCGCAGCTGGAGCAGCAGGCGATGCAGCTGGCCGTGACCAGTAAATACAAATCGGAGTTTCTGGCCAACATGTCGCATGAGCTGCGCACACCGCTGAACAGCTTGCTTATTCTGTCCCAGCTGCTGTCCGAGAACAGGGACGGCAATTTGAGTCCGAAGCAGGTCGAGTACGCTCATACCATCTATATGTCTGGGGCCGATCTGCTTAAGATGATCGACGAAATATTGGATCTGTCCAAGGTCGACGCCGGAAAGATGGACATCAATTATGAGTCCGTAGCCCTGGAGGGGCTTGAGAGATTTGTTGAGCAAAATTTTGCGCCTATAGCGGCCAAAAAAGAGCTGGAGCTGGTGAGCAAAATGGAAGGCGAACTTCCGCAAGCCATCGTCAGCGACGGATACCGTGTGAAGCAAATTTTACGCAATCTGCTGTCCAATGCTTTCAAGTTCACAGCGTCCGGTTCGGTGGAATTTACGATAGCCGAGGCGAAGAAGGAAGAGCTGCCAACCTATCTGAATGAGAACCAGCCCTATCTGGCTTTGTCTGTTCGTGATACCGGCATCGGCATTGCGCCGGACAAAACGGATCTGATCTTCGAGGCATTCCAGCAGGTAGACGGGACGACGAGCCGCAAATACGGCGGCACCGGCCTCGGATTGTCCATCAGCCGCGAGCTGGCCCGCTTGCTGGGCGGAGGCATAGAGGTACAGTCTGCGCAGGGGGAAGGAAGCTGCTTTACGCTGTATCTGCCTGCGAAGGCGGCAGCTGAGGTGCCGGATGATGCCGGCAGCGGGCCTGCGGCAAGCGAGTATGCGAGACGCGAAGCGGCCCCGATGATTGATCCTGATATGGAGAGGATCAGGGAGGGAAGCTTCCCTTCCGATGTGCGCATAAAGTCTGACAGGGAGCAGTCTGTACCGGAGGCGCCCAATCTGGAAGATGACCGGGAGCAGATTGGGCCCAAGGATAAAGTACTGCTGATCATCGAAGATGACGTGAATTTTGCGAATATTCTCATTGAGATGGCAAGAAACCGCGGTTACAAAGCGTTGTCGGCCCTGCAGGGAGATTTGGGGCTTGAAATGGCAAAAACCTATCTTCCTGACGCCATTATTCTTGATATCCAGCTGCCTGTGATGGATGGATGGTCCATTCTGGGCGAGCTGAAAAGCAACTCGTCCACAAGGCATATCCCGGTGCATGTCATTTCGGTAATTGATGATGTCAAGCAGGGCTTGATGATGGGGGCCATTGCTTATCTGAAGAAGCCTTCAACCAAAGAAAGCCTGGACAAAGCTTTTGCCCAAATCTCATCTTACATGGACAGCAAGCTTAAACGGCTGCTGGTCGTGGAGGATAATGACACCCAGCGGCAATCCATCATTGAACTTATCGAGCATGATGATGTCGCTATTACAGCCGTTTCTACCGGTCAGGAAGCGCTGGATGAACTGAAAAGCCAGCACTATGACTGCATGGTGCTCGATCTGATGCTGACGGACATGACCGGTTTTGATCTGCTGGACCGTATCCGGGATGATGAGAGTCTGAGCGATTTGCCGATCATTATTTACACGGGCAAGGAGCTGGACAGCAAGGAGGAAATGCGTCTGCGCAAATATGCTGAGTCCATCATCATCAAAGATGTCAAATCTCCGGAACGGCTGCTGGATGAGACAACGTTATTCCTGCATCGTGTGGAAGCCAATTTGCCGGAAGACAAACGCCGTATTCTGCAAAAGCTGTACAACAAAGAGGAATTGTTCGAGGGGAAAAACATCCTGCTTGTCGATGATGATATCCGCAACGTATTCGCCTTATCGAGTGTGCTGGAGGGCTATCGCATGAATGTTACCTTTGCTGAGAACGGCAAGGAAGCTCTGGAGCTGCTGCAAGGAGATACGAAGTACGATCTGGTTCTTATGGATATGATGATGCCTGAAATGGATGGTTATGAGACGATGAGGCATATCCGGAACATGCCGGAATATGAGAAGCTGCCTATTATTGCGCTTACGGCAAAGGCCATGAAGGATGACCGGGCGAAGTGCATCGAGGCAGGGGCTTCGGATTATGTCAAAAAACCGATTCAAACAGATCAGCTCCTATCATTAATGAGAGTGTGGCTGTATTCGTAGCCGGCTTTTCGGGGTAATAGATATATAACGAAACGGAATTGAACCGGCAGTATGCAAAACCTTTAGGAAGTGGAGCGAGTTTATGACAGCAAAAGATCTGGCGGAAGGAAAATCTGAACAGGAATGCAGAGTGAATGCGGATGAGCGGGAGCAGATTGAGTTGGAGCTGCTGATTGAGGGAATACACCGGTTGTACGGCTATGATTTCAGAAATTATGCCCTTCCCTCGCTGAAACGCCGCATTCATCATTGTGCCCAGTCGGAAGGGGTAAAGTCCATATCGGGTTTGCAGGAGAAGGTTTTGCACGACCGCTCCTGCTTTGACAGGCTTGTGCAGAGCTTGTCCATTCCCGTCACGGAGATGTTCCGGGACCCGCCGCTCTTCCGAGCCTTCCGTCAGAAGATCATTCCGATTTTGCGTACTTACCCGTATATCAGAATCTGGCATGCGGGCTGTTCGACCGGCGAAGAGGTGTATTCGATGGCGATTATGCTGTATGAAGAGGGGCTTTATGACAAGGCGCGCATTTATGCTACCGATATGAATGCCAGGTCGCTGCAGCAGGCCAAAGAAGGGGTTTACGGAATCGATAAAATGAAGCTGTACACTAAAAACTACTTGGCGTCCGGCGGAGTACAGTCCTTTTCGGAATATTACACAGCCAAATATAACTCGGTCATGTTTCATCCTTTCCTGCGCAAAAATATGATTTTTGCGGAGCATAACCTGGCTACGGACCGGTCCTTCAATGAATTCAATGTCATCTTCTGCCGCAACGTCATGATCTACTTCAATGATGAGCTGCGGAATCAGGTGCACGGTTTGTTTCACGAAAGCCTGAGCCGCTTTGGAGTGCTGGTGCTGGGGGCGAAGGAGTCCATCCATTTCACAGATTACAGCGACTGTTACGAGCCGCTTGACCGGGTAGAGAAAATATACCGGAAGATTAAATAGAGATGCTTAGGAGGATCCTATGGGGTTGCATGAACCGATTCATATCTTGCTGGTAGATGACCGACCGGAGAACCTGCTTGCACTGGAAGCGGTTCTTGAGAGTGAACAGTATAATCTCGTCAAGGCAACTTCCGGCGAAGAGGCCTTGCGCTGTCTGCTGAAGGATGATTTTGCCGTTATCGTGCTTGACGTTCAAATGCCGGGGATGGACGGTATTGAAACAGCCAAGCTGATCAAAGCCAGAGAGAAGACAAAGGATATTCCGATCATCTTCATTTCTGCTAACAGCAAGGAAGCGGAGCATTTGTTTGCGGGATATTCTGCGGGCGGAATCGACTATATGGTGAAGCCTTTTATTCCACAGATTCTGAAGTCGAAAATTGAAGGCTTCGTGCAAATGTATCTAACCAATAAACGATTGAAAACCCAGTCCATGCTGCTGCAGCAAAAGACGCTGGAGCTGGAAAAGATGAACCAGGAGCTGATCGCTGCCAAGGAGGTGGCGGAGGTTGCCGCGAAAGCCAAAACCGAGTTTCTGGCCATGATGAGCCATGAAATCCGCACCCCGATGAATGGAGTCATCGGCATGATCGACCTGTTGATGGAAACGGAGCTGAAGGATGAGCAGCGGGAATATGGTGATATTATACGCCGCAGCGCAGATGCGCTGGTGGCTGTCATCAATGATATTCTTGATTTTACCAAGCTGGAATCCGGCAAAATGGAGCTTGAAGAGCATCCGTTTGAGCTTAATTCCTGTATCCAGGAGGTGTTCAGCCTCTTCTCCATGGATGCCGGAAAAAAGAATCTGGAGCTGGGCTTCCATGTGGAATCTGGTGTTCCGAATGTGGTGTTCGGTGATATGGCGCGTTTGCGCCAAGTGCTGATCAACCTGATCTCCAATGCTATTAAATTTACCGACCAGGGAGGCGTTCAGTTGCGGGTGTCTGTCGAAGAGTCGGGCAAGGGCAAAGTTACCCTGGAATTTACGGTAAAGGATACGGGAATCGGCATTCCGCCGGATAAGGCGGACAAATTGTTTCAGCCTTTCTCGCAGCTGGATTCTTCCATGACGCGCAAATATGGAGGAACGGGATTAGGGCTGGCGATTTGCAGAAATCTCATTCAGATGATGGGCGGCGATATCCGTCTGGATACGTCTTCCAGGCAGGGAGCGACGTTTTTGTTTACCGTACAAATGGGTCTTCCTCAGGAACTGATGCCCGAGGATGAGCTGCAGGAGGAATGGAATTCCCTGGAGACAAGCATGCGGCGCCGCAGCGACGTATTGATCGTAGATGACCATCCTATTAATCAAAAGCTGATGGTAAACATGATGAAACGGCTGGGGCTGGCGGCCGAAGCGGTTTCCGACGGGAAACAGGCCTTGGACAAGATCCGGGACGGCCGGCATTATGATTACATTTTTATGGATCTGCAGATGCCTGTAATGGACGGACTTGAATGTACCGCTTTAATCCGCAGCAGCTTGCCGGACAGCAACCAGCCCGCAATCATCGCGATGACGGCGAATGTCATGGATGGAATTCATGCAAGGTGCCTCGCAGCAGGAATGAATGATTATATCAGCAAGCCGGTCAAAATTAACAGCATCAAGCAGGTGCTGCAGCGTCACGCCAAGGATCAGCTTCTGATGGAGGAAGCCGGATCGCGCCTTAATCAGGCTGAGTGACAGAAAATGGAACCCGGAAAGCGTGCTGTTTTTGTTTCAGCAGCTGACATAACGGGTTATTAATAAAGAAACTATTATTCGGGGGAGAGGCCTATATGAATACAAATAAAAATGATAAGTTTAACGCCAAAACCGAATTGCGTAATGGAGCATGCACCGTTTATTTGAGCGGTGAGCTGGATCTGTCGGTAGCACCCGATTTTCGTCTGGTCATGGAACCCCTGGTAGAGGAATCCGGGCAGGACTTGATTATTAATATGAAGGATCTGAAGTATATTGACAGTACGGGGATTGGCATTCTGCTGTCGATTTTAAAGGCAAGGAACGGTATGAAAGCACGCTTCATGGTTGAAGAGGTACCGGTTCGGATTCAAAAGCTCTTCGATATGACGGGTATCGCCAAGTTCTTTGCTCCACAGGAGAATTCCCAATAGGAAAGGATCGAAAAGAGGATGAATGGTGAAGTTCAGAAAGTAGTGTTACATTTGCCGGCGACCGCTGATTTTGTGGATATTGTGCGATTGAATCTGTATGGAATTGCCTCCAAAATGGGGTTCTCCTATGAAGAAATCGAGGATATGAAAGTGGCTGTATCCGAAGCTTGCAATAACTCCGTATTGTACGCATATGGCCATGAAGGAGGTATTGTTGAGGTAACCTTCGAATTTAATGATACCGAGCTAAGCATCCGTGTAAAAGATGAAGGGGAGAGCTTTGAGCGGATGAATGGCGCGGACGGGGCAACGCTTCATGATAAAGAGCTGGATGATGCCCAGGTTGGCGGATTGGGCTTTTATCTTATGCAGGCGCTTATGGATGACGTCAACGTGATTAACAAGGCAGGGCAGGGTACGGAAGTCATCCTTGTAAAACGCATGACAAAAAGTGAGGAGAAAGTATGAATGAAAAGGCAACTCCCCCAGAGTCCATGGATGAAGCCGTTGGTTTGATCTGGGAGTACCAACAAACCAAGGATAATGAGATTGCCACCGTGCTGATCAAAAAGTACGAGCCTATGGTCAAAATGGCCGCGGGGAAAATTGCCCGGAACCGGCCGGACCTGTACGAGGATCTGTACCAAACCGGTCAAATGGCCCTGGTGCGTCTGCTGCAGCAGTACGATATCAATCTCGGAATTCCATTCGAGCCCTACGCCATGAAGAGCATGATCGGGCATATGAAGAATTTTCTCCGCGATAAATCATGGTATATCCAGGTTCCGCGCCGGATCAAGGAGAAGGGGGCCCTCGTACAGCACGCTATAGACGAACTGACCGTCAAGCTGGAGCGTTCTCCGGACGTCAAGGAGATTGCCGAATATCTGGATCTCTCGGTTGAAGAGACGATTGAGGTGCTGGCCGGACGTGAATGCTATCATTATGTATCGCTTGATTCTCCGTTATCACAGGATGAAAGTGCCGCAACACTCGGCGAATTGATCAGCTCGGATGCGAATGATTTTGATGCGGTCGAGAAGCGCATGGATCTTCAGCAGGCACTCAGCCAGTTGAAGGAGCAGGAGCAGCAGGTGCTGCTGCTGGCTTTTCAGGAGGGACAATCCCAACGGGCGATCGCCCAGAAGCTTGGGGTTTCCCAGATGAGCGTTTCGCGGATTCAAAAAAGGGCAACCGAGAAGCTGAAGCAGATTATGTCCAATTCATCCTTATGAAATGCAACCTTTTTTACTGCAATGTCCCTGTAAAGTTCACATAAAAGGACACCCATTCTCTGTAATTGGATTGTGGGTGTCCTTTTTAAAGATGATTAAAGAGGATGGAGTGGAATTTTTGAGCAAGCGTGTTCTGGAACAACATAAACATAAGTTCAATCAAGGAGCATGGGAATGGTGGGACATTGAAAGCGATGGATGGTCAAGCCCGATCCTGGCTGAGCTGGAAGAAGAGATGCCCGAGACGGCGGCATGGCTGAAAGTGATTAAAGAAGTGGAGTCCAACTACTTGTCCGTTCACTATCTGGACGGACGGGACCCGCTGCTCTTTGGAACGCTGCATTATTCAGTGAAAGAAAGTCTCACCAGCAACCGTAATGCCAGAATGTTTCACTTTTTTGTCCATGACAGACGGCTGGTGACACTCAACCTGGATCAGAGGACCAGAATGTTCATGAGCTCGGAGGATAGAATTCGCATGCTGGACGAGGGCGAGAGCGGAGCGGACGGGCTATTTGTCCTGGTACGAATTTTGCTGCATTATTTTCAGAATGGCATGGATCATTTTGAGCTTAACCTGCGGCCCCTGGAAGAGAGCATGAAGAAGAACAACGCCAGAACGCTGATGGACAAAATACTGGATTCCCGCTTTGAACTGCTTTATTGGAGCAATATGTTTGTACCGTTTCAGGAGCTGATTTCGGCGTCACGTGAAGCGTATCTCAGTGCACTGGACGATAATCCGTTCTTTCAGCGGATGCTTTACCGTGTTGAACGCATGCAGCGTTTATTCGAGCACTATGAGCGGGAGATTGACACGCTCATCTCTATAGATAACGCCATCTCGGGCTTCCGGGGCAATGAAATCACGAAGACATTGACGATTGTAACGGCCGTCTTTACCCCTGCAACGGTGGTGGGAGCAATATGGGGCATGAATTTTGAAAATCTGCCCTGGATCAAGACACCCTGGGGCTTCACGGCGGTGATGATAGCGACGGTGATCAGCATGGTTGGCATGTACATATGGATGAGGAAAAAAGGCTTCACAGGGGATCTGCTGCGGGCGGGCAAAAAAGAGAGGAACATATAGATGTGTTAACCTGGGTGCTCCGTTTGATGTTGTGAGACGCTCCGAGAACGAAGCATTCCTACAATCGCTGTTGACCCCCAATAAAAAAAGAAAAGGGACCCTCATCAAAGAAGTTGATGAGGATCCACTGTATATCGTTTAGCTGTGTCTGGCTGCTTCCACATACTTCAGCAGCTCGGCCAGGAAGCTGCCGATGCCGGGAAGATTGAGCTGCACGAGAAAGGACAGCAGCCAGCCCAACAAAGCGATAATCAAAATGGTGCCAAGGGACAAGCCCAGCCCTCTCGCGATGCCTGCCGTCAAGTTACTGATAATGCGCTTTTTGGGATTGGAGTAGTTCTCGACTAGATCCCGGAACTGGGATTTTTCCAGGGCATCGGCCAATTGATCGAGCCGGGTGTTGAGCTTTTTGACCTCATGGCGCAGTTCAAAGGGATGCTCGTCCACCTCATAGGCTGGCATACGTTCTCCGCTGACTTTGCTCATGAATGCTATCCCCGCTTTCTGGGTTTTAAGAACGAGAAACCGTATTTATTTCGTCGTTTGCTTCCTGTGCTGCCTTAGCCGCAGTCTTCATTATGTCTTTATCCGCTTTGGCGGCTTCTTCCATCACTTCTTCGGAAGCCTGTTTTGCCGTTGATGCGACATTGTCTTTGCTCTCGGCGACGGTATTGGCTACATCGGATGTTTTTGCGGTCACGGTTTTGGCCAAATCCGATGCCTTGGCACCCACCACGGAAGCTACGTCCTTTGTCTTGGTGCCTACCACGGCAGCGTAGTCTTTGGTTTTGTCTGTTACCGACGTCATCTTGTCGGACAGATCGCTGCGCAGCTCACGGCCGGGCTTCGGTGCGAACAGCAACGCAGCAGCCGCTCCCAGAAGACCGCCGATAAACATTCCTTTGGCAAATGTGGAACCGCTTTGTACCGGATACTGAGTTTCCGCTTTATTCATCCCAATCACTCCTTTTCAAGATTTGTCTGCAGGCCGCAGTGTAAATCCGTTTAACTTGCCCGTTTGAGCAATCTGGACAGCATGCCGAGCAGGAAGACGAAGACAGCTGTTCCGATAATGGCCGGGACGACTGCGAAGCCGCCGATCACCGGACCCCAATTACCGAATAACAGCGCACCCAACCAGGCTCCGATGAACCCCGCGACCATCGCACCGATCCATCCGCCCGGCATTTCATTGCCTGCCACGGCGTTGCCGATCCATCCGATAATTACGGCCATCACGATACTGATAATGATGCCCCAAATGGTAAACGCCTCCCTTCTTGTGAGAGCTCATATCATTTGCTTTGCTTACCTTCGTATTAAACGCAGTGCTGACGGCTGAAACAGGAACCGAGGTGGCATGATGCGCCCAAGCCTACCGTTTTCCCGGAGGGCCGCTGTTTCGAATCCATGCATACAAGGAAGGTATTGTGAGCCACAACCAGAGGGCTCCTGCAATATAACCTCCCGCCACGTCGCTCGGATAATGAACGCCAAGATAGATACGGCTCAGACCGATCAGCAATATCAATAAAGCACCTGCAACGAGAGGAAACGAGATGGAGCGGTCGTGAGCGCGGTTGTACATGCCCCAGACCGCAAAGAGCGTCCCGTAAAAACCCATGGCAACCATGGCATGTCCGCTGGGAAAACTGTAGCCTCCTGCTTCGGTCAAATGCTGCAGGCCTGGTCGGTCACGATGAAGCATCAGCTTGACCAGGGTGTTCAGGACCCACATGGCTGTAAAGCTGACCAGAACGGAAAACGCGGTGATGCTATTTTTTCTTCCAAGCCAGAACCATAAGGCAAAAGCAAGCGCTGCAAGCAGGGTAAACCGGAACGAACCGAGCGTTGTAATAAAAAGGGCTGCGGGGAGAAGACGGTGAAGGACGTCACCGGGGACGGGAAATATCAAGGACTGCAGCCATACATCCAGCCGGAGCAGCGGCTCTGTTCCGATCATTCTGGCGAGGAGCACAAGCAGCCAAAGGATAAAGGGGATGATGAGCGCTGCGAGGGCAATGCGGCGAAGATAGCGGTAAAAATGGGTGCACTGAAAATTCATTTTTGCTGGCAGCCTCCTGTACTTCGGTCATTAAGTCCGCTGTTATCCAATCTTTGATTAAAGGCTGAAAAGCCCGGGTAAGAGAATCGTAATACTTTCCTGTAATCGTAAGCAAAACTACTGCTAAACGCGGTCTGTATTCTGTGAATATACGTTGATAGACGTTTTTATTATAGTAAAACCCAGAGAACTGCCGCAAACTACAGTAATCCCTGCGAGGATCAGGAGGTGGCTTGAATGATAAAAGCAAGACGCAGCCGGGTGCACGTCACACACAAGGAGGATTGCACAAAAAAACCACAGATTATCGGCCAGGGCCTAATCTGTGGTTAATTTAGCAGCTTCAGGTTTGACGATTCAGGAGCTGCGCAACCGTCCAAGCTCGGAAACAACCGCTTCAACCTCTGAAATACTGAGATTGGGCTTGTTCATCACCATTTCATAAATGTCATGAAGATCTTCATACTGCTCCACGGAGAAAGCGGAGGATTGCATAGCGGCGCCGCTTGCCATGCGCAGCTTATTCTTGATAGCTTCGATCATATATTCGACATTGGCCTGGGATCTCTGCGATAAATCCATCGGTATTCATTCATCCTTTCACAAGGGGTGGTTGGAAGTATTGTATCATGTTTTGCGGAGAGGCCACCAATTATTTTGCCTCAACCGCCGGGTATGCGTTAGAATCTAAACAAATACCGGAACGGGATGAGGTGGATATAAAAGGTGTTGAGGGAAATGACGGATGGCGGAAGAACGGGCCCGTCCGTTATGAAACGGGTGCCGGGCAGCGAGCTTGCGGTTTTTTTTCGCGTTATCCATGAGCGGTTTGCTGCAGCTGAAGTGACCTTTGTCTGCATCGGAACAGACAGGTCTACGGGGGATGCACTCGGGCCGCTGACCGGCACGCTGTTGAAGGAAAAGGGCTTTCCGCACGTGATCGGCACACTGGCTGCTCCATGTGATGCGGTAACTCTGGAAGCCGAAATCCGCCAAATTCCGGAGAAGCAGCGGATAATAGCCATTGATGCCTGCCTGGGCCAGCCGGGTTCGGTCGGGCTGTTTCTCGTTGCGGAGGCTCCGCTTGCACCAGCGCGATCCATGGGGCTTCAGCTTCCGCCAATTGGTCATTACAGCGTTGCAGGCGTGGTTAACATTATGGGGCCCAAGCCTTACTGGACCCTGCAAACGACATCTCTGCATCAGGTGATGAACATGGCCGCTTGTGTCGCGAATGCGGCAGCCGCCGGTTTTGGGCTGTCCCAACAGGCTGACTGCCAGGAAAATGAACTGGAAAGAGGGCGATAGTCATGAATAAAAAGGTGTGTGAAGGAACGACCATATATTACGCGGATGAGGGAAAAGGCGACAGCGTCATTGTGCTGCTGCACGGATTTTGCGGCAGCTCGGCTTATTGGGACGACGTGATTCCGCTTCTGTCCACTCATTACCGCTGCATCGTGCCGGATTTACGAGGGCATGGGCAGTCGGATGCACCTAAAGGGGCTTATTCCATGGAAGAAATGGCGGATGATGTCCTTAACCTTCTAATGGAGCTTGATATTCCCCAAGCTTCGCTGTTTGGCCACTCCATGGGCGGATATGTTGCACTGTCCGCTGTGCAGCGGCATCCGGAACGGTTTCACGCCTTTGGGCTGATCCATTCCACGGCGCATGAAGATACGGAGGAGGGCAAAGAAAAGCGCCTCAAAGCCGTATCCACGATCGAAACGGAAGGCATAACGGCTTTTGTTGACGGCATGGTGCCGGGGCTGTTTGCCCCGCAGCATCTTGAGACAATGGCGGACAAGGTGATCAAGGCCAAGGAGATCGGTTATGCGACTCCTCCGCAGGGAGCGGCCGGAGCGGCCCTGGCTATGCGTGAACGGCCCGACCGGCGAGATGTGCTGACAGCCACACCTCTGCCGGTGTTGCTTGTAGCCGGAGAGCATGATCAGGTGGTCCCTGCCGCGCGCACCTTTACCGCGGATAAGTCGAACATTCAGCAGAGCATCATCAGCGGGGCGGGGCATATGAGCATGATGGAGGCGCCGCAGGAACTGGCTAAGGTGATCAAGGGTTTTCTGGAAGGACTTGCCGGGTAAAACTGAACACGAATGTACGGCGTAACCGGGAAGAGCTACTCTTTCCGGCTTTCTTTTTCCCCTGGGGGACAGGGAGCTATTTGGCTTTTGCGGCGGATTGATCTACAATCAACAAAAGAGGGCTTGCAGTTCCGGCATGGGGCATGAAGCTGCCGGTGTGAAAGGACGGGATTTGGTCGTGTTCAGAAGAGATTATTTACTCCGCATGATGGAAGAAATGACGGAAGCGGTGGGCGCGGCCCTTGGTTTGCGGCAGCAGAACCGCCATACAGAAGCGCTCGCCCGGCTGGACGAGCTGCTGAAAAAAAGGTTCAGGCTGTCGCTCCCGCTGCTGGAGTCGCTGCCCCCCGAACAGATCATTGATTTGTTCCGCATGGGCGGGGCAGTGGAAGTGGACAAGCTGCAGCAGGCGTCCCGGCTGCTAGAGGAAGCAGGAAGGACCAGACAGGACATGGGAGAGCCGGATCAGGGGCTGCAGCTGCTGATGAAGGCTCTTCATTTGTATGTATACAGCGCTTTGAATGGCGCCTCCATGGAGCCGCTGCGGCTGCCTGAACGGATCGCGGCTGTTCATGAGCAGGTGAGGGAATATCTTTTACCCCTGGAGCTGGACCAGCTGCTTGCGGCTTATTTTGAGCGTGAAGGCATGTACGCCCAGGCGGATGAAATATGGTTTGATCTTGGCGTCAAACAGAAGCCGCTGCTTCATGAAGCGGTGGCTTTCTATGACCGTCTTCTGCAGCGGCCGGATGATGAATTGGAACGCGGCGGCCTTTCCCGCACGGAAGCGGAGCAGGGAAAGGAAGAGCTGCTGCAGCTAGAATAGGCCTAATGAGGCAGAAAGCGGGTTATTGTTTTGGAATCTCTGCGTAATCTTGTTAACCAGGTGATGGAGGAGGGCTCGCTGATCACGGCAACGCTCAGCCAGCTTCGCAAGAAGGAGCAGGCCTCCTTCACCAAGGTGCAAATCAAACCGGTTGAACTGAAGAAGAAGCTGTTCTATCAGTTCGCCTATGTATACAGCAACAAGGTAACTCACGAAAATTTGACACCGCCCGAAGCGACCGAACGCATGACTGCCCTGTTCGAAGAAACGTTCCGTCAGGGCCTGCTGTGTACGGCTGAGGCGGATTACCAGGTGTTAATCAGCAAAAAATTCAAGGTTTCGATTCTAACCAAATCCCCCTCCAAGTCTGCAGTCAATCTGGCCCATAACCGCAAAAAGCACTATGTGCTGGAGGAGGGGGAGCCTGTCCCGTTTCTGGTCGAGCTGGGCATCATGAATGATGAAGGAAAGGTGCTGGCCCGAAAATACGATAAATTCAAGCAGATCAACCGCTTCCTCGAAATGATTCAAGATGTGCTGCCTAATTTGCCGACAGGCCGCCCTCTGACGATTGTCGATTTCGGCTGCGGCAAATCGTACTTGACGTTTGCGCTGTATCATTATTTGGCGGTGCAGCAGTGCAGGCCTCTGAACGTGGTAGGTCTCGATCTGAAAGCGGATGTGATCGAAACCTGCAATCTTCTGGCAGGCAAGCTGCAGTACCGCAATCTGAAATTTCTGGTCGGGGATATTGCGGACTATAACGAGCTGAACCAGGTCGATATGGTCGTAACACTGCATGCCTGCGACACGGCAACGGATGCGGCGCTGGAAAAGGCCGTCCGCTGGGGAGCTTCAGTTATTCTGTCCGTCCCATGCTGCCAGCACGAGCTTTTCAATCAAATTTCCAATGAAGTGATGGAGCCCATGCTGTCGCACGGAATATTAAAGGAACGCTTCTCAGCCCTGGCTACGGACGGAATCCGGGCCAAGCTGCTGGACATCCTCGGTTACCGTACACAACTGCTGGAGTTTATTGATCTTGAGCATACACCCAAAAATCTCCTGATCCGGGCCGTCAAAGGACAGCAGGAAGATATCCCTAAGCTGTGGAACGAATATACGGCGTTCCGTGATTTTCTGCATGCCGATCCTTATCTGGAGCGGGCGTGCGCCGATTTGCTTCCGGAAGGAGCCGGAGCATCGCAATCCAAATAATGCAAGAGCGGGGCCGGTACATGGCTCCGCTCTCTTTGTCTTCCCTGATCTTATCCGCCAAAGGAGCTGCGGAAGGCGGCGCATAATGCGGACTTCTCCACCTGCCACAGCTCGGCAAGCTCGGGTGCGACCTCTTCGTCCCACCAATCACAGAGCAGCTTCCGGTTGCTGCCGTTTTCCGTGATCCAGATCAGATTCCCGGCGACCTTGCGGCAGTACAGCTCCTCCCCCTTCCGCACCAAATCAGGGGGAATGTATGTTTTGAGGCGTTTGCAGGTGCGATACAGCTCCTTGCTGCAGGCCCGGCGTATCCCGCGTGCCGTCGGCAGAGCGGATTGTCCCTGCGCGTGCTTTGGTGTATGGTTGGCAGGCAATGGGCATCCTCCTTCCTTTCAGGACATTGTATGATATGCGTGCAGGCCGGGGACGGCTACCCGGCCGTATATTCCAGGAAGCAGGTCCGGGGCTGGTGGCAGTCCGTTCTGCCGCTGTGATAGAATAAACCGTGGACGAGAACATAAAGGGAGCGGAGGAACCATGGATATCATTTCAAATATCATTTCTCAATTGTTCGAGTGGATTCAACATCTTGGATACATAGGAATTGCGCTGGGTTTAATGGTGGAGGTCATTCCCAGTGAAATCGTGCTGGCTTACGGAGGGTTTCTGGTATACAGTGAGCAGGTGAAATTTATACCAGCCGTAATTTTCGCAACCGTGGGCGGCGTATTGGCGCAGCTGTTTATTTATTGGATCGGACGGTATGGAGGCCGGCCTGTGCTTGAGAAATACGGGAAGTACATATTGATTAACAAAAAACATATCGATCATGCGGAAGCCTGGTTTAACAAATATGGCACAGGTGTTATTTTCACGGCCCGCTTCATTCCGGTGGTCAGACATGCCATTTCCATTCCGGCGGGAATATCGCGCATGAATATATGGCGTTTTATCATTTTAACGACGCTGGCTGTTATTCCATGGAGCGTATTGTTTATTTATTTAGGAATGCTTCTCGGCAACCAATGGGAACAAATCGATGAAAAGGCTGCTCCTTACGTAACCCCTATTCTGTTGGCTGCGGTAGTTCTGTTGGCTGCATATTTTCTTATCAAATGGATCATCTCCAAAAACAAGAAAGGAAGTGTGTAATATGGCTCGCAGCAATGTTTCCCAATATTTCGGCAAAGGGCTCACGCCCGAGCAATTCATGGACAGCATGGAAAAGAACAAGGAGGCATTCCGCTCCTGGTATGACCGGTTTGCGTGGAAGGATGAAAGCGACCGCGAGTATTTTGCAAGTCTGAACCACCGCGACGATCTGCGCGTTCTGATTCTCGCTGCCGATTGGTGCGGGGATGTGGTGCGCTGTGTGCCCGTGGTGTTCCGTGCCATGGAGAGTGCAGGAATACCGACGGAGGTGCTCATTCTGGAAAATCATGATGCGCTGATGAACGATTTCCTGACTATGGGCAGCCGTTCCATCCCTATCGTTATTTTTGCGGATACCGGAGGGCATGTGCTTGGCCATTGGGGACCTCGCCCTGCGCATGTTCAGGAGGTTATGGTTCAGTTCAAAAAAGAAAATCCCGACCGCGAAGCGCCGGACTATCAGGATAAGCTGGACGCTGCCCGCGCGGAGATTCGTGCCAGATACGGGGAAGGAACCGAGATTCACGGTGTCATTGTGAAAGAGCTGCGCGAGCTCATCTCGGGGTTGTAAGCCATGGCATTAACCATCCGTTCATTCAATCTTGGTCCCCTGCAGACGAACGCTTATCTTGTGCAGGACAAGGATACGGGCCGCGGCCTTATTATCGATCCGGGGATGAATCCCGGCTCCCTGATCAGAGCAATTGAAGGTTTGACCATTGAAGCGATTTTGCTTACGCATGCGCATTTCGATCATATGGCAGGAGTCGATGAGGTACGCCGGGCCGCAGGCTGTCCGGTGTATCTCCATCCGCTTGAGCAGGAGTGGATGACTTCGCCCAAGCTGAACGGTTCTCTCATGTGGCCGCAAATCTCGCAGCCGGTTACAGCGGCACCGGCCGAGTATGATCTCGGTGAGGGGCAGATTCTGGAGCTGATTGGCCATCAGTTTAAGGTATACCATACACCCGGGCACTCCCCGGGCAGTGTGAGCTTTCACTGCGGCAAGGACCTGTTCGGCGGCGATGTACTGTTCCGGATGGGTGTAGGGCGCACTGACCTGCCGGGTGGCAGAGAAAGGGATCTTATTGATTCGGTGCACCGATTGTATCAGCTGGATGACGAAGTGACGGTGTACCCGGGACATGGACCAAAAACAACGATTGGCTATGAAAAAGTAAACAATCCGTATATCCGCTGACAGGGAAGATAAAATATTCGTCAAAACCCGCCGTTTTTTTCAAAAACCTTCTGGACAAGAGCTGCACGGTTTGCTAATATAACGTTTAGAAGTTACATAACAATCCGCGAAGCACGCAGACTGAGGAATTAATCCCGGTTTGCGTTCTTTTTTTGTCTTTTTTTCGGGGTAACGTTTTGTAGCAAAGCATTCTTTTTGTATTTTCTGGAGGGGAAGCTATTGGAACGGCAGGTTTCGCCTATCGCGGAGGAAATAAGAAATGCAATATGTCCGTATCCGCAGATTGTCTCTGCAGGGCGCAGAACGGAGCAGTGTAATACAGAAACCCCGGCGGGCTGGAAGCATGTTAAACGGCGTGGAGGCTTGAGCGGGCAGCCTTGGCAGCGCAGGCTGATGCGGCACCGGTTCAGACGTTAACGTAAGGAAGGGTCACAAATTCACTTGGAATCAATTGAATTTGCTCATAGACATTTTGATCGTTTTTTAGTAGACTAAACAGATAACTAAGACAGCCAGGAGGTAGACGATGTATCGTTTAGGGGAGAAAATAATGATCGTCGCGGATGCCTTTGAGCAGAATCTTCCTGTTGGGGAACACGGTTATGTTATCGCCTATGACCGGAACCCGGATAACGCTTTTGATTATGTTATCCGTGTGCCGAAGGTCAACCGGAATTTCTTTGTTCCAGCCGGAGACGTGGAACTCGAGACACAAATGCTGAAGCGAGAAGCTGAAAGGGTCGAACGCGAAGCTTTGATAGATTATGCCCTTGCTACTCACAATGAGCAATTGTTCCGCAGTGTTATGAACGGTGGAATGGACAAGAAGGAAGAAGAAACCGCAGCGGAATCATTATCACAATCGGATTTTATCAAGCAGGTTAATTTACGCGCATGGATTTGATTTAACCGCCGGCTCAGGCCGGTTCTGTGGCTGCCGGGCCAGACCCGGCAGCCCTTTTAATTTTTGCGGGACGGACAGGCTGATGCCGGATCAACACTTTTGCCCCGCGACATTGAATTGTAAAACGTTCTAACCTATAATTAAAACGTTATTTTAAAGCACGGAGGATTTCTCCCTCTATTTTATGACTAAGCGGACAGGGCTGCCCGGCGGGTAAGCATAATTCCTGAATTTAGCGCTTTACATACACAAAGGAGGCAAACACGGCATGAACATTTCTTTGGAAAACGTACGCCACGTGGCCAAGCTGTCGCGATTGAACCTGACCTCTGCGGAAGAGGAGCTCATGACCGAGCAATTAAATGCGATCCTGCATTATGCGGAAAAGCTGAATGAACTTGATACGGACAATGTGGAGCCGACGACTCATGTGCTGCATGTAAGCAATGTCATGCGGGAAGACGAGGTACGCCCGAGCCTGGCACTGGAGCAGGTGATGCGCAACGCTCCCGAAGAGGAAGACGGACAGTTTAAGGTACCTGCGATACTGGAATAGCCCTAAGGCGAAAGGAGGACGTTTGAGTTGAGTTTGTTTGATAACACGCTGCCGGAATTGCATAACAGGCTGAACAGCAAGGACGTTTCAGTCACGGATCTGGTTGACGAGGCTGTGAAAAATATTGAAGCCCGCGACGAGAAAGTAAAGGCTTACCTTACCGTTGATGAGGAAGGGGCACGGGCTGCTGCCCGCCGTCTGGACGACCGGCTCGCTTCAGGAGGGGAACGCGGATTACTGTTTGGCCTTCCTGTCGGCATTAAGGACAATATTGTGACGGAAGGACTGCGTACGACCTGTGCCAGCCAGTTTTTGAGCAATTTTAATCCTGTATATGACGCCACCGTAGTAAAGAAGCTTAATGCTGCGGACGCCGTAACCCTGGGTAAAATGAATATGGACGAGTTTGCCATGGGCGGCTCCAACGAGAACTCCAGCTTTTATCCAACCCGTAATCCATGGGATTTGGATCGGGTTCCCGGCGGTTCAAGTGGAGGCTCCGCCGCTGCTGTTGCCGCTGGCGAAGCTTATTTTACGCTGGGCTCGGATACAGGCGGTTCCATCCGGCAGCCAGCCTCATATTGCGGTGTGGTCGGTCTTAAGCCTACGTACGGGCTTGTGTCACGGTTTGGCCTAGTCGCCTTTGCATCCTCCCTCGATCAGATCGGCCCGATTACGAAAAATGTCGAGGATTCGGCGTATGTGCTGCAGGCTATCGCAGGATACGACGCCATGGACTCCACCTCCGCCAAGGTCGAAGTGCCTGATTATCTCTCCAACCTTACGGGTGATGTGAAAGGTCTGCGAATTGCCGTGCCGAAGGAGTATCTGGGCGAAGGCGTGGATCCTCAGGTGAAAGAAAGAGTGCTTGAAGCGTTGAAGACGCTTGAGGGCATGGGAGCGGTATGGGAAGAGGTATCGCTGCCTCATACGGAGTATGCCGTGGCAACCTACTATTTGCTTGCTTCCTCGGAGGCATCCTCCAATCTGGCCCGCTTCGACGGGGTTCGTTATGGCGTGCGAGCGGACAACCCCGAGAATCTGCTCGATCTGTATCATCAATCCAGAACGCAGGGCTTCGGGCCGGAAGTGAAACGGAGAATTATGCTTGGCACCTACGCGCTCAGTTCCGGTTATTATGACGCGTATTATTTGAAAGCACAGAAGGTGCGCACGCTGATCAAACGTGATTTTGACCAGGTGTTTGAGAAGTATGACGTTATTATCGGACCTACCGCGCCGACCACGGCCTTTAAACTGGGTGCACAGGTAGACGATCCATTAACTATGTATTTGAATGATATTTTGACCATCCCGGTGAGCCTTGCCGGTGTTCCTGCGATCAGTATTCCTTGCGGTTTTGCCGAAGGGCTGCCTGTCGGTCTGCAAATTATCGGCAAGCCTTTTGACGAGGCGCAGGTGCTGCGGGTGGCGCATGCATTTGAGCAGAATACGGAATTTCATAAGCAGCGGCCGCAGCTGTAATCCGGAGAAAAGGAGGTTATCCCGATATGTCTACAACATCCAAGTATGAAACTGTCATCGGACTGGAGGTCCATGTGGAGCTTCATACCCAATCGAAAATTTTCTGCGGATGCTCGACGGAGTTCGGAGCTCCGCCGAATTCGCATACCTGTCCCATCTGTCTCGGCCATCCGGGAGTGCTGCCGGTGCTGAACCGGCAGGCTGTAGAATACGCAATGAAAGCGGCTATGGCCTTGAACTGTACAGTTGGCGACGTGAGTAAATTCGACCGTAAAAACTACTTCTATCCGGATTCACCAAAAGCCTATCAGATATCCCAGTATGATCAGCCGATTGGCGAGAATGGCTGGATCGATATTGAAGTGAACGGCACAACCAAGCGGATCGGTATCACCCGTCTGCATCTGGAAGAGGATGCGGGCAAGCTGACGCATGTTGACGGTGGATTCGCATCGCTGGTTGACTTTAACCGAGTCGGCACACCGCTGGTCGAAATTGTGTCTGAACCGGATATTTCGTCCCCGGAAGAGGCGCGTGCCTATCTGGAGAAGCTGCGTTCGATTATGCAGTACTGTGAAGTATCCGATGTGAAAATGGAAGAAGGCTCCCTGCGCTGCGATGCCAACATCAGCCTTCGTCCATATGGACAAGAGAAGCTGGGCACACGGGCGGAGCTCAAGAACATGAATTCCTTCCGCGGCGTTCAGCGCGGACTGGAGTATGAGCAGTTCAGGCAGGAGCAGATCCTTGAAGAGGGCGGTTCTGTCGTTCAGGAGACCCGTCGCTGGGACGAGGCGCAGGGCAAGACGATTGCCATGCGTGGCAAGGAAGAATCGCATGATTACCGTTACTTCCCGGATCCTGATCTTGTGACACTGCACATTGATTCGGAATGGAAGGAGCGCATTCGTGCCTCCATTCCCGAGCTTCCGGATCAGCGCAAAACCCGGTACACTTCGGAATACGGGCTGCCTGAATACGATGCAGCCGTCATCACCTCCTCCAAGGCGTTGGCGGATCTGTTCGAGAACAGCTTGCAATATACAAAGGATGCCAAAGCAGTCTCCAACTGGATCATGGGGGACCTGCTTGGCTATCTGAACGGCATAAATGCGGAGCTGTCTGATGTAAAGCTGACCGGACAGGGGCTGGGCGAGATGATCGGTCTGCTTGAAAAAGGGACGATCAGCAGCAAAATTGCCAAAACCGTCTTCAAGGAAATGCTGGAGACCGGCAAGCTTCCGCAGCAGATTGTAGAGGAGAAAGGCCTGGTTCAGATCAGTGATGAGGGCGCCATTATGGCCATTGTAGAGCAAGTCGTTGCCAACAACCCGCAATCCGTGGAGGATTATAAGGCAGGCAAACAAAAAGCAATCGGCTTCCTCGTCGGTCAGGTCATGAAAGAAAGCAAAGGGAAAGCGAATCCCGGGCTTGTCAATAAGCTGCTTGCGGACGTGCTAAACCGTTGATCCAATCAAAGGGACGGGCTTGTCATGGAGACAAGCCCGTTTTGTATATAGACTGTTGTCATAACCCCGGCAAGGAGGGATATTCATGATTCGAGCTTTATCCCTGCAGGACGATGACACGCTTGAGCAGCTGTGGCGGCTTCAGCATGTGGCTTATCGTCTGGAAGCGGAGAAAATCGGATTCGATAAAATACCGCCGCTCTTGGACACGATGGACACGCTGCGCGTCTGTGGCGAACAATTTTACGGAGCTGTTAACGAGGATGAAGAGATTATCGGCGCCATCGCAACGGAGGCGGAGCAGCCCGGCTCGCTCACCATCTCCAGGATGATGGTTCATCCTGCGCATTTTCGGAAAGGAATTGCCGGGTCGCTGATTGAGCATGTACTGGAGCAGCATCGGGATGTTCCACTGTTCATTGTCTCCACGGGCACCTTGAACACACCTGCGGTTTCCCTGTATCAGAAATACGGGTTTCGTCCTGTAGCGGTGCAGCAAATTGCCCCGGGTGTGGAATTAAAGACGTTCCATCTGAATAATATGAATTTACATGTCTGAACGGAAGCTTTATGAAAATCCGATTCCGTCACAATACTGCGCAACAGGTAGAAGGAGGAACCGGAGTTGGGGAATCCATGGTTGATCGATAATACGCATATTATGCTGCGGCTGCTGGTTGCGATGCTGCTCGGAGGGCTGATCGGCTTCGAGCGGGAGCGGTCCAATCACGCGGCAGGCTTGCGGACGCATATTTTGGTCTGTTTGGGATCTTCCTTGATCATGATGCTGTCCATATACGGCTTTGCTGATTTTTTGAAGGAACCGAATGTGCGGATTGATCCGGCCCGTCTGGCCACGGCTGTGATTACGGGCGTGGGTTTTCTTGGGGCAGGCACGATCCTGTTTACGGGGAAGAGCATAACAGGCTTGACGACCGCCGCTTCCATTTGGGTGGTGGCGGCCATAGGGCTGGGCACCGGGGCGGGCTTTTATTTTGCCTCTGTGATGTCCACGATATTGGTGCTGATTAATTTATGGACATTGAATAAGCTGGAGCAGCGTTATTTGAAGGGACAAAAGGTTCACCTCATCACGCTGTACGGCTTGTCATCGCCGGGTCTGCTGGATCAGGTATCCTCGTTTCTCGAGCAGGAGCAGATCCAGGTGAAAAAAGTGTCCATTAAAGAGCATGACAACGTCCCCTTTCATGAATTTCATCCCGAGGGGCGGAATGTGGAGGTTTCACTGGAAGTACTGGCCCGGCCGGGATTTGATCCTCTCCGCATTTCGGCCGCACTGCGGCAATGGGAGGATATTTCCGCTGTAACCGTAGAATAGAAGAGCTGTATCCCTTTCGATCCCGCAGAAGCGGGGTCTTTTTTGCTTGTCCCAGATTTTTGCCAGTTACTCGCAGAAAAGAATAGGGTACTATTTTAAAGTATCAGAAAGTATAAAATTTGCAGAAACGGCTTCCTAATATCACAAGTAAGAAGCCCAGGAGGGTTGCTATGAATCCCGAGATTTCACGGAATCACACACGGCGGACGGGGAAGCTGCGGCCGCGCTTGCGGAAGCTTGCTGCTGTCGTGCTGGCTGCCTTGCTTCCGGGCGCAGGTCATCTTTTTATGGGTCTGTTTATGAGAGGCGTGACTTTTATTGTGCTGCTGCTCCTGGATCTTTCAGCTATGCTGTACGTATCCTCAGCAGTCATGCGGATCAATGTGCCGCTGCTTGTTCTATTGGGCATGTTCATTCCTGTTCTTTATTTCTATAACGTCTATGATGCGCTGCAATCGGCAGATTATATTATTTTTCATAAACGAAAGCCCCGACGCATCACGATTCATAGCCAGGCTGGACAAGAGCGGAGCCGCTACGAGACGTGGGAAACGGGGATTTTGTTTTCCTTGCTGCTGGTGGCGGGCGGAGCCATGATGATTCTTTTCCGGATGAGGCCGCGCTGGCTGGAGTATTTTTTGGCGGATTACGGATTTTATCTGTTGGCCTTTTTACTGGTTATCATTGGTGTGATTATGTTTGTTCGCGAGCTTGGTGTATCCCTTCGGAGAAGCAGATCCTCCCGGAAAGGAGGGACATAGCAGTATGCAGCGTAAAATCAGAGTTGGGCGGTACACTGCCTCTCTCCTTCTTCTATCCGTGGGGGTTCTGTTATTTGCAGACCTGATACAGAGCACTGACCATATGATGGAATTGCTGACATGGTGGCCTTTGCTCTTCGTGAGCCTGGGGCTGGAATATCTTCTTTTTTGCTGGCGAACTGTACGCAGATTGGCTGCTTTTAAAGGGAATCGGCTTTTCAGACTCGATCTGAAAGGTTTGCTGATGTCGGTGCTCCTGTGTGCTTCCGTTTTTATAGTAACCCAGCAGGAGCATTACATGTATTTATGGAATAGGGTCAGCCTTAATCTGACTGCCGCGTCTATGGACTTCAGTGAGGAGAAAGGCAACCGTATTGATAAAGGCAGTGTGCTTGTGCCTGTCGGAATGCAGACGTCGGACTTGCAGGTCGAAGGGGTCAACGGGGATATTACTGTACGCAGAGCAGCGGTTCAGGATGTGGAAGTTCACGCGACAATGTGGGTTGACCAGGTGACCGCGGAGGAGGCCAAGGCGATTGCAAAAGCCTCCTCGCTGCAAGCCTCCAACGGGAATACGATTCGGATCTGGACGGCGGCGCAAGGTTACGGATCATCCGGCAAAAGGCAGCCGCTAATGAATATAGAGATTGTCCTGCCAGAGGATCGCCGTTTCGATATGGATATTCGGACATCCAATGGGGACATTACGCTAACTGGAGTAAATGCGATCCATTCCATATCCTTGCAGAGCGGCAACGGCAACCTTACGGTCAACGAGATGATAGGGGATATACGGGGAACGACGTTAAACGGGACGGTTAATGTCCATGGGGTTACGGGTAATATAGAAATGAGTACCAACCGCGGCAATATGTTTGCGGGAGATATTTCGGGCTCAACCACGCTGAACACGCTCGTCGGCGACATCCAGGTTGCCAGAACGGAAGGAGATATTAAGACCGATACCAAAAATGGCAATATCGGCATTAACGGCGCCGCGTGGAATGTGGATGCCAGCTCTTTGAACGGTGGAATCGTGGTGCAGTCCAACAAAGTTGGCGGCAACTGGAATGTGTATAGCGCCGTAGGGGATATCACACTTCGTCTGCCTGTTCTCGGAAGCTTCAGGCTGGAGGGTTCAAGCAGTTATGGTGATATCTATGCCGATGCTCCCTTTGAGGTAGATGGGAAAAAGGTGTCCGGACAAGTCGGCGATGGACAGTACAGTTTGCTCGTGGAAGGCAACAGCGACCTTACGGTACGCTCCTCAGAGATGGCACAGCCGGAGTTCACTCCTTCGCTTGAGACACCGAAGGATGAAGGAACGCTGCGTTGACAAAAATCTTGGGTTCACTTTACAATGTCTTTAGCACTAGGATCAGGAACCAATTAAGGCGGTGGGCATGATGGCAACACGTGTCGAGCATGCGTTGCAACAATTGAAAAATACAGGTGTACGCATAACGCCCCAGCGCCATGCGATATTGAATTATTTAATGGAATCCATGGGGCACCCTACGGCTGATGAAATCTACCGCGCATTGGAGCCCCAATTTCCAAGCATGAGCGTTGCAACAGTATATAACAATCTGAAGGTCTTCCTCGAAGCAGGCATGGTGCATGAATTGACGTATGGAGACAACTCCAGCCGTTATGATGCCAATATATCGGACCACTATCATATTGTTTGTGAGAAATGCGGCAAGATTGAGGATTTCAGCTATCCTTCCCTGCTGGAAGTGGAGAAATTCGCGGCCGAGGAAACGGGCTTTGAAGTTCATGGGCACAGGCTGGAACTGTATGGGCTGTGCAAATCTTGCAGGTAGACACCAGCTTCCCTTAAAATGAAACGTGTGGAAATTCATGTTTGAATGAATTTGCGCACGTTTTTTTGTTTTCACTGCTTAAATGCGACACTGTGATCAGATGGGGGATTATAATTGTCCAGAATGAAACGGAAGGATAGACATGGACGACGGCGGGGGCGTAAAGGAATTGTCGGTTTACTGTTGATTGCAGCGGGTGCCTGCACAGCGGCGGTGTTATTGTGGGGGAATCCGCTCCACGAAAAACCGGATCGGCGGTCGCACAAGCCCATTTTTGTTGAAGGAAAAATAACAGATTTCACAGCGGAGGGCACAGGAGAGGACTTAATGCTGCCGTTTTCGTTCATAGAAGAATATATTGATGATTCAGCGCGTTATGAAGAAAGCTCGGAATCGGTCATTATGGCGACCCGCCAGCAGGTGCTTTACCTGTCGGAGGATAAGGAGAAGGGGGAGCTGAACGGGGAGGTATATACGCCTAGCAGGGCAGTCGCTGAAATCAATAATGAGATCTATGTGCCATATGATTCGGTCCAGAAGATTTACGGCACTGAAATACAGGAGAACACCGCAACCGGAGCAGTCATGCTTATGAGGGCGGGGGAAAGTGTCGACCTTGGCAAGGTGAAAGTGGGGGGACGAAGTTCTAGCGTTGCTCTGCGGACAAGGCCTTCCAACTATGCTCCTATCGTGGAGGATATGACCCAAGGGGCAGCAGTTCAGTTGTGGGGTCAGGAGAACGGCTGGTACTACGCCCAATTGGATAACGGTTACACAGGATATGTACAGTCGGATCATGTCACCCTTGATGGAACAAGGAAGGTGAAGGCTCAGGAAGAGAGCTTGTCTGTTTCGGAAAAGAAGTGGAAGGGTAAAGCTGTAAATCTGGCTTGGGAAGCAGTGTATTCGCGAAATCCTGATCCGGCGGGCATCGGCCAGCTTCCGGGGGTCAATGTGGTGAGTCCGACCTGGTTCAGCATCGCAAGCGAAGAGGGAGATATAGAAGATAAAGCCGATCCGAGATATGTGCTGTGGGCACATCATCGCGGAAAGGAGGTATGGGGGCTGCTCAGCAACGGCTTTGATCCGGATCTTACGTCCGGTGCGTTATCCACTTATGAACGGCGTATGGGAATTATCAAAAAGACCATCGCTTTAGCGAAGCAGTATGATCTCGATGGCATCAATATCGATTTTGAAAATGTGTATACCAAGGATGGAGCCAATGTCACTCAATTCATAAGAGAGCTAAAGCCGCTGGCACGGGCAAATGATCTGATTTTGTCGATAGATGTAACCCCAAAATCCGATAGCGAGCTGTGGTCAGTATTCCTGGACCGTGCCTCTTTAGGGAAACTCACGGATTATATGATGGTCATGGCGTATGATGAGCACTGGGCATCAAGCCCGGAAGCTGGATCGGTTGCTTCCCTTCCATGGACTGAGAACTCGGTTAGACGGATCATTGATGAGGATGGCGTTCCCCCTGAAAAACTGGTGCTTGGTATTCCGCTTTATACACGGATTTGGTCTGAGGAGAAGAAGGACGGCGAGACTAAAGTCAGCTCCAAAGCCATCGGAATGGAAAGCGCTGCTGAAATTATAAAAGAACAGAAGCTTAAGCCTGAATTTTTGGAGAAAGAGCAACAGAACTATGTGGAATACAAAGAGAACGGTGTGCTCAAGAAGATCTGGTTGGAAGATAAGAACTCATTAAAGTCCAGAGTGGAGCTTGCTCAATCTCTTCAATTGGGGGGCATTGGGGTTTGGAATCGAAGTTTTGCCAGTGATGACGCCTGGGACGTACTGAAAACATTCAATACAAAGTAAAAAAATACGCAGCACTGCATGTTCCGGTTCGAAATTATGTCTGACAAGTTAAGAAGGAACTGGGGTGAGTATGTAGAAATAATAATAAAACTTTTATATAGCGGTATGCCCGCTTCATTGGTATGGAGGGTGACGTGCAGTTAACTAGTGTAGATTTGCTGTCCGTTGATTTGTTAGAGAAAGATACCATTGGTGCCATTGTATATCATAAATCAGGAAATCAGTTTATGGGGTCCATCATTCATGATTTTGAAGTATTTATATTAGTTGTTTGTGAATCTGAAGCACCTGAGAGGCCTCTTAAGCACGTTAAGCTTGGAGAAATGCGTTGTCAAATTCTCCACGTTGCGTTATCACGTCTATGGCACTGGCTGATCGCGGGAGAACAGTGCGATCTGGTGTTTTACCTGCTGGAAGGTGATATTATTTGGGAATCCGGCAATAAAATTCAGCTCCTGCGTCAGGAAATTAGGGAGTTTGACGGTCAAATGCGTGAACAGAAGCTTTTTCATGAGTTTGCCCTTTTTCTTAAAGATTATGTGGATGCCAAAAGGTATCTTAAGGAAGGCTCTGTGCTTGATGCTTATCACAGTGTCCTTAACGCTCTTCAACACTGGGCGAGTATCGAGATAATTGAACGTGGCGCCATGCCATCCCCCAATGTGCTGAGTCAGGTCCGCTTAATGGACAAATCGGTCTATAAGCTGTACGAAGAGCTGATCATAAGCACGGAAACGGTAGAGCAGCGGGTTGAGCTTGTTTTGTTGGCCTGTGAATTCTCAGTCATGTCGAAGATGGCGGATTGTTCCGCTCTGTTGTTCAAAATACTCCGAAGCCGCAGCGAACCATGGTCCATCCATGAGTTGCTCAATCATCCGGAGTTGAAGCATGTTCAATATGAGCTTCCTCTGGTTCTGCGCAAGCTCGTTTACCGGTCTTATGTTAAAGAAACCACGGTACGGAGAAATTCCTCCAATGAATGCGGGAAAGAGTTGTGTTATACAGCTAATTAAATGATGAGAAAGAGAGCGGTTGATTCGGACTGCTCTCTTTTGATTTGAGAAGGGATTGCAGGTTGAAGAAAGATGCAAAATAAAAGGTTGACTCTTCGGTGAAATGCATGTTAAATTAAAATTCGCTTTTGCGCACTATGGATCATGGAATATAACAACTTACGTTTTTGTAAAAATGATTTTTAAAAAAAGTTGTTGACGTAACGCGCGAGGGTATGATATATTATAAAAGTCGCCGCTGAGATGCGGTGATGAGAAAAAACAAGTGTTTGATCTTTGAAAACTGAACAACGAGTGAGTAGGTTTTACATCGTAAAACCGACCCGCGAAGCCATTTGGTTCCTGTCTCTGACAGAATAAATGGCGGAGCAAAAATGAGATATGAATCTCGTCAGATTCAAATGAGCTTAATCGCTCTTTCGATAGGCTGCAATCGATTCATCCGCTCAATTCGAGATGGACCGAATGGAATGCAGGGCGATCATCCTTCGGATGATCTTTATTGGAGAGTTTGATCCTGGCTCAGGACGAACGCTGGCGG
>NZ_JBHIRX010000022.1:0-95698 GCF_042138595.1 Paenibacillus terreus | reverse complement strand
CCAGTGGCTCCAGTGGCTCCAGTAGCGCCGGTGGCTCCAGTAGCTCCAGTAGCTCCAGTGGCTCCAGTGGCTCCAGTCGCTCCAGTGGCTCCAGTGGCTCCAGTAGCGCCCGTGGCTCCAGTAGCGCCCGTGGCCCCAGTCGCCCCAGTGGCTCCAGTCGCTCCAGTGGCTCCAGTGGCTCCAGTGGCTCCAGTCGCTCCAGTGGCTCCAGTCGCCCCAGTGGCTCCAGTGGCTCCAGTCGCTCCGAAAGGAGTAGCTCTGATCAAAGAAATTTCGTCCACAACCACACTTGCCGAGCCGGCAAGAGGAGACTTATCAATGGTCAAAAGTGCAAATGCTGCACCGGCAGGCACTGGGGCAGTCACTTCAAGAATGCTCTGCCACGTACCGTTCGCTGCATTAGGCAGCGTTCCGGGAGCGAGGAAGGTTGTAAGCCCAGTGGAAATGAAAGTGAATGAAGCATCGAAATAGTTTACAAAAATATTTACCTGCGGATTCGTTCCTGCCCCGATTGCTGCGAAAGAGGCGGAAAGGGTGTAACTTTCGCCCGGGATCGCTGCTACTGCCTGCAGAATGGCTGAATCTGTGGCTGCAGATTGAAGAATCGCAGCGAAGAAGTTTGTTTTTTTGGCAGACAAGTTCGTGACGATCGTATTTACTCCAGCCCATGGAGCAAGAGAACCTGTTTCAAAATCCCCGTTGATAATCAGGTTAGTGAATAATACGGTCATTGTGCCTCACCTCCTTTCGATACTCCTATTAAATGCAGTTGGTGAGGAACATGGAACGTACAATTGAAGGAGGGAAATAGTGTAAAATTTCAGTTCACATTTTGGACACATTTTTTTAAGCTTCTATTAAAGGGACTTTAAGCTTGGTTTATACCTGCAGAACTACGATAAATTCATACTGAGTTAAAGGGAACTTTATTTTGACGAACTGGCGTCAGGCTGACAGCCATGATGCCGCATATTGCACAGAAAGGATGGGGTGAATGCTTGAAGTAAATCAATTAAGCAAAAGGTTTGAAGGGGGACGCGGTGTCGGAGAACTGAACTTCTCCATGCAGCGGGGAGAGATCGTCGGTTTTCTCGGGCCGAACGGAGCAGGTAAAACGACCTCCATGCGATTGATTACAGGTTATTTGCAGCCGACCAAGGGGCAGGTTTTGCTCGACAGCCTATCGGTTCACGACCAGGGACGCAGGGCGCGCTCGCGCATCGGTTATTTGCCGGAAAATCCGCCGCTCTATCATGACATGACCGTTTTCGGCTATTTGAGCTTTGTAGCAAGATTGCGGGATGTGCCGGCCAGGGAGCAGAAGGCCAGAATCAGCGAAATGATCAGCAGGCTCGGATTAAACGAACGGGAGCGCCAGCTGGTACGCAGCCTGTCCAAAGGCTACAAGCAGAGGCTGGGACTGGCTGGAGCCATTATTCACAAGCCTGATCTGCTCGTACTGGATGAGCCTACTTCCGGTCTGGACCCCAATCAGATTCTGGAAATCCGTCAGCTGATCCGTGAGCTTGGAGAGCAGCATACGGTGCTGCTCAGCACACATATCCTGCCGGAGGTGAGCACACTGTGCAGCCGGGTACTCATTATTAATCAGGGCAAGCTTGTTTTGGATGGCGCACCTGATTCCATCGGCAGCAGAGGAGATGAGCCGTTTAAAGTGGCCGTTGAGCTGAAGGGTGAAGAAAGCCGTATTAAAAGCGTGTTGGATGAGTGGGAGCATGCCAGCGCGGAAGTGTTGAAAGATAACCCGGAAACGGATGTTCAAGGAACAGTCCGTCTTCGTTTGACCGGGCGCTCAACCGAGGATTTCCGTGAGCCGCTTTTTTATCTGCTGTCAGAGGCCGGCATTCCTGTATTGGAAATGAAGAAAGAGAATATGAGTCTGGAGCAGATTTTCCAAAAGCTGACCACCAGCGAAGCATCAGCCGAGCTTGCGGCGGTTGACGGGAAGGAGGCGCAGGATGAAGAGAATGCTGGCCATTTGTCGTAAGGAGCTGCATGCTTATTTTTGGACCCCGGCCTCTTATTTTATACTGGCCGTGTACATGCTCATTTCCGGCTTGTTTTTTTATACTGGCTTTGTGTTTTATCAGCCCAGCATCGTAGACTACAGACTTGTGCTTGGAGATACACTTTCGCTGCTCATGTTTGTCATTCCGCTGCTTACGATGAGGCTCATGGCAGAGGAATTCCGCCAGGGAACGGACGAGCTGCTGCTGACATCGCCGGCCAGTGCCGCGGAAATTATTTTTGGCAAGTATCTGGCTTCTTTGATCATGATGGCTGCGCTTGTTTTGCTGAGCCTGCTCTACCCGGTCATTATGTCCTTTTTTGGCAAGCTTGATTACAATACCGTGTTTACTTCGGCACTGGGCTTGTTTCTGCTCGGCGCAGGCATGATGGCCGTCGGGCTGTTTGCCTCCACGCTGTCCCAGCACCAGATGGTGGCTGCCGTTTCAGGTATTATTCTGCTGGTGGGCCTTTGGATGCTGGATTCCTTCGGAAGCGGGGACAAACTGCGGGAATGGCTTGAGCCGTTTTCGCTGTCTGCACGTTTTGACGGTTTTATCAAAGGGCTTATCAATGGCTCGGATGTTCTATTTTATATTACGCTTGCCGTTCTGTTCCTGCTGCTCAGCATACAGGTTGTCGAGCGGAAAAGGTGGAGGTGATCGGCATGAAAAAATGGTTAAGCCGGACCAACAGCCTGATCCTGTCGGCGGCTCTCATCGGCATCTTCATTTTGCTGACACTGTTTCTGCGTTCTGTGAGCGGCTTTCAGCTGGATTTGTCGGCAGGCAAGCAATATACATTGTCAGACCAGACACTGACTGCGTTGAAGAACCTTGGCAGCGATGTACGCATCATTGCTTTTACGGTAGGCTCATCGGCTAATCAGCGCTTGAATCAGGACGTTTCGGATATGCTGGATGAATATAAAAAGCACAGCAGCAAGCTGAAAATCGAACAGTATGATTTGAACCAGGAGCCGGCGCTGGCGCAGCAGTACGGAGTTTCTTCCGCATCCATTGTGCTGGAGCAGGGGGAACAGCGGCGGACGATTGATATCGGAACGCTTTTCCGGGCTGTCGATCAGGAAGGCAACTATGAATTTTCCGGCGAGGAACAGCTGACCTCGGCTTTGATGACCTTATCCTCCGACGAGAAGCACAAGGTGGCTTTCCTTACAGGGCACGAAGAAATTCCGCTGACGAGCCTGACGAGCCTGAGTTCCTCACTTCAGCAAAGCAATGTCACCGCGGAGGAGATACAGCTTAACCGTGACGGCGCAGTGCCTAAGGATGCGGAAGTGCTGGCAATTATAGGGCCGCAGCGCGACATCAGCGCGACAGAGCTAAAGGCAATTCGTACCTATCTCGGCAACGGGGGCAAGCTGCTGTTAGCGCTCGGTTTTAATCAGGATATGTCTTCTGCTTGGAAAAACCTTGATGCGCTTGCTTCCGACTATGGGGTGACCGATCTTCATGCCGTAACCGTGGACAACAAGCAGACCAGCACCCTTGGTCCGCTGTGGGTCGTCCCCAGCTTTGGCGACCATGATATTACACGCAAGCTGGCTGAGTCCAATCTGTTTCCCATGCTGTCGCTATCCATCGGGGTTAAAGCGGAGGAGCAGTCCAAATGGCAGCTGACGTCGCTGCTGCAGTCCTCGGATGACAGCTATGCGGAGACCAACATTCAAGGTCTGATCAATAACGAAACCAAGTATAACGAAGGGCAGGACACGAAGGGACCCGTCGATTTGGGTTTTGCGGCAGATACGAAGGAAGGAAAACCGAAAGCGGTCGTTTTGGGCACTTCCTCGCTGTTTAGCGATACGGAATTTATGAATGGCGGGAACCGGGATTTTGCGCTGAATACCTTCAATTATTTGCGGGAACAATCGAATGATCTCACCATTCGGCCCCGTCAGCAGCAAAATTACGAATATGCCTACTTGACGCCTGTTCAGGCGAGAAGTGTTTTCATAATCGCGGTTGCTGTTATACCTCTGCTGTTTGCCGCAGTGGGCCTGCTTCTGTGGTGGAGGAGACGTAAAGCATGAGAAAATGGATGCCTACGCTGGTGCTGGTGCTCATTTTTGCTGCTGGTGTCGTGTATGCGAGCAGCCATAATTTCTTTCGCGAATCTGCTCCGGCACCGCAAAAGCTGGTGGCGGTCGGACGCGATGCCGTAACCGGGATCAGGATCGATAAGACGGGAAGTGAGCCCGTAGAATTGGTCATGCAAAACGGCAAGTGGGTTATGAAGCTGCCTCAAACGTACCCGTTAAACAGCTATGCTGTTGATAACTGGTTGAACGCGCTTGAAGCAGCGACGGCCGGTGATGTCATAGAGGGGCAGCCCAAGGATCCAGCGAAATACGGTATTGGCGGCGGGAATGGCTGGAACATTACTGTAACAGATAGTGACGGTAACGCTCATAAACTGGCGGTGGGAAGCACACTGCCAGCAGGCGGCTCATCTTATGTCCAACTGGAGAGCGGGGCGGTCATTTCCGTTGCGCAGGATAGTTTGTCGGGGCTATTGTTAAGCGTAACCGAATTTACCGATACCACTCCTTTTGAATGGGACAAGGATCATTTGTCGTCGTTGGAGTGGGAAGGCGCATCATCCTCCTGGGTGCTGAAACGCGGGGAGTCCGGTTCAGACTGGAAACTTAATGGAAAGAAAGTCAAGGAGGAGGACGTCTCATCATTATCAGACAAGCTTATTAATATCGCCACGTCTGAACAGCTTCGCAGCACATCTGAGCTCAAAAATGAATCCCACCGTTTTACATTGACCGTAACTTTGAACGACGATAAGGCCCCAAAGGTTTATCAGGGCTGGACAACGCCAGATCAGACGGACACGGTATGGATTATACCGCCTGACAGCAATTGGGCTTATGCGGTTTCTGCAGCCAATGTTGAAGAAATAGAGCAGACAGCCAAATCTATCAAACCCGCCGAGCCCGAGTCAGGGTCGGATTCAGGCCAGTAATAATATTTTTGCTGTAGCATTTGGTGTTACTATCTGTCAACTGATGAAACGATGTTGTCTTATAAACTTCGAAGCACATGCTTCTAAAACCGTAAGAAAAACTTACGCTATACGCTGTCTGCCTTCTTTGAAAGTCGATACGTATTACAAAAGCCGAGAACGGGAATTAACTGTTCTCGGCCTTTTTTTAAACCTATAAGCCCCCTTCCGGACGGCGATTTCTTTTTTTGCATTAAGGTGGGGGTTTGCACGCAGCAGCGGAGAGAACGAAGCAATTCCGGATAAAGCGTCAGCGTCCGCCTTTGTCCCCAAATTTCTTCCCCTAAAAATAAATCCATAGAAAATTTGGGGACAACAGCCGGTTGGAGGAATGCTTCGTTCTCGGAGCGTCATGAGAAAATCCCCCTTATGCACGAGAAAAATCGCCGTCTTCCCATCCAGAACATCTCAGGATAATCCCCAATTCCGACGCGCATCCTATAGCCTGTCTTCACATACTAACTTCATGGAGGATGAACTGATGCCTGGAGCAAAAAAAGTAATCACATTGTCCGTGTCGGCGGCTTTGATTGCCAGTATGTTCGGGATTGCAGGCTGCGGCTACCGTGATAACGGCAACGGCGTCCGTACCCAAAGCACCCGTTATGGCGTGACGGATACCAACCGAATCAACCGGTTTGGCGTCAATTCCACCGATATGAGGAACAATCTGGCCCCAAACGCAGTTGGTAATCGGAATTTGGACAACATGCGGTATAGTGCAGAGCTGTCCCGGCGTATTTCGGAAATGAAAGGCATCCGCAACGCCACCGTGCTGGTGAACGATCACAGTGCCTATGTAGCCGTTTCCCAGGAAGGGCAGCGCGGTACAAACACATCGATGCGGACACGCGCGACGGATATGGGGAATATGGGCGTTCGCGGTATAACTGGCACAGGTACAACAGGTACAAGAGCTCCATATACCACGAGCGGCACAGCCCCGGGTTTGACGGGCAATAACTATGGCCCCGCTCCGCGCCGCTCTGTAGCTGACGACAACGGATTATACGGAACTTCCGGAACAGGCACTCTCGGTCTTATGCGTGGAATGGTAAATAATACGAACCGAAACGGTTACAATGGTATAATGAATGGAACGGATACAGGTGCTTATACTGGAAGAAATACTACAGGATTAAGACCTTATAGTACTGGGATTGGTACAGATGGTACGGGCTTGGGCCCAGCAACAGGAAGAGGCACAACAATGGGTACAGGCACAACAGCTTTGCCAAGCAGCATCCGCAACAAAGTGGCTAACAAAATTAAACAGTACGCTCCGCATATTCAGAATGTCTATGTTTCCAATGACCCTGATTTTGTGACCCGTATGGGCGGTTACGCCCGTGATTTGGGGAATGGGCATCCTTTTAGCAGAATGAGTAATGATTTCCGGACGTTGACAGATCGTCTTTTCCCGACGGGAACAACCGGTATGGATGGATTTGGTCCTAGACCGGGTACCATCAACCGTGGAAATTCCACACTTGGCGGCAATCGGTAACTTCTTTGCAACGCATCTGAACTAACAAGCCGCGTTCCATGAAAGGGCGCGGCTTGCCTGCGCTCCTTAAAAGTCAAAAATGATTGTATAGAAAATGTTGAGCAATAACAGCTACAATATATTTCGTTGTTATTATATCTGATAACATATGGGGAATATACAAACACATACAAGAAAACGGCGATTTTGATACATGAAGGAGGCTTTAAAATATGCGCAAACTGCTGCCATATCTGCTCATCCTGCTAGGAGGACTGATCATCATCACTCCCAAGCTGCTCGAGTGGAAGGAAGATCATGAGCAGAATGAATTAATGCAGATGACTAAGCAATGGGAAGCCAAGCAGCAAAACGCCGGGCAGAATTCATCCTTAACTGTTGAATTCCAGCGGGCATCCCGCCTTCTGGCCGAAGCGGAAACAGATGAATCCGTTCCCGCTCTTCAGCCCGAGCTGATGAGCAGCGTAGACGGGGAGACACCCATTGCGGTCATTGAGATTCCCGTTATCGGAGTCAAGCTTCCCGTGCTGGAAGGGGCTACCCAGGAGAACATGCGTCATGCTGCCGTACATATGTCCGGAACCGCAGCGCCTGGAGCTGCAGGGAATGCGGCAATCGCAGCTCATCGGGCAAGAACGGAAGGACGTCTTTTCAACAGGCTGGATAAAGTGAAAAATGGTGATACCATTTCGATCACCACCCCGTCAGGCAAGTTTGTTTACGCCATCGATGGGATCAAAATCGTGGAACCGACCGATCTATCCGTCCTGTCCAACCGAGGGGAGGAGTCGATTTTGACGCTGATTACCTGCACGCCCGGAGGTAAACAGCGCCTGATCGTTCAAGCCAAATTACAGCCCTGAACATATTTTTACCGATTAGCTCACAATAATACAGGGTGCCTGCAAACCATTATGGCCACAGGCACCCTGCTCTTTTTTAAGATTCCAGACTTTCATGCCGCTTCGCAGCACCACTGATGAATTGAAGTCATCAATCCCGCTGCTGATCAAAAATTATATGCCTTGCGGCGCTAGCGGCTTGCCCTGGATCCAGACAGATTTCAGATCCAGATCAGGTCCCAGAAAAAGAACGTCAGCCTGCTTGCCCGCCTCAAGCGACCCTGTCCGCTTGTCGATTCCGATGGACATCGCCGGGTTCAAGCTTGCGGCAAGGGACGCTTCGGTAATGCTCAGACCAACCTTCTGCACAAGAAAGCGGAAACCTTCAATCATCGTTAAAGTGCTGCCAGCAAGCGTGACTCCATCCTCCAGACGCGCAACCCCTCCCTGTACGACAACAGGAAGATCACCGAGCGTGTAGTTTCCATCCTCAAGACCGACGGCGGACATCGCATCAGTAATGAGGATCAGGTTATGATCCCGCTTTAGTCGGGTCAATACTGCAACGGCTGCAGGATGCACATGAATGCCGTCCGCGATGACTTCCGCTTCGATGCGCTGGTCATACATGACGGCTCCAACCACGCCCGGTTTGCGGTGATGAAGAGGCGTCATCGCGTTAAAGGTATGAACGGCATGGCGCAGCCCTGCTTCCACTGCGGCTTCCACATCTTCAAAGGATGCATCGGTATGTCCCAACGCAGGAGTAATATCATGATCCCTGAGCCAGGAAATGAGTTCCAAAGCCCCCTCACGTTCCGGGGCGAGCGTAAGCTGTTTGATCAAGCCTGGATAGCTGTTGTGCCATTCCTGAACCCAGCTTACATTGGGAGCCGCGATATGCTCCGGGTTTTGCGCTCCAGGCCATTTGGGGCTGATAAACGGCCCTTCGAGGTGAACCCCTGCAAGCTGTGCAAAATCCGAGCCTTTGGAGATGTATGCGTTCACTTCAGCCAAAACATGTTCAATACGGTCTTTAGGAGCGGTCATCGTTGTTGCCAGCATGGAAGTGGTCCCTTGCGAAGCATGAAAGGAAGTGATCCGATCCAGCGTACCCTGGCTTGCGTCCATAAAATCTGCGCCGTTTCCGCCATGTACATGGATATCGATAAATCCGGGCAGCAGGTAGCCGCTTCGTGTCTCACGCTGTCTGGCTTCCTTTTTCAGCGCTGCCGGGATGTCTGCGGCGGTTCCCACATACTGCAGGATGCCGTCCTGCATCACAAGCGCTCCATCTTCGATGATTCCTGCAGGCGTAACGACAGACCCGTATAATAGTTCGGGTTGATTGTTGTTCGTGGTACTCATGACATCAATCCTCCTGCTTCACGGTCGAGCAGAACGACCACATTCGGGTGGCATTGCAGCAGAGAAGCGGGACATTCGGTCGTAATAGGGCCCGTTAGCGCACGATGAATAATCTCCGCTTTTTCCGCCCCGCGTGCTACCAGCAGGATCTGCTTGGCCTTCAGTATGGATGCGACACCCATCGTAATGGCTTGAGCCGGGACTTCATCTATAGACGAGAAAAAGCGGGCGTTCGCCTGGCGAGTCCGTTCCACCAGATCCACAACATGTGTGCCTCCAACCAGACGTGGCCCAGGCTCATTAAAACCGATATGCCCGTTATGCCCGATGCCGAGAAGCTGCAGGTCCACAGGACCGATTTCGTCAATCAGCCGATCATAAGCCGCGCATTCTGCTTTAAGATCAGCCGCATTGCCGTCAGGCACATGGGTATTGGCGGGATTGATATCCACATGGTTAAACAGATGATGATTCATAAAGGTGCGGTAGCTTTCGGGATGGCCTTCCGGAAGACCTACATATTCATCGAGATTGACGGTTGACGCCTGCGCAAAGCTTACAAGACCGCGCCGGTGCATATCTGTCAAATGACGGTAAATGCCGACAGGCGAGCTGCCCGTGGCAAGCCCGAGCACTGAGCGTGGTTTGCTTTGCAGCAGACTGGCGATAATGCCGGCCCCCGTGGAATTCAGGTCGTTTTCATGATCAAAAGTGCAGATGTTCATTACATATTCTCCTCCTTTTTTTTGCGGATAGTGCGGACGTTGCGGTAGGACTGTTCAAGCTTTGGAATATAGCGGTTAAAACCTGCGCTTACCATTCCGGTGAACAATATATCAATGACATGAAGCTGGGCGATGCGGGACGCCATATCTCCCCTGCGCATGCCTTCTTCCAGGGAAGAGGAGAACAGCGGGATATCAGCGATGCCAGCCAGTGTATTGCTGCCATAAGAAGTGAGCGACATGGTATGGGCACCGTTTGCTTTGGCGAGCCGCAGCGCATCGATCGTCTCGGGTGTTTCACCGGAGTAGGATACGGCAAGGGCCACATCCCCGGGACCGAGCGAGGAAGCGGATGTAATTTGCATATGGGAGTCGGGAAATGCCGTGCTGTTGGCTCCGATCCGGATCAGCTTCTGGTAGAAATCCTGCGCCACAATGGAGGAGGTCGCCATGCCGTAAAGGTCGATTCTGCCTGCACTGCAGAGCAGCTGTACCGCCTGCTCCAGCCGTTCCAAATCAAGCAGGCGGGTCGTGTCGGTGATGGAAGCGATATGATTGGCCTCAATCGCCTGCACGATCATCGAAAGCGGATTGCCCGCCACAATATCCTGATAGGTCGCCTCTCCCGCCGGCTGGCTGATCTCGGCGGCCAGCTTCATTTTAAAATCGGGATAACCCTTAAAATGAAGGGATTTGCAAAAACGGGTTACCGTCGCAGGGCTGACACCGCCTTCTTCGGCCAGCTCTTTGATGCCAAGCCTTAAGACCGCACCAGGAGAAGCCAAAATCGTTTCGGCAAGCCTGCGCTCCTGCAGAGGAAGGGCGGCCAGCTCTCTTTGCAGCGTCTTCAAAATGGCGGACATGGGATGATCACCTCCTTATTCCGTGAAAAACATTTTAGTATAAAACTGTACTTATGAGAAAAATATTTTCATAACCATCATAAGAAATTACAGTGTTAAAATCAACAGGGGGAGCAAGAAATGATGAACTTCTGTTTTGTGTGACAAATTATTACATTTTACGCTATTGACGAATGCCCTTTGGGAGGAGCTATAATTGTATATAGTTCCATGTATGGAATTAGAAGGAGAATTTCGCCTGTTTTATTGCTGTAATTGTATCTTTGCCATGCTTATGACTTGCCGGGCGGATCATCCAGAGAAGCTCGCCTGCGCCCCGCCCCTCGCTTGCCGGCCGTTCGGCCGCCAAAGAAAAGGAGGAGGAATCGAAATGCAGAGCCAAGTAATCCGCATGATCAGTGAAGTGAAGGAAGACCCGGAACTCGCCGGGAAGCTGGACGGCACCTCGGATATTATTCATGACGCAGGCCTGGATTCCCTGCAGCTGGTGCACTTTATGCTGAAGATTGAAGATGAATTTGACGTGGAAATCGATTTTGACGATTTTGAACTGGAATACTTGAGTTCGATTGATACCTTCTGCGGTTATATCCGGGAAATGAAGGAAAACTCCGGATTTGCGGAGACAACGGAGATCGGGACAGTATGACGGCATGACGCGTTAAAGCTCCATCAAATCGATAAGCGAGGTGCAAAACGATGCAGCCCAAAAGCCATGTATTGATTGACGAAAAGGCGTTCAAGCTGATCAAAAGAAATTTGAAAAACGCTTCCGTTTCCTACCGCAACTCCGTAAAGGATCCTTCCTTCAGGACGGACATGCCCCATACGATCGGCATCAAGCTGACCAACCGCTGTAATCTCCGCTGTACCCACTGCTTTGAATGGAATGAAGAAGGCTACCACCATCAGATGGACAAGGAAGAACAGAATATGGATTTGGATCCCGCGCTGCTCAGACAAATATTACAGGAGACCAAAGAGGTCAAATCCCGTTTGTATATGTGGGGCGGAGAACCGATGTTCCACCGCCGCTTTGATGAAATTTTGGACGTGCTGGCCGAAGATCGGCGGGAGATGACGTTTTGCACGAATGGCCTGCTGATCGACAAACATCTGGACCGTATTCTGGACTTATCGGAAAATCTGGAACTGCTGATCGCCGTCGAGGGCTTTGAGCGGGAGCATGATCTGATCCGCGGCAAAGGCACCTTCAAAAAAACGATGGCGCAAATGCAGCGGTTGATCGAGCTTCGCGACCAAGGCCTGTATAAAGGCAGAGTAACCGTGCATGCGGTCATTAACGATAACATGATCGGACGGATGTTCGAATTCCTCGAAATGTTTGAAAGCATGAAGCTGGATCTCGTTCTGCTTACTTTCCCATGGTATATCTCCAAAGAAACCTCACTCAAAATGGACGACTATTTTTCCCGTAACTTCTCCTGGCTGCGCGAGCTTGAGGAAAACAATATCAGCAGCTGGCATGCCTTTAAGTACAAAATTAATCCTGACAATATCGAGCCGCTTATGCAGGAGCTTCGCCGCATCAATGAGCGTGTATGGAATATCCGTGTCCGCTATCAGCCAGGTCTCGATTTCGAGGAAATCGGCAAATTCATTCATGGTGAAGAAATGGTCAGCCGCTGCTCATCACGCTGTCTTGCCCTGAATTCACGCACAGACATTTTGCCGGATGGTAAAGTCATGCCCTGCAAGTTTTTCAGCGAGTTCACGATCGGCAGCCTGCGGGAGCACAGCCTGAAGGAAATCTGGGAATCCGACAAATATGAAAAGACCCGCTCCATCATCAACGAAAACGGGCTGACGCCTGTATGCTCCAAATGCAGCGTGCTTTATCTCCATGGAGCCGGATCGCTGAAATATATTTGAGCGGCGGCCGAACCGGCAGAGCAGCTTTTAAAAGGAGATGCACAGGATGGATCTTGCTTCGGATGTGAATTTGTTGAGTGCGCTTTCAAGAGACCGCAGTCAGCATGTGTTCGTCTGGCTGTTCAATATTGGCGCCGAAGAAGTATGGCATCCCGGTTCACGGGCAATTGCCGATCCGGCGGAGCAGACCGTGGTGAACCGGATGGAGGAAATGAATCTGCTGCTTTGCCGCAGGCAGGATATTCTCGTGCTGCGGGAGCAGCCGCAGCCGCATTTTCTGGAGATGCTGCAGCAAATGGGATTCGCCATTCCCCGGATCGAGGTGCCGGAGTCTTCCGACCCGCTGACGCCCATTACCGAGCTGGTGCTTGCCGATGAAGGGCTGCTGCAGCGTCTGCGGACCGAATCAGAGGCAGCGGGTGGCGCTTATCTGGTGCCATATGCCGTCACGTGGAAGGAAGAAGAGGTTGCGGCACGCTGCTCCCTGACCTTGCTCGGAGCGGACTCGGATTTGTGCGCACGTGTGAATGACAAGATTTTCAGCCGCCGCATGGCCGAAGATCTCGGCTTTCCGGTGACGGAGGGTGCCGTGTGCAGGAATGAAACGGAGGTTCAGGAAGCGTGCGGCCGCATCGCAGCCGCCGCCGTAAGCCCCGTCCGTTTTATTATCAAGCAGCCGCACGGAGCCTCCGGCAAAGGCATGCTTCTTGTCGAGGACTTGTCCCGGCTGAATGCCGTTTTGAATGTCATGAAGCGCTTTGCCGGACGCAATTCTCTTGCAGATGGTTGGCTGGTGGAACGGTGGTATGGCAAACAGCTGGATTTGAACTACCAGATTTATATCAGCCCTGAAGGAGAAGTGACCATGTTCTCGCTGAAGGTGCAGCAGCTTGCCGGAACGGTGTATACCGGCTCCCGTATGCCTGCAGAGCTGGAAAAGGGGCTGGAGGAGGAGGTCCGCGGCTGTGCGGAACAGCTCGGCGTCTCCCTGTTTGCCGCCGGATATTCCGGGATTGCATCCATTGACGGTTTTGTGGATGAGGATGGCCAGCTCTTTCCGGTGATTGAGATCAACGGCAGGTTTACACTATCGACCTATATATCGTTTGTATCCGCCGTGCTTGGAGAACGCAGGTTTTTGTCCCGTTATTACCGGGTTGTCTCTGTTGAGCCGCTTACGTATGAAGCCCTGTGCGCCCTGCTCCGGGAGAACGGGCTGCTGTACGGCCCCGAACACCGGGAAGGGGTGATTGTGTATACGGCGGGCACCCTTTCCGCAGCACGTCTGAAGCAGGGCTTCATCAACCGCATTTTTACGCTGATCGCCGCGGACAACTGGGAGGAGGCCGAGGATTACGCACGCCGGCTGGAGTGGTTGTTCGCCGTTCAGCAGCAGGTACAGGCCCGGAACTCAATATGAAAATAAACAGTCTTCATTAAGAAGGCTCTGAACATACCAAAGAATGGAGGAGTATGAATGGAGACAGGTGTAAGCATCGTGCTGCCTTTACTGGAAAGGGTGCTGAAGCTGCCTGCAGGCGAGCTGGCCGGAATGGAAGCGGACCGGGATTTGCGGAGCCTGGGATTGAATTCGCTGTCCGCCGTGGAATTGATTGTGGAATTGGAGAACGAGCTCAACATTATCATCGATGACGATGATCTGCTGCTGGATAATTTGTCTACTCTGAACGAGATTGAACAGCTGCTGGGCAGATATGTATAAGGCCGGGGCAGCTTTGCACGGGCAATCCGTGCCGGGAACAGGGCGGGTAGGCAAGCATTGCCTTTATTCTTCACTGTGCGGCTTGCTGCTGCGTCGAGGCATTGCAGCCGCCGAGGCCGATTTGTTCCTATTGGCGGGCAGCATGAACGCGGAATATGAGGGCGAGCTGCGTCCGTTTGGTCCGGGAACCTTCGGGAATCAGCTGCGCAGAATCACGGCTTCCGGAGGTCCTGCCATCCGGGTCGAAGCCTGGGACCCGCAGGACCGTGATCCGTACAAGCTGTTGAAGGTACTGCACAACGGGTATGGCACGATGCTGCACGTATCCAGCGCGGCCCTGACGTATCACCAGATTTACGTCATCAATCGCGCACGCGGACATGTGATCGAGCTGCATGGTTTGGATGAAAAATCACGGACTGCCCATGTATCGGACAGCTTCCTGCTGGACTCATCAGGCCAGGCATTTCAATACACGGGGGCTGCCCGCCTTGACGACATATTGGGCGGAGTGCTGGATTATGCCTGGCTGGCGCTCCCGCCAGCCGCGCTTTCGCCAGCGAGGATGTATCAAGCGTGTGCCCGGCATATCCGGGATTATTTGACAGGCCGGAGCGACGAGCCCCGGTTCCGAAAAGGGGATGCGGCTTATCGCGCCTTTATCGCGGATTTTCAGCTGCTGACCGATATGAACGACCAGGAATTCCGGTACCATTGTGGAGAGATTTATTATCAGCTGCGGATCGGCACTGCGCTTACCCTGGCGGACTATCTCCAGGATTATGCGCTGCTCCATCAGGACACGCTGGGAGCGGAAGCGCGTTTAATTGCTAACGGGGCCGCAGAGCTTTATGCCGGCTGGCATCGCCTGAATCTGCAAATTTACAAGACAGGCCTGCAGCTTGGCAGACACCGTGTGCAGACACTGATCAGCCGCGCGAACGAGCTGGCCGATCAGCAGTATCGGCTGCTTGAACAGCTTCTGCCGCTTGTGGAAGCCGCTGCACAAGATTAAGGAGGGAATCGTTTTGCCGGTGATTACACTGAACCGATTGTCGAAAACATTTACGTACTACAAAAAAGAACCGGGCGTGCGCAAATCGCTGCAAAACCTGTTCCGCAGGGAAAAGCTGGCCAAGGAAGCCGTCAAGGACGTCAGCTTTTCCGTCAGGGAAGGCGAAATGGTCGGTTTTCTCGGACCGAACGGGGCGGGCAAAACGACGACTCTGAAAATGCTGTCAGGCATTCTGCATCCGAGCAGCGGCGAAGCTTCCGTACTGGGATTCACACCCTGGAAGCGGCAGAAGGAATTCAAACGGCAGTTCTCCATCGTCATGGGCCAGAAAAACCAGCTGTGGTGGGATCTGCCTGCAAGCGAATCCTTTGCGCTGAACAAGCTGATTTACGAAATCGGCGACCATGAATTCCGCGCTTCACTGGATGAACTGGTCACGCTGCTTGGTGTGGAGGAGCAGCTGCATGTGCAGGTGCGGCGGCTGTCGCTCGGGGAGCGCATGAAAATGGAGCTCATTGCCGCGCTGCTGCATCGGCCCAAGGTGATTTTGCTGGATGAGCCGACGATCGGTCTGGATATGGTATCCCAGCGCCGGATCCGGGAATTCTTTAAGGCGTACAACCGGCAGCACCGGACAACGGTGCTGCTGACCAGCCATTACATGAAGGATATTGAGGATTTATGCTCACGAGCAATTATCATCAGCGGCGGAACACTTGTCTATGACGGGGACCTGAAGAGCGTCAACGAACGGCTTGGGGCACGCAAGCTGCTTAAAGTCAGGCTGGCCGAGCCTGTCGCCCAGAAGCAGCTCGCGGGTCTCGGCAGCGTCCGGTCGAGCAGCCAAGTGGAGGCTGTTTTTGAGGTGGATGCGGAAGACACGCTCGGATGGTCGAAAAAAGTGCTTGATGCGCTGCCTGTCACGGATTTTACCATTGAGGATGTCCCGCTGGAGGAAGGTATTGAAAATCTGTACAACGAAGGCAGATGGGCTGATGCGAAATAATCCGCTCGAACATAACAAATATGTCAAAGTGTTTCTGCTCGGCATGCAGAACGAGATGGAGTACAGGACGAACTATTGGCTGCAGCTGTTTTCGTTCATCCTGCCCTTGATGACGCAGGTTTTTCTCTGGCTTGCCGTCTTCGGCTCTTCGGGAGAACGAAGGCTGCTTGGCTATTCCCTGGAGGAAATGCTTGTTTATGCCGTGATGGCAGCAGTGACCGGCAGGCTGATTGCGGCCGGTTTTGAATACGAGATTGCGGCGGATATCAAGGAGGGCGGGCTTGGCAAATTCCTTGTGCAGCCTGTTCATTATTTTGCCTACCGCTTTTTCCGGTTTGCCGGCGCCAAAGCTGTGCAGAGCGCCGTGATTTGGATGGGCGCTGTCTGTATGCTGGCCGGGCTCAGCCTGTGGGGCGGCACCGGCTTTTCAATGACGCATCTTTTACTGTATATGCTGACCCTTCCCGGGGCGCTGCTGCTAAATTTTCTAGTCTATTATACCCTTAGCGGCATGGCTTTCTGGATTACGGAAGCCACGGGGCTGTTCTATACATTGTCCCTCGTCATCTACGTTGCGAGCGGAACCGTCTTTCCGCTGACTATTTTCGGGGAGGCGGTGGGCAGGCTGCTGAGCCTGCTGCCGTTTGCTTATACAGTGTTTTTTCCCGTGAACGCGGTCACCGGAAAACTGAACGGCTCCCTCATTGCGGCAGGCATCGGGCTGCAGGCTTTCTGGATTGCCGTACTCCTGATTCTTTCGAGGGTGGTATGGCGCGCGGGTGTCAGACGTTTTGTGTCAGTTGGAGGATAAAACATGAGCAATTTGCTTCGGACCTGCATCCGCTATGCCAGGCTGTATGCGCGGTTCGTCAAATTTTCCGTCATATCGCAAATGGAATACCGGATTAATTTCATCACCGCTTTTCTGGTGGAGACGGCATACCTGCTGATCAAGCTGCTCTATGCTTCAGTCCCTTACCGGACAGGCACGGACATCAACGGATGGTCCCCGGATGCGGTGCTCCTGTATATCGGGGTATTCACGATCATGAGCGGCCTGTACAGCGGGCTTTTTTACAGCAATTTTACCGGGCTGCCGGCCAAAATCCGCACAGGCTCACTGGATGTGCTGATGACCCAGCCGGTCTCCCTGCAGTTTATTGTCACCCTGCGGCAGTTCGATCTCGGCTATACCATCCCCAATGTTGTTGGGGGCGGCATTATGGCAGGCATCGGCTGGCATCGTCTGCAGCTGCCGTTCACCTGGGAAGCGATTGGCGGTTTTGCCCTGCTGCTGGCAGCCGGTGTGTTTACCGCTTATTCTGTCTTTCTGCTGCCGCAAATGCTGGGCTTCTGGACCATCCGCACGAACGGGGTGACGGAATTATCGAACAGCCTGTTTGACACGAATACCGTGCCGATGTCGGTTTACAGCAATCTCATTCAGAGGATCGGCATTTTTGTGCTGCCGGTATTCGTTATCTGCAATTTTCCGCCCATGTTTGTGCTGGGCATGATGAATGGCAGCCTGCTGTTGTGGGCTGTATTGGCACCGCTTTGGCTTCTGCTGGTCGTGCGATTGCTCTGGCAGTTTGCGCTGCGTGGTTATACGAGCGCCAGTCAATGACCGGAGCGGGAAAAGAGCTGCATTCTATTTTTCGGGGAGGAAGAGTGAATGGCATCGGATGTACCTGCGCTGAAGCGCATTTATATGGGAACCTTTGAGGCTGAAGCTTATTGGAAAGATCCGGATACGGCATCCCTGCCCGCTCTGCCGGACCGGTCCGGCGCGTCGATTGTCGCCGCGATGGATGAGCTGCTGTTTTGCTTCTGCGGACAGGGGGATGTGCTGCTTACACGTTATGCCATGTCCCATGTACACAGGCAGTATATATCCGGATTCGGCTTCAGGCCCGTTGTTAATGAGCATGATCTGTCCAGTGATGAAACCGCTGTGCCGGACTCTTCTGCTTCTGTCTTCGAGCTGCTCTGCAGGCGCCGGGAAGACGGTTGGCCGGGGCTTCCGGAATTGCAGGATGGCCTGCTCGCCCCGTTTGCATATCTTCCGTACACGGAGCAGGCGGCAAAAGCCTGGGGCATCCGCCTTCATCAGCCGTCACTTGAGACGGTCCGCCAAGTGAATGCCAAGACCTACTCGTCCAAGTTAAAAAGAAGCCTCGGATTGGCTAATCCCGGCCAGATCGTTACGAGCGCAGCTGCATTGGAGCAGGAAGGGCGGAAGCTGCTGATCGAAGGCACTTTTCTGGTAAAGGATGATTTTGGCGTGTCCGGCAAAGGCAATCTGCACATCACTTCCCTGCAAATGCTGGAGCGGATCGTGGCGTATCTGGGGCAGCAGGAGCGGAAGGGAAAGAGGGTTTGTTTTATATTGGAGCCTTTCCTGGAGAAAGAGCAGGATTTTTCCTGCCAATTTGTCATTTCCGAAGCAGGGGAAGTGGAGATTGTGTCCGTGCAGCTGCTGGCCAATTCGAGCTTTTCCTATAGGGAGTCGCTGCTGCCTGATCCGGGATTCATGGAGATGCTTGAAGAAAAGGGTTATTTTTCGCTGATGAAGGCAGTCGGAAGGCAGCTGTGGGCGGATGGTTATTTCGGGGATGTGTGTGTCGATTCAATGACCCTCAGGGACGGAAGTCTTGAAGAAATTGTGGAGATCAACGCGCGGCGTTCCATGAGTCTGATCAAGCACCGCATTGATTTGCTTCTGGCGGAACGGTCGCTGCGCGGCAGCATGACCAATTATACGCTGTCCCATCAGGGGATGCTGCCGTATGAGGTTCTGCTGGACAAGCTGGAGCGGGCGGAGCTGCTATTCACGGAGAGCCGTGAAGAAGGTGTGATGCCTCTTTCGGCCAATACGCTTTATGTGAATACAGGAGGAAGGGATGTGCCCAATCCTGCCAACGATGTGAATGGAGACGCAGGCACGGGACGAAAAGGAAAAGGGCGGCTCTACCTGGCGATGATCGCTGAGAATCAGGACAGAAAGGTGCAATTGACACAGCGGCTGGAGCGTTTTTTTGCTGAGAACCGGTTTGCTGTACTAAATTAGCTGACATGGGTGACAGGTAATTTATTTTTTGAAAAGCTGGGGGGAAGGGAAATGAAGGTTACGATATTATGCTCCGGTTTCGGGTTGGGATTCTATACGCCCGGATTGCTGATTGAAGCGGGACTGCACAGACTTGGCATCGGGACAGCCGTTCATGTATTCGAGAATGTGCTGCCGGAATCCGCCCGTACCAAGGTGGATCAGAATCGTAAAGCCTATCATGACAACTTCAAGATTGCGCTGATGTCACAAAAAATCCCGCAGGATATGAGCGAATCCATCGATCCGGAAGCGCTGGAGCAGCTTCTGACCCTATGGTGCGAGGAGGATCGCCGCCATTTTATCTGTCTGTCAGGCCATTGGTTGTACGTCCTGGAGCAATACCGGTCCCGTCGGAACGGGGTTCCCCTTCACATCGAACTGCTGTACATGGATTCTACGCCGTCCCCTTCCTGGAAGAATATTGAGCGGTATCGGCCGCAATTTGCCGAAGGCTGCGGTCAGCTTACTCTGTTTGACCGCGCCACAGGCAGCATAAGCTGCTATATCGACGTGCCTGTTCCACTTGTGCCCTATGAGGAGCGGGAGCATCGGCTGTTCATTCACGGCGGCGGCTGGGGCATGGGCACCTATCGCGACAAGCTGGACGAGCTGGAAGCCGCCGGTTATGGGCTGGATATCATGCTGTATAACGATGATGCTCCTGACGCACAGGCAGGCAGCCGCAGATATTACCGGATGGATCCGCATTGGCGGACATGGCAGACGGGAGTGGACGGAAGGCACATCTTCCCTCCGTTTGCCGAGGTCCACTCGGACGAAGAAACCCTGTACCGCAATCAGGAAGAATATCACCTCTTGTATGTACGGCAGCGCCGGATGAAGGCCATTGTCAGCAAGCCCGGAGGGGGCACCATGACGGATTCGTTTGCATCCGCGACGCCGCTGATCATGCTGGAGCCTTTCGGTGCACATGAGAAGGATAATGCGGATCTGTGGGAGGAGCTTGGATTCGGCATCCGTTACGAGCGCTGGGTTTCGGAATACGGGGGCGGTGCGGATATTCTGGAGAAGATGCATACGGACTTGCTTGAGGCGAAAAAGCGGACTCCGGAATGCTCGCGGCTGATCGCTCAGCGCCTTGGCCTGTACTCCACTCAGACCGTTCCCGGTGTGAAGGAGGGGAGCCGATGAACGCTGCCGCCGCATTTGCGCCGCCTTCCCCGGTTGGAAAGCCTGTCCGGTTTGGCGTCATTGGCTGCTCGTCCATCGTGCCGCGCGCCCTGCTAGAGCCTGCCCGTTATGTTGAGCATTCGGCTGTTGTGGCTGTCGCGAACCGGACTGCCGCCAAAGCCGAGTTGATGGCGGAGCAGTACGGCATCGGCACGGTGCACCGGACTCCTGCAGAGTTATTAAACGACAGTGAGGTGGATGCCGTATATATCGCGCTCAGCAATGATCTGCATGCCGAGTGGATTGCAAGGGCGATGAAGGCCGGCAAGCACGTGCTGGTCGAAAAGCCGCTGTGCCTGCACACAGAGGAATTGGACCTGATTGAGTCGGCTCTGCAGGAGGACGGGCCATCTCTGCTGGAAGGGGTGATGGTCAGACATCATCCCTGGCAGGACAAGCTCCGTACCATGATCACCGATCACAGCTTCGGCAGGTTGCGATCGGTGGAAACCAGTCTGTGCATTCCGGCCAAAAACGGGCACAAGGACAATTACCGCAGCCGCCCGGAGCAGGGAGGGGGCTGCTTCAGAGATCTTGGTGTTTACTGGCTGCAGTTTCTGCAGACGCTGCTTGGACTGGAAGGGGCCGACTTTCAGGGGCAATCCTCCTTCGATGGGCCTGGAGGCTGCGACTGGACCTTTCAGGCGCAGGCGAAATACCCGGACGGCTTGAGGGCGGCAGTCCTTTGCTCATTCGAGCGGCCTTACCGCTGCTCCCACACCCTGACCTTCGACGATGCGGTTGTTTCTTTGAATGATTGCTTCCGCTCAAATCTTGGATTTTATAAAATGACGCTGCGTATCCGCCGGTCCGGCGGGCTGCCCGCCAAAGCCGAATTCCGGCCCATGAATTATTATGTGAATCAGCTCGACTACTTTTGCCGGATCGTGCGCGGGATGGCCGTGCCTGTCCCTTTCCGGGAATCGGCGGAACGGATCAGGCTGCTGGATTCTATTTATCAATCGGCCCGCCAGAGCAGGGTGAAGTGAAGGGAGAGAATTTCGTGAATTTAACGGATGATCAGCTGTTGTCCTTAATCCGGAGCCACAGGACCCCGTTCTTTCTGTATGACGGAGATGCCCTGTGCTCCCATGTGAGCAGCATACTCGCCCGCCTGCATCCGGCCGTCAAGCTGCATTATGCGCTGAAAGCGAACGGGAATGTCAGCATTGCTGCGCTGCTCCGCTCCCTTGGCTGCGGGGCGGAGATTGCCTCGTCAGGAGAGCTGTATACAGCGCTTAAAGCAGGTTATGAGCCGGAGGATATTATTTTTGCCGGGCCGGGGAAAACGGAATCCGAGCTGAATGAAGCTGCAGAGACGGGAATCGGGTGTATCAATGTTGAATCGGTCCGCGAGCTGAGGCTGCTGGAAAAAGCGGCGGAGCGCAGCGGTGTCCGTGTACGGGCAGCCGTCCGTATTAATCCTGATGCGGATGTATCCGGGGCCACGATTAAAATGGGTGGGGCAGCCCGCCCGTTTGGTGTGGATGAATCCCAGCTGGACGTTTTCTTTGCAGCTTTGCGGGAATGTGGGCATATTCAATTTCAGGGCATCCAGATCTATACGGGCACCCAGATGCTGAAGGCGGAGGAGATTATCGGATCGTTTGCGAATACCATCAGGCTTGCCGGAGAAATTGGCGAGAAATACAGCCTGCCTATTCATAGCATTAATCTGGGCGGCGGCTTTGGCATTCCTTATTTTGCTCATGAACAGCCGCTCGATATGGATCAGGTGCTCCAGCACCTCAACAGACTGGCGGCAGAGGCGGTGCAGCGTATGCCCGGCGTTCGTCTGATCATCGAGAGCGGAAGGTATCTGGTCGCTTGTTCCGGAATGTATATGACAAAGGTGCTGTATACCAAAACGTCCAAGGGAGAAAGGTTTGCCGTCACGGACGGAGGCATGAACCATTACGCTTCGGCAGCTTTCCGGGGCCGCAGGCTGCGCGACAATTTTCCGGTGAAGGTCTTCAGTGCACACAAGAAGCAGCAGGACGTGGATCATGCCGAAGAGGCCGGGCAGCAGGAAGAGGAGGTCACCGTAGTCGGCCCGCTGTGCACACCCGAGGATTGTCTTGTACGGAAAGCAAAGCTGCCGCTTATCAGGGAGGATGACTACATCGGTATTCCCAATGCGGGTGCATACGGCCTCAGTTACAGTCCAGTTGATTTTCTCGGCCATCCGGCTCCGGCAGAGCTGCTTGCGGCAGGCGGGCAGGTATATGTGATCCGGGAACACGGCAACCGGACGGATGCTCTGCGCCATCAGCGTCTGATCGTGCCTAAGACGCTCCAACAGATATAAATAAGAATGTATATTCTTTATTTAGGGTTATCATCCATATGTGTTTTTTTTGCAAGCCCATTAAATCCCTTTTTTTCAGCCCGCGCCGGCATGGCAGCGGGTTTTTTGCGCATAGGCATCCTCCCTTGCCCATTTTTCTTCTCATACAGAACCAACCCTGTCATCTTTACATAAAATATGTTGACTGTATCCCTTAACCTTGTTACACCACATAAACCCGGGCAAGGAGGGGTGAACTTGAAGGGTAGCGACCATAAGAGCAAATTTTTGTTAACTCACCGTGAACGTGAAGTATTTGAACTGCTGGTGCAGGACAAGACGACACGTGACATAGCTGGCCAGCTATTCATTAGCGAGAAGACGGTGCGTAATCATATCTCCAATGTCATGCAGAAGTTGAATGTTAAGGGTCGTTCACAAGCGGTCGTAGAGCTGATTAAGCTCGGAGAGCTTAAAATCTAGATACTTACGCCTCAAGTAGAGGCATAGCCCTCTCTCACTATCCTTCCGGCAGGATAGTGGAGAGGGTTTTTGTTGCGTCAATCTCTAAATCTATTAAAAATGTGCAATCTTCCAACGGCATTCAACGATGCATTCATAGATTGTGAACATAGAATATACTATCCGATGCAGAAAGGAGGTATACAACAATGGCCATCCTGTTACCGCAACAATCTTTCATTCTCGCTGCCGGTGTGGGTCAATCCTACTTTGAGGATCTCAGAGGAGGAGACAACGCAAGCGTTACTGTTCAGAATAACAGTACCTTCCCCGTAAACCTCGTGCTCACTGCTGTAAACGCACCAGTTACTACGTACACCATTTCACCAGGCAACTCCCGTACAATCGCCGTTAACCTTCTGCTTGTCGCCGCGTTGCAGGCTACTGCCGCTGGTGCCGCTTTCGGATTCATCCAAGTAGCCCTTGCAGACTTCTAAAGAGCCATGTTCTCGCATCAGCCGTTCTCCGGATTTACGGGGAACGGCTTGTTTTTTTGTTGTAAAGAAAAAAATGTATTTCCGAATAATCCGAGATTAGGATATAATAACGTAAGTGCTTTGTTTCCATGGGAATATATCCCTCAAGCCCTTATAAATAGGGGAACTCATTGATGTTTTTTCACGTTTGTAGTACATTAGCAGAGAATCCAAAGGAGGCTTCTAATGTACGGTAATAGACAAGAGGATACATTATACATCATGACATACACCTTGAACAGTGGCATCAAGGGCACTGTGCCTTTGTCTAATCAACAGATCCGGGAATGGATGGATTGTTACCGAAACGGGCGCAAGTTCGTCACCGAGATCGGTAAAGAATTCTTCGGTCTGCATTCGGAGCTGGTTGCCGATTTTAAGGTGCATAATGCCCATTCGAGCTATCAGGAAGTACTTGCTCCTGTACAGCAGCAGCACGATCACAGTATGAAGCAATTATCGAACGCTTATAAAGCTTCGGAGATTCTCATCAAAATCGACTGCAAATGCGGAACGGCCTACGTTACGGAATCACCCTTCAAGAGAACGAAATGGTACTGCACGAAATGCAGGGAAATCGTATTCCTGGACAGCAAAAAGGGAATGGTTGAGACATCCAGGGGCGAAGCTTACTACATGACGAATAAATACTTTGTGGAACGGGGAACAACTGGCTGAGCCGGTTGTTTTTTGTTTGTGAATCTTTGTCAGCATTTTGGAGATACTATGATTCCCCAAGCAGCCGAAATTCTTAGGTGACAATGAAGACCTTTTTGTGATTAAATGTTTCTAAAACCGATTTTAAACAGATAACAAATGACTTCTCTCCGAAGTCGGAATGTAGGGTGCATAGCGGTGGAGAAATGGTGGAAAAGGAAAAAAAACAATAAAGGCAATAAAATCAGATATGCGGGTTCAAGGTATGTTTACGACTGGAACGATGTTAAAGAGGTGCTGAGCCTCGCCCTTCTTTTGGGAGCGTTAATCGGCTGGCCTGTTTTCAGTCTCATTTTTTGGATGCTTGGTCATTCTTTTTTAGGCCCGGTATCGCTGATTTGTTCGATCTTGGGGGCATACATCCTGTACAGGGGCCTCACTAAATGAAAAATACGTTATCTCCAGCCAAAATGTGAAAGGCATCCCACAGCACATCATGCTCAGGGATGCCTTATTTGTACCGGGATTACAGCGCTTTTAAATACTCTACAATCGTCAGCAGGCCTTTATCGAAGTTTTCCAGATGAAAATGCTCGTTTGGCGCATGAAGGTTCTCTTCCGGCAGGCCGAAGCCCATAAGTACGACCGGAGCTGTCAGCACGCGGGAGAAAGTCTCGACAATCGGAATGGAGCCTCCATCTTTGGTGAAGACGGCCCGCGTTCCATATACGCGTTCAAAAGCGTCAGCCGCAGATTGCAGCAGCGGATGGGATGGATCGATGTTAAACGCGTTCGCCTTTTCACCCTGAATCACTTCAAGACGGGCTCCAGGCTGGATATGCTCATGCAGGTGACGCTCGATTTTATCCAGAATATCCTGCGGATTTTGATTGGCTACAAGACGGCATGTAATTTTCGCATGAGCTTCCTTCGGGATGACAGTTTTCGTGCCTTCCCCCTGGAAGCCGCCGTATACACCGTTCAGCTCAAGCGTAGGCCGTGCCCCTACACGTTCCACGAAGCTGTAGTCTCCTTCGCCATAAAGGGTATCAAGCCCGAGATCGGTCCGCAGTTTTTCCTCATTAAGCCCCTGCTTGGTAAATTCCGCCTTCATGGCAGGAGAGAGCGGTTCAACATCATCATAAAAACCCGCTACACTGACCTCTCCTTTGTCATTATGAAGGGAAGCGAGCAGGGACACCATGGCATGCAGCGCGTTGGGCACACCACCTCCGAAGGACCCTGAATGCAAGTCGGTATTTGCCGTATGTACTGCCACTTCAAGCGAGCATAGGCCGCGCAGCCCCGTGCAGATGGCAGGTTTGCCTTTTTCAATCAAGGCGGTATCCGAAATCAGTACCGCATCCGCAGTCAAACGTTCTGCATCGTTAGAAAGGTATGCAAGCAGGTTGGGGCTGGAAATTTCCTCTTCCCCTTCAATGAAGAATTTGATGTTGACCGGAAGCTGCCCCTCCTGGCGCAAAATAGCCTCAACTGCCTTGATATGCATGAAGACCTGACCTTTGTCATCGGTTGCCCCGCGCGCATAAATTTTGTTGTCACGGATCGAAGGCTCGAACGGAGGCGTCTCCCATAGATGAAGCGGGTCCACGGGCTGCACGTCGTAATGTCCGTATACGAGCAGCGTCGGCTTGCCCGGAGCATGCAGATGATCGGCATAAACGAGCGGATGCCCTTTTGTCGGAATAATCTCAACATTCTCCAGACCTGCCTGTGTCAATTTGTCAGCCAGCCAGGAAGCGGCATGGTTAACATCCTCTTTATGCTCCGACAGGGCGGAAATGCTGGGAATGGAAAGCCATTGCTTCAGCTCATCCAGATGTTTTTCCCTGTTTTGTTCAAAATAAACGGAGTAATTCATCGTCGTTATCCTCCTAATATAGTAGTTAAATTATATAGTACTACGTTTTGCGCGGATCGCAAAAACAGGTTACGGAAAATTGGTGCGGGAACATTGGAAAAAGGGGCGGTCCCGGGTTAATAAGATTTTTTGGGACGCCCCTTTGTTCAGGTCATACGGTTTGTTGATCAGACGCGGATGTCCAGCTTGCCGCCCAAATTCGGCTGCACGCTCTTTTCCATCATTTGAATCATGGCCTGTCCCTGGGCTTCAGCCATATCTTTGGACATGCTTAATACCTTGAAGCCTGCATTCAGTTTCAGGCTGCTCTGACTGAGCGCCATAGATGCGGATCCGATATCCATATTCTCCCCTCCTTGGACCGTTCTCATTTTTAATATCGGCAGAAGGGCGGAATTAGAATAATTCAAGCTGCTCCGGGTCCTCGTCAGTGTCCCGGTCCAGACGGGCGGGAAAGGGCTTGGGGTCCATGCCCATCAGCGTCATCAGCTGCTTCGCATTGGCTGCCGCGTCTCCGCCCGAGTTGTTGTTGAAAATGACGCACACCTCTTGGCTCTGGCGGGCAAGCTCTGAAATGATGTCCTTCCACTCCAGCAGCTCCTGCTCGTTATAGCGGTAAAGGTAGCGGATTTCCCGCCAGTTGGGCGCACCGCTCTGATTCCAGCCTTCAAGGTTGCGGCCGTGCATTCTTACAAGGGTCAGGCCTTCATCCGTCGCATGAGGAACGGTTGGCACGGAACCAACACCGGCCTGAGGCTCATCGCATACGCTGTGGATCCAGCCCTCCCGACGCATGAAGCTGAGCGTCCGCTCCCTGAATTCAGGAGCGAACCAGCTTTGATGGCGGAATTCCAGAATGCAGGGAAGCTCCTTCATTCTCTGTTTGGCCGAGCGAAGAATCTGTACATTTTCCCTCGTACAATCAAACCAGGGCGGGAACTGGAACAGAATTCCCTTCAGCTTGCCGGCCCGGGTCAAGGGTTCGACGGAGCCCAGAAACGCGTCGTACATATCCTCCTCAGTCGCAAAAAAGGGGATTTTTCCCCGTGTATGTCCTGTCATGCCCTGATACGCCTTCACGATAAAGGAAAAGTGCTCTGGAGTCTCCTCAGCCCAGCGTTCCATTCGCTCGGCTGGCTGTACCGCGTAAAAAGAGCTGTCCATTTCCACGACGGAAAAGTGGGAGGCATATACGTGCAGCTTGCCCGCAGGTTTGGTGCCGTATGGATACAAATCGTCATGATCTCCCCAGCCCGTAAGTCCGATTCGGATCATTAGCGGATCACTTCCTTCCTGCTGTTCAGGTATACAGTTGGTGCCCAGTCTCTGCTGTCTGCAGTCCAATTGTAGCATGAAAAGGATTGAAATGATGAGCAAAGGCCTTTATCATGAGCGTGTGCACGACTGGCGGAAGGAAATTGCTGTAACTGCGAGAAATACATTGCAGAAAGTTTTCGATATACGATGAGAACCCGATCGTTTTAGGAGGAGAAGATTGATGAAGCTGCCCGAATGGACCCGCTTTGAAGAGGAAGGAATTATTCAGGTGAAAATTACGATGGCCTTTCCGCTGCGGTGGGTTAACAGCTATATTGTGCCCGGGGATGATGGTATAACGGTCGTGGATGCCGGACCGCATTCGCCAGTGGCTGTGGAGAACTGGGAACATGTGCTGAAGGAGCTGAACTGGTCAGCCAAGGATATTACCCGCATCATGATCACCCATCATCATCCTGATCATTATGGATTGGCGGGATGGCTTCAGGAGCGAAGCGGGGCGCCGGTGCTGATGTCAACCAGAAGCCTGCAGGAAGCCCGCTTTATGTGGGGAGAGGAAGGCGGGACAGAGGAAAGGTTTGTCCGTTTTTTTCAAGCCCATGGACTGCCCCGGGAGCTGTCGGAGCCGATGCGTGAGCATCTGCTCGGAGCGTACAGAGATGTTCTGCCCCAGCCGGCAGTTACCTGTGTGAATGAAGGGGACAGCTTCGAAATGGGAGGCAGGGCGTGGGAGCTGATCATGACAGGCGGCCATGCGCCTGGCCATCTGTCGCTGTATCAGTGTGACAGGGAGATTATATTGTGCGGTGACGCCGTGCTGCCGCAAATTTCTCCCAATGTAAGCCTGCTGCCGGGCAGCGACGCGCACCCCCTTGCAGCTTACATGGACGGTTTGCAGAAGCTTGGACAATATGAGGTGCGTCAAGCCTTCCCAGGGCACCGTCATCCGTTCGGCCATTTCAGGGACCGTACTGTTCATCTGCTTGAGCATCATGAAGAAAGGCTGAACCGGTTTGCACAGCTGCTGGATGAAAAGCCGCGCAGCGCTTATGAGCTGTGCCTTGCCATGTTCGGGGACAAGCTTACGGTCCATCAGCTGCGTTTTGCGCTCTCTGAAACGCTGGCTCACCTTGACGAACTGATGGCAAGGGGGCAGGTTGAAGAGCAGGCAGGCACACTAACCACAGCATATGCTGCCATTTCTAACCGATAGAGCTAGGTTAAAGTGCAACGGAAGCAGAAGAGGCTCAAGCCAATTGTGCAGGATTGACTTGAGCTGAGGCTCTCACTGTATGATTTTCCGCTTAAGCCTATACGGACTTCGAGTAGACATAAAAGCCGCTGCGCTGCTCCCAGCCATTTGCTGACCAGAAGCGCTTGCCCGTTTCATTGTCGCTGATGACGAAAATGTGGCACTTATCTATTCCTTCCTGCCTCAGGGCCTCCAGCGCATATTCAACAAGCTGGCTTGCAATGCCGCGGCCGCGGTAAGCCGGGTCCACCGCCAGGTGGTACATATATCCCCTGCGGCCGTCATGGCCGGACAGAAGTGTGCCTGCAATGCGTCCCTCCATAGCGCATACGAAGCTGAGTCCGCGGTTCCGCTCCAGGTACCGCCCGAGCTGCTCGGGGGAATCCGCTTCGCTGACAGCCAGGCCCTCCACGCTGTGCCAGAGCTCCAGCGCCTCTTCATAATCATCCATGGACATGCTGCGAATTTGAATTTCCTCTCCCATCGGTTTCCTCCTCAATCGGGGGCACTGCCGTCCCCGACGCTTTCTTCTCCCAAAGCCTTCTCCCTTTCAGCCTGCTTGCGGTGGGCAATACGGCTGCTGGCGGAGGCGGCGACTGCACCTACGATATCGTCCAGGAAGGTATGGATCGGTTCGTCGTTCTTGTCGTTCAGCCTTTCAAGCACACCCGGCTTCAACTTATCCACATAGCCGTAGTTGGTAAAACCGATACTCCCGTAAACGTTCACGATTGAGAAAGCCAGGATTTCATCAACCCCGTACAAGCTCTCATCATTCTCTATCATTTCCTGCAGCGGTGAAATCAGCGCGCCCTGCTCAGCAAGAATATCCAGCTGAATTCCGGTAAGGACCGCATTTTGCACCTCCCGCTTGCTGAGCACCTTCTCAACGTTATGGACACACTCTTCCATCGTGAGGTCCGGGTAATATTTCTTCTGCAGCAGCATGACCAGCTCTGCGATCTCGTCAACGGTTACGCCGCGTTTATGCAGCCACTCTTTAGTAGCGTCCGCGACTTTTTTGCTGTTCAGGCTATAGGGGATTTTCTCGGGATTCAACTTTATCACCTCTCGCTATGATGTCTTGTACAGTATAACCAATCCTCCCATGATTCCCTTGCCGCTGATCCGGTACAGTCAAATTTCTTCCTTGAATGTACACCGATAGATATTTTTCTTACGCATGTTTTGCGGAGGGGCTCGTATACATATTAGTACAAACTGAACAAAATTGTTAGGAAGGAGCTTCAACGATGAGGGGTAAACCATCATGGCGGACAGGATCCGCCGTCTGTATCCTGTCGTCTGTGCTGCTGCTGAGCGCTTGCGGGGATTGGAGCACAGGTGCGGAGCCTATCGATCCGCCTCCTGCTGCCGTGGAAGAGGCCATGCTCGCAGCGGCGGAATCCCACGGGAAAGAGGCTGTTGCAGGAACAAAGCTTGAGGAAGTTTACCTTCAGGACAACAATGGATTCCTGGTGCCGGTGTCGCTCCCTGTTCCGGGAGGCACGGCTGAGGTCAACGCCAAAGCGTCTCTTGAAATGCTGGTTAACGGCGGACCCTATGCAGGAACCCTTCCCGACGGTTTTGCGGGCGTTCTTCCACAGGGGACCGAAGTGCAGAGCGTAACCATTGACAAGAATGGAAAGCTGGCCGTCGTCGAATTTACAAAGCCTTTTACGGAATATAAGAAAGCGGATGAACGAAAAATTGTAGAGGCCGTGACATGGACGCTGACGGAACAGCCCGATATACAAAATGTGCAAATTTGGGTGGACGGACAGAAGCTGAGCGAGATGCCGAAGGGCGGAATGCCGCTGGACCATCTCCTGACGCGGGGAATTGGTATTAACCTGCAACTGGGACAGGGGGCTTCCTATACATCCTCCAGGCCTGTTACGGTATATTTCTCGGCCTCTTCTCCCGCTGGCATTCAGTATTACGTTCCTGTGACGAGACTTGTCCCGCCTGGCGAGGATAAGATGAAGGCCTCTCTGGAAGAACTGATCCGCGGCCCGCGGCCGGAGGATGGTCTGAATCAGGTGATGACTTCGGAGACGGTGCTTAAATCCGTGGAGCAATCTCCGGAAGGTATTGTAAAAGTATCTATGGATGATAATATGTTCGCCCAAGGCGAGGTGGTGCCTGCCGAATTTTTACAGTCTGTCGTCCTGACGGCCTCCGAAAATGCGGGCAATAGCTCCGCCAAAGTACAAATTGTGCTGAACGGAGAAACCAACGTGCTGGGCGAGGACAATATAAACTATGGCAAACCAGCGGCCAAACCGCAGCATCTCAACGAAATTCCCATTTGATCGCACCGCATATTCATCATCCAGTGGCATTTGTTTTTGGATTTTTCAAAACTCCTCTGGTAAAATAGGGTGAACATACAGGACGCATTTACGTAGGAGGCACTTACATGAGAGCTAACGGCCGGAACGGCGATGAGCTGCGCCCGATGAATTTGACAACGGGTGTTAATAAATATGCGGAAGGCTCCGTCTTCATTGAAGTCGGGGACACCAAGGTAATCTGCACCGCGAGTGTGGAAGAAAGGGTCCCGCCCTTCATGAAAGGCCAGGGCAGGGGCTGGGTAACCGCAGAGTATTCCATGCTGCCGCGGGCGACCCATACCCGCAACCAGAGAGAAGCGGCCCGCGGCAAGCTGGGTGGCCGAACGATGGAAATCCAGCGGCTGATCGGCAGAGCGCTCCGTTCGGTGGTTGATCTGCATGCGCTGGGTGAGCGGACGGTCACCCTGGATTGTGACGTGATTCAGGCGGACGGTGGAACACGGACCACTTCGATCACTGGCTCATTTGTAGCCATGGCGATCGCCATCAATAAAATTGCCGAGCAGCACAAGCTGCAGCGCTTCCCCATCACGGATTTTCTGGCGTCCGTCAGTGTGGGCGTGGTAGGCGGGCAGCCGCTGCTTGATTTGAACTATGAAGAGGATTCAAAAGCCAAGGTAGATATGAATTTGGTCATGACAGGCGGCGGAAAATTTGTCGAGCTTCAGGGGACCGGAGAGGAAAGTCCTTTTGACCGCAAGGAGCTTGACCTGATGCTTTCGCTTGGCGAGCAGGGTATCCTGCAAATGATTGAGCGGCAAAAGGAAGTGCTTGGACCGATCGCGCTCAAGATTGGCACAGGCCAGGCGGGGGTGCGGGCCTGATGCGGCTTGAGCAGTCGGTGATCGTAGTAGCCACCAAAAATAAAGGCAAAATCCGTGAATTCGCACATGCTTTTGCACCCTTTGGCAAGCAGGTCAAAAGCATGTACGACTATCCGGAGCTGCCGGATATTGTTGAAGACGGGAAAACCTTTGCGGAGAATGCTTTCAAGAAGGCCAAGGCTGTTGGAGATGCGCTCAGGCTGCCTGTGCTTGCGGACGATTCGGGCCTGTGCGTGGACGCGCTGAACGGGGAGCCTGGCGTCTATTCGGCACGCTTTGCCGGCGAAGGCGCCAGCGACCAGGAAAACAACCTCAAGCTGCTGGATATGCTTGAATCCAGGCAGCTCGGGGATGATACGGAGCAGCCGCTGCTGAGTCCCGCCCGTTTTGTGTGCGCCTTGATATTGTACGATCCTGCGTCAGGAGAGACTCTTGAAGCGGAAGGCAGCGTCGAAGGGTGGATCACCTCGGACACCGCCGGCAGCGGCGGTTTTGGCTACGATCCGCTGTTCTATTTGGCGGAGTATGGTAAAACGATGGCAGAGCTGACGCTGGAGGAGAAGCAGGCGATCAGCCATCGCGGAGCGGCGCTGCGGCAGCTGGCTGCCAAGCTTGAGAAGCAGTTGTAGCTTTGAATACACGAGTGTAACCCGGCTCCATGAACAGGAGCCGGGTTTTTCGCATGTAAATCAGCGGATCGCCACACGATAGGTTTTCAGCCAATGATTCACCTGCACGAGATAGGCGAACAGCTGCGGACCTGACATCAGCTGACCGAACCACGGCAGATTCGAAGAAGCGTCAGGCGAGTCGGCAATCTCCCGGATGCGCTTGGCATCAATCAAGGAGAGGATGGGGGAGGAGGAATCGGCAAGCATGTCGAGCGCCTGCTGCCTCACGGTATGAAGATAAGCCGGATTATGGGTTTTCGGATAAGGGCTCTTTTTGCGGTAAAGCACGTCATCCGGCAAAACACCTTCCAGCGCCTTGCGCAGGAGGCCCTTCTCACGTCCTCCGGTGATTTTGATTTCCCACGGAATGTTCCATACATATTGCACGAGGCGGTGATCACAGTACGGAACTCGGACTTCCAGTCCCACGCCCATGCTCATTCGGTCTTTGCGGTCAAGCAGTGTAGGCATGAATCGTGTGATGTTCAGATATGACATGACTCTCATTTGGGCCGCCTTGCCCGTTTCACCCGCCAATTTCGGCACCTCGCCGACAGCTTCGGCATAGCGGTCATTCAGGTACTCGATCGGCCTGATCCATTCCCTGACTTCAGGATTCAGCAGGCTTGCGCGCAGCTCCGGTGCCACAGCCCATGGAAAAGTTCCGGAGTCCAGCATTTCGTCCCGGTGGAACCATGGATATCCCCCGAACACCTCGTCGGCTGCTTCCCCGGAGATCGCGACGGTTGCATGTTTTTTAATCTCCTGGCAGAACAGATAGAGCGAGGAATCCACATCCGTCATTCCCGGCAGATCACGCGCTTCGGTCGATGCATTAAGTGCTTCAACCACTTCGTGCGTATCAAACTCGATCCAATGGTGGTTGGTGCCAAGCTCATCCACCATGCGTCTGATCCACGGTCCGTCAGCTCCAGGCTGGAAGGAGTGCTCCTTGAAATGCTTGTCATTATCGACATAGTCCACAGAGAATGTATCGATGATCCCTTGCTCTGTCCTTGTATAGTAGCTGACGGCAAGGGCGGATAATGCGCTCGAATCAAGCCCGCCTGACAGCAGGGAGCACACGGGCACGTCGGAGGCGAGCTGGCGCTCAAGCGTATCCTGCAGCAGCTCTCGTACCCGGAGAGCGGTCTGTTCGGTATCATCTTCATGCGGGATGCTTTCCAGCTTCCAGAAGGCGCGGATTTTCGTTCCGCTTCGGTCATGAATCAGCGTATGCCCAGGACGAAGCTCACGGATGGAGGCGTAAACTCCGTGCCCGGGAGTACGCGCCGGCCCGATGATGAAGATCTCGGCAAGGCCGTCCGCATGCACGACAGGCTCAACTTCGGGATGCTTGAGCAGCGCTTTGGGCTCGGAGCCAAAGATGAGTCCGTCCTGGATTTCACTGTAAAAAAGCGGCTTGACCCCCAGACGGTCTCTTGCCATGAAAACATGCTGCCTTTTTTCATCCCACACCGCAAAAGCAAAAATGCCGTTCAGCCTGTCGACACAATCCGGGCCCCATTCGATATAGGAAGCAAGCAGCACCTCCGTGTCGCATTTGGTTAAAAAGACGTGTCCCCGCTGCTGAAGCTCTGTTTTCAGCTCGGGAGCATTGTACAGCTCCCCGTTATATACCAGCGTATAAGTATAGTCATCCCGATGGCGGATCATGGGCTGAGCCCCATTCTCGGGATCCATGACACTGAGACGGCGATGTCCAAAGGCGCACGGATTGGATATCCACGTTCCCGCCGCATCCGGCCCCCGATGGGACAACGTACGCGTCATGTCGGACAGCAGCTCCGATTGTACCGTTAAATCCTTATTCCACTGTATAAATCCAGTAATTCCGCACATGTAGGTTCATCCCTTCCTTGTCTTCCTGCTCTCGCTAGGGAGTTCATCCCCGGCCGTAAAAGTATAAACAAACATATGCCGGATGAGGGCATAAAATGTCTGTCCTTACCGAAAACTACGAACATAGAAAGGCTGGCGGCTGACACGGACGAGCCCATGCTTCCGAAGTGAGTTTTGTACGAAGTCGATTTAAGAAGTAACGCTCACAAAACTTTTAGGAGGATGTGTATGTATACGATTAAAGATGTAAAAATCCGGAGATTTACTGAGATTGACGGTGTGCGCTGCGCGGAAATCGAGGTGAATTCGGCAAGTGTGGATGATACAGGGCTGCTTGTATATCTTGCTCCTGCCGAAGGAGAGCATGGCTACAGGATGCTGCGCATGATCCGCAATGACGCGGATATGGAGCTCGACTGGTACGACAACAATCTTCATTCCGCTTTCGAGGAAGTGACGGATGTCGTATTCCGCGATGCTAACGGGAAGGATTTGCACGAGAAGCGGGGACGATTCACACGCGAGCTGCTATCCCATGGCAAGGTGGACAGCGAGCTGGCGGCAGAGTTTGCGAAATGAAGCTGCCATGCTGCAGTATGCTTCGACTGGTGATTCTGATCCGCCGCAATCCGCTGCGGTTCATGAAGGGCGGATCCCGTGATTCGGGCGGGAGTGCAGGGTAAAAAGCAAAATGCCCCAAAAGCAGCGGTTTGATGGCCCGGTTTTGGGGCATTTTCCATAAAATCAAGCATATTCACGCAATGACTGAATGCCCTTGTAGATGTTGTATACAAACACCACAAGATAGACTATGCCAAACAGAAGGAGAAAGGTGACAAATAACCCCGGCCTTTGTGAAACAAGCGAGTAAAGCAGCGGGATGACGGTCAGCACGGGAAAGAAATGCGAGAGAAGCGCGCGCTTGGCGTGACTTTGCACGTAGCTATCCCTGACCGCGATCCATACGATGACCGGAAACAGGAAGGGGGCGAAAAAAATGCTGAAATAACAGAGCGAGGATAAAAGGTTCCTCATGGCAGACACTCCTTTCGTTTCCATACTTACGATATAACCAGGTGTAGTGTTGCAGAATCCCGGCGAAAGATTAATTTCAAAAAAACTCTTCCCATACCACCATAAAATATGTTATACTCATTAATGCGCTGTCATACATAACCTTTAAGTCCCAGTAGCTCAGCTGGATAGAGCAACGGCCTTCTAAGCCGTCGGTCGGGGGTTCGAATCCCTCCTGGGACGTAAAAAAAAGAGGAACTTCCATCAGGAAGTTTCTCTTTTTACGTCCGGGGATGAGAACCCCCAGGGGTTCGTCGGAGCATAAGCATCGGTAGGAATACATCGCAGTCGGCCCTGAAAGGGCCGTACCCCGACTGGGACGCAAGAAGCTTCCCTCCGGGGAGTTTTTTTACGTCTAGGGGATGAGAACCCCCTCAGGGTTCGTCGGAGCATAAGCATCGGATGATTCGGACCGTTGACTCTTTCGTAAGACAACTTGTAGCTCCGATCCTTTCGGATTTCCACAAAGGCTCCGGTTTTCGAGCAGATTTTGCGCCTGCAGGAAACCTAACGGGTGCAGCAGCTGCTATTTTACAAAAAAAGACCTTTTCAAACTTCTTACGGTTGTGACCGACGTTATTTGCCTAAATCCAAGCGAAAATGCCCCGATCAAGTGAAATAAGCGACATGGCAACCGCTAGAATTTGAAATCAACGTTTTTGGAACCAATAGCGGCTGTGGCAACCGTTAGAATAGTTTAGAAATATGCCTTGCTAAAAAAGCCACGGCTCTGCTGTTTCAGCAGCACCGTGGCTTTGCTCATTTTTTGCCGTATATCGGCTGTATCCCTTGTCAAATCATACCTTGAATTTGCCGATGATTTCCTGCAGCTCCTGCGCCATCTTGCTGAGCGCTTCTGCGGACGCTGACACCTCTTCCATGGAGGCGCTCTGCTGCTCCGTTGAAGCCGCTACATTTTGCGTATTTCCGGCGGACTGCTGCGCAATGCTGGCTACGTCCTCAGCCAGATTGCTCATATTCTGGGTGCTTGCATTCACCTGCTCCACGATGGAGGATACATCCAGGGACTCCGCGGCTACCTGCTCAATGGAAGACACGATATCATTGAAGGCTATGCCGGTCAAGCTAACCATATCAATCCCTTTTTGCACAACATCAGTTCCCTCGTTCATGGATTGAACCGCTTTTTCAGCCTCGGATTGGACCTCTTGAATCAGGCCGCGGATTTGGCCTGCCGCCGTTCCGGTTTGTTCTGCAAGCTTTCTGACTTCATCGGCAACGACTGCAAAGCCTTTGCCATTCTCCCCGGCTCTTGCGGCTTCAATGGCTGCGTTCAAAGCCAGGAGGTTCGTTTGGCTCGCAATCTCCGTAATCAGGCCTACAATATTGCCGATTTCCTGCGTTTTGTCTCCCAGGGCATGAACGACGCCGGCTGTATGGCTGACGGTATTGTGGATCGTATTCATTTGTTCAACGGTTTGAATGACTACGTTGTTGCCGTTCAGAGCCTTTTTATTCGCCTCGACAGTTAATTGGGAAACCGATTGAATCGATTCGGAGGCCCGTTCCATACCGCTGGATATTTCGGAAGCGGCCTGGGCGAAATCAAGCGCGCTTTTCACCTGATTTTCAGCACCAGAGGCAATTTCCTGTATAGATGCGGAAATATGCTCAGCGGTGACACGGGTCTGCTCGGAGCTGGCCGACAGTTCCTCGGAAGTCTGCGTTACCTGCTCGGTATTTACGCTCACCTGTTTGATCAGATGACGCAGATTGGCAGTCATCTGGTTCACAGAGGAAGAGAGATGGCCAAGCTCGTCTTTTGACAGGATGGAAACTTCCTCCGTCAAATCACCGTCGGCAATTTTCTTCGTCACATGCATCAGTTTTTTCAACGGCGAATTAATGGAACGGATGACCCACCAGACAATCAGCATGCCCAGAAGTACGGCCACAACAATTACGATGGTGGTTGTAATCAGGATGCCCCGGCTGGCCTTTAATACCTCATCCAGATCAATCGTTCCGACAATGGTCCAGCCTGTTTGTTCATTGGTTGAGTATACTGCGATTTTTTGCTTGCCGCCGGCTTCGTAATTACTGGTCCCCGCGGGCTGTTTTCCAAGATCAGCAACAAAAGCTGCCGTTTCTTCCGTTCCCGCCGCAGCTGTCGGATGTGTCAAATATTTATGCTCCTGGTCCAGGATAGCGACATAACCGGTTTCCCCGACCTTAATGGCGTTAACCTCTTTAGCAAGATTGCTCAGGCTCAGTACAACGCTGACCACTCCTGATCCGTCCTCAGTCGCTTTGGAGGGAACGACGATAACCTTGCCGTCCTGGCTGATAATCGGGCTGTTTACGAATGATTGTCCTTTATTTTGAATAGCGTTGCTGTACCACGCGCGTTCCCTCGGGTCAAAGCCTTCCGCGAAGGTCTGCTGGGGAGAATTCAGAAGCACGCCGTCCGTTGTTGCAAACTGGACATGGTCGTACTCCGCTTTCACCGCTTTAATAGGATCCAGAATACGTCTCAGCTCAGGGCTTTCCGGACCGTCAACCATGCCGGCATTTACAGTGGCTGCGAGATAGTCCAAATCATTAAAGCTTGTTGTAATCAAACCGGAAACCTGCTTGTTTACAGATTCAACCGTTTGCTGGGTATTGCTCAAAATTTGTGCTGTTATATCGTCTTTGGCCGTTTGATAAGATAACCAGCCCAGAATTGCGGGTGGCAGAAGCAGAATAGCCACAAATGCTATGCGCAGACGGCCATTAATGGTCAAGTGCGTAAAATTTTTTAGCTGTATTGACGGTTTATTAGGCAGTTTTAACTTCGCTTTCATTTCATTTCCCCCTGCATTTTGATCTTCCCTCTCTGCTGTGTCCGTTAACATCGGATAAATGCCGAAATTGCCAACCTTGTTTATTTGTCGGATGACACCCGTCAATATTTTAGCTTTTTCGACAAAAAAATATATATAAAGTCCTACTCTTTAGAGATTCAGTGTGAAAAAGATATAGTTACAAAGGCGTGACAAAAGGTTTTTTTTACTCTTTAACCTAGTTATACATAGGCCTATAGATATATTTTGAAATTGACAGAGTGCATATTTATGGTATATTGGTTGGATACGGATTATCACATTACGACTTAGGGGTGTTAGACTGCATGAAGAATTTCTTACGAACTGGGAAAAAAACGTCCCGAGCACTGCTCAGCCTGCTTGCTGTTCAGGTATTGACTGCAGCCATCAGTGCGGAAGCCTTAGCTGCCAAGCCGGAGTCTGTATCGCCTAATGGGGTAAAAACATTGTCTCCGGAAGGTGGCATTCAATCGACAGGCCCTTGGGATTTGGGAACTCGTGCCGGTGATTATGTTTATGTGGCGGGGATGCGGGGAATCGATCCTGCTACGAATAAACTGGTCGCAGACGAGGAAGGACGAATCCGTCAGGCCTTCATGAACATGAAGCTGGTGGCGGAGTCGGAAGGAGCTTCATTGCAGGATGCTACCCGTCTGGTTGTATACGTAACGGATATGTACAGATATCGTCCCATCGTGAACAAGGTCCAGGAAGAGCTGTGGGGAGAAGGGCCATACCCGCCGCGTACGATCATCGAAGTGGATCGCCTGAACCAGGATGATATCGTGGAGGTGGAAGGCACCTTCTATGCGCCGAAGAATAAAGCTGCCGCTACCAAAAAAGACAGCAATGTGTCTCCAAACGGGGTGAAAACATTGTCTCCTGAGGGAGGCATCCAATCGACCGGACCATGGGATTTGGGAACTCGTGCAGGTGACAATATTTATGTGGCGGGTATGCGGGGAATCGATCCTGCTACGAATAAACTGGTGGCAGATGAGGAAGGACGAATCCGTCAGGCCTTCATGAACATGAAGCTGGTGGCGGAGTCGGAAGGAGCTTCATTGCAGGATGCCACCCGTCTGGTTGTATACGTAACGGATATGTACAGATATCGTCCCATCGTGAACAAGGTCCAGGAAGAGCTGTGGGGAGAAGGGCCATACCCGCCGCGTACGATCATCGAAGTGGATCGCCTGAACCAGGATGATATCGTGGAGGTGGAAGGCACCTTCTATGCGCCGAAGAATAAAGCTGCCGCTACCAAAAAAGACAGCAATGTGTCTCCAAACGGGGTGAAAACATTGTCTCCTGAGGGAGGCATCCAATCGACCGGACCATGGGATTTGGGAACTCGTGCAGGTGACAATATTTATGTGGCGGGGATGCGGGGAATCGATCCTGCAACCAACACGCTTGTTGCCGATGAAGAAGGGCGAATCCGCCAGGCCTTCATGAACATGAAGCTGGTGGCGGAGTCGGAAGGAGCTTCATTGCAAGATGCTACTCGTCTGGTTGTCTATGTAACGGATATGTACAGATATCGTCCCATCGTGAACAAAGTTCAGGAAGAGCTGTGGGGAGAAGGGCCATACCCGCCGCGTACGATTATCGAAGTGGATCGTCTGAACCAGGATGATATTGTGGAGGTGGAAGGCACTTTCCATGCGGCAGTAAAAGGGAATAAATAATTAACCCATTGAAATCTAGGAACAAGCAGGAGCTCTCGACAGAGGGCTCTTTTTTAGGGCTTTTTAGGCGGGCGACTAACTCCCCTATAGATATATCCTATCGAGTTTATTTATTTTATATATTTTTGCAATCAAAAGAAGCATGACATAATTAAGGATAGCAGGACACTTATGGAGGAGGGTTTTGGATGACATCGAATGTGTGGCAGCCGGATTTTTACGATACTAAGCTTGGATTTGTGGCCCAATACGGAAAAGAGGTTGTGAAGCTGCTTGCTTCCGAGCCGGGAGAGCGAATTTTGGATCTGGGCTGCGGAACCGGGGAGCTGAGCAATGAAATTGCCGGTCGAGGAGTGAAGGTCATTGGACTGGATTATTCATCAGAAATGATTGCTAAGGCGAAGGCCAAATACCCTGCATTGGACTTTGTCGTGGGTCATGCGCAAAATTTTACATTTGATGAACCGTTTGATGCGGTATTTTCCAATGCTGCTCTGCATTGGGTGCCGGAGGCGGAGGAGACGGCGGCATGTATATGGAATGCGTTAAAGCCGGGCGGGCGGTTTGTGGCTGAATTTGGTGGCAAGGGGAATGTTGGAGAAATTGTAAAAGCGATATCCGAGGTAATCACCGATGATTTCGGCAGGGACGCTGACAAACTTAACCCCTGGTACTTCCCCACCATCGGCGAGTATGCCTCTTTGCTGGAGCGCCAGGGCTTCCGTGTACTGTTTGCTTCGCATTTTGATCGCCCGACTCCGTTAGCGGATGGGGAACACGGGATTTTTCACTGGCTGGCCGGATTTGCCGGAAACTCGTTTCTAGCTTCTTTCGGGGAAGACGAAAAACAGCATATCTATGAAAAGATCGCTGAACGTGCCAAACAGAGCCTGTTTCAGGAGGGTGTATGGATCGCAGACTACAAACGAATCAGAATAGCCGCAGTAAAGCCAGCCTAATTTGCCCAAAAGCCGGATGTTTGGTTAATATGGAGTTGAAATACATATCTGAAAGGAGTGCATATCGGTGAAATTCAGAAAGTTAGGGAGAACCGGGCTGGAAGTGTCGGTCGTCGGTGTAGGGACCTGGCAGTTCGGGGGAGAATGGGGCCTGAATTATACCCAGGCTGAAGCTGATGCGATCTTGGATAAGGCGGCTGAACTTCATATCAATCTGATCGACACGGCGGAATGTTACGGGGATCATTTGTCGGAATCGTTTATCGGGGATTACCTCAGCAGACGCAAACGGGAAGACTGGATTGTGGCGACCAAGTTTGGGCACCAATTTCACGACCTGTTCTCTCGGACGGATGCCTTTAAGCCGGAGGAAGTACTGGCTCAACTGGACGCATCGCTGAAAGCGCTCCGTACGGATTATGTGGATCTGTATCAGTTTCACTCGGGTCCCGACCAGGTTTTCGATAATGATGACTTGTGGACGCTGCTGGATAAGCAGGTTCAGGCCGGGAAAATCAGACATCTGGGCATTTCCATTGGAAGCAACGACAATCTCCATCAGACAGCGCAGGCGACCAAGGTCAATGCGGACGTGATCCAGGTGGTGTACAACCGATTGGACCGGGTACCGGAGCAGCGGGTTTTTCCTTCCTGTGAGGAGCAAAATCTCGGTGTCCTGGCACGTGTGCCGCTTGCGAGCGGATACTTAAGCGGAAAATACAAGCCAGGCGCTGAGTTTCAGCAAAATGATGTGCGGAACAATCATGATGCGGAGCAGCGTAATGAAAAGCTGAAACTCGTGGAGGAGATCCGGCGGAACGAGGTACCGGAAGGCGTGCCGATGGCCGAGTGGGCCTTGGCCTGGTGTCTGCAGCACCCTGCCGTTACGAGTGTTATCCCGGGATGCAAAACTCCCGAGCAGGTTGAATCGAATGCACGAGCGGCTGACCTGGAGCTGTCGGTTGAAAAGGCTTGACAATGTGATGCGGTCTAATGTAATTTTATAGAAAATTATGAAGAAAAGATATCCAAAGGTGTTGAACGGGACCATATGCTCCGATTCGGCTGCCGGCAGAGAAGAAACCCTTGGCTGTAAGGTTTCGCGGCACGGTCGTACGCATCCTATCCCGCTAGCCGCTCACTTGCCGGGTCGTTCCGTTATCAACATGAGAAGAGAAGCGCATGTTTTATGTAAAATCTGAAGCCTGCGCCGAATAAGGGTGGTACCACGACGCATTCGTCCCTTGACGAATGCGTCTTTTTGCGTTTGGGCAGGGAGCGGGGTTTCCTGTAACTCAAGCATACAAAAAACGCCCATGGCTCACGGATTTCATTCCGTTTTGTACCCTGGGCGAAGCGAAAGGAATGGGGATAAGGATGAGACAGACTCAGATTGCTGTTCCTACATGGAGAGAAGCAACTGCGGATACGGAATCTGCAGGACATCGTTATCTGCTGCGAAGCGGTATGATCCGGCAGCTGGCGGCAGGGGTGTACACCTATCTGCCATTGGGCTTCCGCGTATTGTCTAAAATATCCGCCATTATTCGTCAAGAGCTTAGTCATGCAGGAGCACAGGAGATGCTGATGCCCTGCACTGCAGCCCGCGGAGCTTTGGAAAACTTCTGGGAGATACGAAGTGTACGGACCTGAGTTAATCCGCCTTAAAGACAGGCATCATCGCGAGTTTGTGCTTGGACCAACTCATGAGGAAGTGATCACCTCGCTGATCAAGCAGGAGATTTCATCCTACAGACAGCTGCCTGTGGCGTTTTTTCAAATTCAAACCAAATTCCGTGACGAGCCTCGTCCACGGTCTGGGCTGCTGCGGAGCCGGGAATTTTTGATGATGGATGCCTACTCTTTTCACAACGATTATGAGAGTCTTGATGCTTTCTACGAAGTGATGCATGCAGCCTATGAGCGCATTCTCAGCCGCTGCGGCCTGGAATACCGGGGAGTGGAGGCAGATGCCGGGGCGATAGGCGGAGAGGGCGGCTCCCATGAATTTATGGCCTTCTCGGGCATCGGTGAGGATACGATTGCAGTCTGCGGCAGCTGCGGATACGCGGCCAATTTGGAAAAGGCGGAGGTACGCTTGCGCTTAACCCAAAACGGAACCGAACCTGCCGGGATTAATTCCGGGACTAATGAGGAGAATGCTGTGCTGGAGAGATTCTACACGCCAGGCTTGCGCACGATTGAAGAGCTTTCGGCTGTCTGCAACGAGCCGGCTTCTTCATTTGTAAAAACCATTCTGTTTAACGCAGATGGGGCAGCGGTTGCCGTGCTGGTCAGGGGAGATCGGGAGGTCAACGAGATTAAGGTTAAGCAAGCCTTGGGGGTACAGGAGCTTCGGTTGGCCGAGGGTGGGGAGATCGTGGACTGGACCGGAGCATCATCCGGCTTTTCAGGGCCTGTCGGCCTCACGCTGCCGCTTCTTGTTGATCAGGAAGTGGCGCTGATGAGCGAGGGGATCGTCGGAGCCAACGAGACGGATTACCACCTGCGCGGTGTCCGGCCGGGGAGGGACTTCAGTCTGGAGCGGACGGGCGATTTCCGCAATGCGGCTGAAGGAGATGCATGTCCTCGCTGTAACGGCGAATTGTCGATGCAGCGCGGGATTGAGGTGGGGCATATCTTTAAGCTGGGGGAAAAATATACTGCTCCATTTAACGTGCAAGTGCTGCAGGCGGACGGACAAAGCCTGACTCCTGTTGCGGGCTGCTACGGCATTGGTGTGTCGAGGCTCATGGCTGCGGTGGCGGAGCAGTGCCATGACGAGCACGGCCTGATCTGGCCGGAGAAAATTGCTCCTTTCCAGGTTCATCTTATCCCTGTTTCAGCAAAGGATGTGATACAGATGCAGGCAGCGGAAAAGCTGTATCAAGATTTAATTGGCTTAGGCGTCGAGGTACTGCTGGATGACCGCGAAGAGCGTCCGGGGGTCAAGTTCAATGATGCCGATCTGATTGGGATTCCTTGGCGGATTATAGTGGGCAAAAGGGCTGGCGAAGGTTATGTTGAAGTGAAGCGGCGGGGGATACAGGAGTCTACTATGGTGTCGTTAGAAGAAGCAGTAAAGCGGGTTGCCCGAGGAGCATAGGAACATTGAAGGGAGACAGGAGATTTGAGGTAAATGGGGAGGTTGCCGGTTAAGAGTTATGAACCTGGGATGGAGACGGATTAGCCAGGACTAACCGGACTGATCTGGACTAGTCAGGAAAACGCGATTAACCAGGATGAAGCGTAGCTGCCTTTAAAATTGATGTTGAAATAACTCCTCACCCGTGGCTCTGATCCTCACCAGATTTCCCACAAAAGTTCAGATTTTCGAGCCGATATTGGCCCGATGGAGATCTAACGGTTGTAGGAGTTGCTATCTTACTGAAAAAGCCCTTTTCTAAATTCTAGCGGTTGTGAGCGCCGTTATTCACCTTAATCCAAGGGAAAACATGCGTGTTATATGAAATAAGCGCCATGGTACCCGTTAGGCTTTAAAATCAACGTTTTTGGAACCAATAGTGGTTGTGGCAACTGTTAGAATAGTTTTGAGGTTAACCTCCAGACGTAAAAAACTCCCCGAAGGGAGAGTTCTTATGTACGTCCCAGTCGGGGTACGGCCCTTGCAGGGCCGACTGCGAAGTAGCGCTTACGAAGCGAATGCTCCGACGAACCCAATGGGTTCTTATCCCCGGACGTAAAAAAGCTCCCCGTGGGAGTTCTTATGTACGTCCCAGTCGGGGTACGGCCCTTGCAGGGCCGACTGCGAAGTAGCGCTTACGAAGCGTATGCTCCGACGAACCCGATGGGTTCTCATCCCCAGACGTAAAAAAGCTCCCCTAACGGGGAGCATTTATATACGTCCCAGGAGGGATTCGAACCCCCGACCGACGGCTTAGAAGGCCGTTGCTCTATCCAGCTGAGCTACTGGGACATAAAATTCAAGCGAAAATTAATATACCATATTAATCGGAGGTTTGCAACTGTTAATTTTGGTCATAAAACCGTCACCTGCCCGGTTCATGATACATAGTAGGCTATGTACGTTTTTTTGCTTCTATAAAAGGGTATGTTAGAATAACGGCAAATATGTTAGGCGGACAAAGTTGGACATAAGCTTCCGTTTCTCATATAATCTAACATCATTTATGCTTTCGGTTGAAAGGGGGTGCCTTTATAAAGGACTCCAGTGCTGCCAAACCGGCAAATAACATTGTATTGTTTCCCCGAACGCTGGATTATTACCAGATTCAGCTTACGGTGATGCTCGAAAATGAACGTTATGGGGAAGCCATGCGGCTGCTGCAATTTTTGCTGCAATGTCAGGGTCAGGAACAAAAGAATTACGACGAGTGGGCCGCCCTTTTGCAGTGGCTCGAAGCAGCCTTTCCTCAATATACGAATCTGGATATGAATCAGGGGTCCGAGACGGTAGAGCCCGATGAAGAAGACATCAGCGAGGACGAAATCGCAAGAAGGCATCTTCGCTCCAAGCTCGAACAGGACGCAGGCTACGGAGAGAAGCTTCTCCGCATGGCTATGAACGAGCCTTTATCGGAGCAAACCATGCTTGCTCTTGAACAGCTGTCCTATCTCGACCAGCCGGAGATCGACGAAGCGCTCATCCGCTGGCTGAAGGAGGCCAAATTGCATCCTTTGCTGCAGTTCCGGGTAGTTCAGACACTGCGAAAGCGGGGGCACGAGGGCACCATCACCTTTAGCAGGGGAGATATGAAGGCAGAGATCGAAGTGGAGAGCGTGCCTCTTCAGCCGAGTGAATTCCCGGAGCCCATTATCCGCATTCTGGAACGGGTGGCGGATCAGACCGAAGTGCACGAGCCCGCGCTTTTCTACTTTGCCCAGGAATTGTGGTCCCAGTTTGTGATGGCCGTGTATGGAACGGACGACTACCGGTCAATGCTTACAGATGACGACAGCTTGTTGGACATTTGGGCGGCTGCTCTTCATCAGGCCGTTGCGGAGACGCTGTCCGGCGGAGACGAGGAAGAGGAAATAAGGGCCATGTACGGCATTACGGATACGATGCGTTTCCGTTACGAGCAGGCATACCGGTCCGTGAAACAGTTTGTTGCTGCAGGCATGAGCGGCCCGTGACAGGCCGGGAACGTTTTCCTTATTCAGGCTCAAGGGTTTCCCCTTGAAAAAGATAGTAATGTTGTTTATACTAGAATGGTTATTTTGTGCGTGTTTTTAAGCGTGACTATAAGTGAGATTTTGTTGGAGGGGAAAGCATAAAATGAAAGCAACTTGGGAGAAAATAGAGAAGAACCTCGGGGTTCTTGAAGTTGAAGTGGATGCAGAACGCGTATCCGCTGCGCTTGACAAAGCTTTTAATAAAGTGGTTAAACAAATTAACGTTCCAGGCTTCCGCAAAGGCAAAGTGCCGCGGCCGATTTTCGAAGCACGCTTTGGTGTAGAGAGCCTGTATCAGGATGCCATCGATATTCTCCTTCCTGAAGCTTACGGTGAAGCGGTTGACCAAACCGACATCTTCCCTGTGGACCGTCCGGATGTGGAAATCGATCAATTTTCCAAAGGCCAGTCCTTTAAATTCAAAGCGAAAGTAACGGTTAAACCGGAAGCCGAGCTTGGCGAATACAAAGGCCTCGAAATACCGGCAGTCAAGGTTGAAGTTACCGACGAGGAAGTAGCGGCAGAACTGGAGCGTCTGCAGCAGCGTCATGCCGAACTGATTGTCGTGGAAGACGGAGCGGCACAATCCGGCGACATCGCAGTGATCGATTTCGACGGCTACGTGGACGGCGAGCAATTTGAAGGCGGACAGGCTGAGCGCTACTCACTGGAGCTGGGTTCCAACACATTCATTCCTGGTTTTGAGGAACAGGTTGTTGGCATGAGCACAGGTGATTTCAAGGACGTGGAAGTCACTTTCCCTGAAAGCTACCATTCTGCAGAGCTGGCCGGTAAAAAAGCCGTTTTCAAAGTGAAAGTTCATGAGATCAAGCGCAAGCAGCTTCCAGAGCTGGATGACGAGTTTGCCAAAGATGTGAGCGAATTCGACACGCTTGACGAATATAAGGAAGATCTGAAAAAACAGCTTCAAGCCCGCAAGGAGAATGAAGCGAAAGCTGCCCGCGAGAACGCAGTGGTAGAAAAAGCAGCCGAGAACGCAACGGTTGACATCCCGGAAGCCATGATCAATAACGAAGTTGAAAACATGGTTCGTGATTTCGACAACCGTCTGCGCAGCCAGGGCATGAACATGGAGATGTTCCTCAGTTTCTCCGGCCAGACCAAAGAAGATCTGGAAAGCCAAATGAAGGGTGACGCCGAGAAGCGCGTTCGCAACAACCTGGTGCTTGAGCAAATTGCCAAAGCTGAGAACATCGAGGTTTCCGAAGAGGAAATCAACGACGAGCTGAAGGTGATGGCTGATAGCTACAAGCGTTCTGTTGAGGAAATCCGCAGCATCCTTGAAAGCAACGGTTCCCTTGGAAACCTGCGTGAGGAAATTGCGTTGCGCAAAACAATCAGCTTGCTCGTGGAGAACAGCAAGGAAGTTGAGGCTCCTGCAGCGGAGTAATCTTTTTAAAAGGCAGATCGAGCATACACTTCTGTGAATATATTATAAGGCACGCGGTTACCCATACTCGTGCCTTATTTTTTCCCTACACAACCCATTTTTAGGGGATATAAGTAACAAAATGGCTCGGTTTGGCGTGTACTGAAAAATAGATGTATTAAGTTTTTGCAACATTACATATATTATTAAAATTATCAGCATACAGAAGGCGTCATGCCCGAAGTGTCTGAAAATTTGCACATACATAAGAAACATGTTTAAATATGATAAGGTTCGGCGGAAATGACATCGGACCCGCAACATGCTAGAATATTTTCTAGGTATATCCGTTTCAAAACCGGTTCTTCCGTGTTAATTGGCATTAAGTTAACTTACTTTATTTACCAAAGGAAAAGAGGTTGGTCACGATGAGTCTCGTACCTATGGTTGTGGAACAAACAAGTCGGGGGGAACGTTCCTACGACATTTACTCGCGTCTGCTTAAGGACCGCATTATTTTCCTCGGCGGACCGATCGATGACGATGTCGCCAATCTCGTCATTGCGCAGCTTCTGTTTCTGGCTGCAGAGGATCCGGAGAAGGATATTCATTTGTACATCAATTCCCCAGGCGGTTCTGTGACTGCCGGCATGGGTATATATGATACAATGCAATTTATTAAGCCGGACGTATCGACGATTTGCGTGGGAATGGCGGCAAGTATGGGTTCACTTCTGCTTACCGCGGGTGCTCCGGGCAAGAGATATGCCCTCAGCAACAGTGAGGTTATGATTCATCAGCCGCTTGGAGGAATTCAGGGCCAGGCCTCAGATATTCAGATTCATGCGGATTGGATCATCAGAACCCGTCAGAAGCTCAACCAGATTTATGTGAAAACGACGGGTCAGCCTCTCGAAAAAATCGAACGAGATACTGACCGTGACTTCTTTATGGATGCGGAAGAGACAAAGGCTTACGGCATCATTGACCAAATTCTCACGAAGCCGATCAATTTGTAAAGGGGTGGCCCCATGTTTAAATTTAATGATGAAAAAGGCCAGCTGAAATGCTCATTCTGCGGCAAGTCTCAGGAGCAGGTGCGCAAGCTGGTAGCCGGTCCAGGCGTATATATATGTGATGAGTGCATCGAGCTATGTACTGAAATTGTGGAAGAGGAACTGGGTCATGAGGAAGAACTGGACCTGAAGGATATTCCGAAGCCAAAAGAAATCCGTGATATTCTCGACCAATACGTTATCGGACAGGATCAAGCCAAAAAGTCGCTTTCCGTAGCGGTTTACAACCATTACAAGCGCATCAATACCCAGAGCAAAATCGAAGATGTTGAATTGACGAAGAGCAATATTATGCTGCTCGGACCTACAGGCTCGGGTAAAACCCTGCTGGCGCAAACGATGGCCAAAATTCTTAACGTGCCGTTTGCCATTGCCGACGCTACGTCCTTGACGGAAGCTGGCTATGTTGGTGAAGACGTGGAGAACATTCTCCTGAAGCTGATCCAGGCAGCTGATTATGATGTGGAAAAAGCTGAACGCGGAATTATCTACATTGATGAAATCGACAAGGTTGCACGCAAATCCGAGAACCCTTCGATCACACGCGATGTTTCCGGAGAAGGCGTTCAGCAGGCCCTGCTTAAAATTTTGGAGGGAACGGTTGCATCCGTACCGCCGCAAGGCGGGCGCAAGCATCCGCATCAGGAATTCATCCAAATTGATACAACAAACATCCTGTTTATCGTGGGCGGCGCCTTCGACGGACTGGAGCAAATGATCAAACGCCGGATCGGCAAAAAGGTCATTGGCTTCAACGCCTCCTCAGAGCAAAAAGATCTCAAGCCTGGTGAGTACCTGCAGCTCGTGCTTCCTGAGGATCTGCTGAAATTCGGACTGATTCCGGAGTTTGTAGGGCGTTTGCCTGTCATCTCCACATTGGAGCCGCTTGATGAGGCAACTCTGGTAAGAATTCTGTCCGAACCGAAGAATGCACTGACAAAACAGTATCAAAAGCTGCTTGAAATGGATAATGTTAAACTGGAATTCACGCAGGATGCGCTTCAGGCCATTGCCCGCGAGGCGATCAAACGCAACACCGGTGCCCGCGGTCTGCGAGCGATCATTGAAGGCATCATGCTGGATGTGATGTACGAGGTGCCTTCACGTGACGATATCACCTCCTGCATCATCAATGAGCAGGTTGTGCAGGAGAAGGTTGCTCCTGAACTGCACAGCAATAACGACAAGAACAAGAAACAAGAAGAGAGCGCCTGAGCATTAAATCTTCGCGATCTCTAATACATGAACTGCCAGCCTCCACTTCCCACTCTTCCGCAAGGACGGTGCGGGGGTGGAGCTTTGGCATTATGGGAGAGATATGACCATGTTTTTAAGACAAGACACACGTCCCGTTAAAGTTGGAAATTTGACCATCGGCGGAAGCAACGAAGTCATCATTCAAAGCATGTGTACGACCAAGACGGCGGATGTGAAGGCCACCGTAGCGGAAATCTTGCGTCTGGAAGAGGCTGGCTGCCAAATCGTCAGAGTGACGGTCAATAATGAAGAGGCCGCAGCCGCGATCAAAGAAATCAAAAAGCAAATTCATATCCCGCTCGTTGCGGATATTCATTTCAACTACAAACTCGCACTGATGGCGATCGAAAACGGTATCGATAAAGTCCGTATTAATCCTGGCAATATCGGCCGGCGCGAGAAGGTCGAGGCGGTCGTTAAAGCCTGCAAGGAAAAGGGGATCCCCATCCGGATCGGCGTCAACGCCGGCTCTCTGGAGCAGCATCTGCTCGATAAATACGGTTATCCTACGCCGGATGCCATGGTGGAGAGCGCTCTGTACCATATCGGCATTCTGGAGGAGCTGGATTTCCACGATATTATCGTGTCTCTCAAAGCTTCTGATGTTCCAATGGCCATCTCGGCTTACATGAAAGCGGCAGAGATCATCAAGTATCCTCTGCATCTTGGCATTACTGAGGCGGGCACGCTGTTCAGCGGTACGGTAAAAAGTGCCGCCGGCATGGGTGCGCTTCTCTCGGCCGGCATCGGTTCGACCATGCGTATCTCCCTGAGTGCTGATCCTGTGGAAGAAGTGAAGGTTGCGCGTGAGCTGCTGAAAACCTTTGGTTTGATTACGAATGCGGCCACGCTGATTTCCTGCCCGACCTGCGGACGTCTGGATATCGACCTGTTCTCCATTGCGAATGAGGTCGAGGAATACATTGCGAAGGTAAAGGTGCCGATTAAGGTTTCCGTGCTTGGCTGTGCCGTTAACGGTCCGGGAGAGGCAAAAGAAGCGGATATCGGTATTGCCGGTGCGCGCGGTGAAGGCCTTCTGTTCCGTTATGGACAGATGATTCGCAAGGTGCCGGAAGCGGAAATGGTTGCCGAGCTGAAGAAGGAAATTGACAACATTGTAAAAGCTTACGAAGAAACCGGGGAAATACCGGGCCGCAAGGAGCGTCATGCTCCGACCGTGTAATTGATATAGGTGTTGGAATTTACATCAATAAATGTTTTTATGATGCGCCGGGCAGGTGATTTTGATATCATCGCCCGGTTTTTGTATTTTCGTTCTGCCTCTTTTGTGAATTCTTTCGTCCATATCCGTTTAGCAGCCCCCGAAAAGGAAATACTGAGTTGCATAGAACCCCGCCGCTTGTGCGGTGAAGGGAGAAACGGAGGCTTAAAAATGGATTGGACGATGATGGTAATTATTGTACAGCTTTTCTTTGGAATTGTAATCGGGCTGTACTTCCTGAATCTGCTGCGCAGCCAGAAAACGAACCGCAGCGCTGTAGACAGGGAATCGCGCAAGGAGTTGGATAAGTTAAGAAAGCTGAGATCGGTGACACTGACCAAGCCGCTGGCGGAGAAGACACGTCCCGCGTCAATAGAGGATATCGTGGGGCAGAAGGACGGATTGCGTGCGCTCAAGGCGGCGCTGTGCAGCGCCAACCCGCAGCATGTTATTATTTATGGTCCGCCCGGTGTCGGCAAAACAGCTGCGGCGCGTGTAGTGCTTGAAGAAGCGAAGAAAAACCCGCTGTCCCCTTTTAAGGGTGACGCCAAGTTCACCGAGATCGACGCAACGACGGCCCGTTTTGACGAACGGGGCATTGCCGATCCCCTGATCGGCTCTGTGCATGATCCGATTTACCAAGGAGCAGGAGCGATGGGCGTGGCAGGTATTCCGCAGCCCAAACCGGGTGCTGTTACGAAAGCGCATGGAGGCATTCTGTTTATTGATGAGATCGGCGAGCTGCATCCGACGCAAATGAACAAGCTGCTGAAAGTGCTTGAGGACCGTAAAGTATTTTTGGAAAGTGCGTACTATAATTCGGAGGATACTCATACACCTGCATATATCCACGATATTTTCCAGAACGGGCTGCCGGCTGATTTCCGTATGGTGGGTGCTACGACACGCTCACCTCACGAGCTGCCGCCTGCGCTGCGTTCAAGATGCATGGAAATCTATTTTCGTTCGCTGCTGCCTGAAGAGATCGGGCGAATTGCGGAAGATGCGATCAGCAAGCTGGGCTTCGCAGACTGTCCGGAAGCGGTGCAGGCCGTACAGCGATATGCAACAAACGGCAGGGAGGCCGTCAATATGATTCAGCTGGCAGCAGGGCTGGCCTTGACGGAGAAAAGAGACAGGCTGGAGGCGGAGGATGTGGAATGGGTTGCCAACAGCAGCCAGCTTCAGCCTCGTCCGGAGCGTAAAGTTCCAAACGGCCCGCAGGTTGGCTTCGTAAACGGTCTGGCAGTATACGGGCCCAATCTGGGCATGCTGCTGGAAATTGAGGTGACGGCTGTACCATCTGCCAAAGGGCAGGGCGCCTTTAATATTACCGGGGTCGTAGAAGAAGAGGAAATCGGCGGAGGCTCCAGGACGCTTAAGCGTAAGAGCATGGCCAAAGGCTCGGTAGAAAATGTGCTGACTGTTTTGCGCTCCTGCGGTCTGCGGCCACAGGACTATGATCTCCATATTAACTTTCCAGGGGGGACGCCTGTGGATGGACCTTCGGCCGGCATGGCGATGGCTGTGGCGGTTGCATCGGCCATTCGCGGCATTCCCGTTGATCATGAGCTTGCAATGACGGGTGAAGTCAGCATTCACGGACGCATCAAGCCCATCGGAGGTGTTCTGGCCAAGGTGGAAGCTGCTCTGCAGGCCGGTGCCAAGCGGGTGCTCATCCCAGCCGATAACTGGCAGAACGGCTTTGATAAATTGGAGGATATTGAAGTCATTCCCGTGCAGTCCATTCATGAGGCTTTCAGACGGATCTTCGGGGAAGAATGGGAGGAAACAGCGGAGGTTCGTATTTCTCCTGATATGTTTACCCCGGCTCAATCGCCTTATTTGCAGGCAGATGGATCCGGTCAGGGAAGCACCGTGTAAAATGGGCTCGCGGAATAAAGCACCTTCATTGGTTTTTCCATGGAACATTTGATAAAATATGAACTATCCCTATCAGAGTAAGCTATGTAAGCGGAACCGCTATAAGAGGTTGTTCAAAAAGTCATCTTTTGATCACGAAGTTAATCAGGAAGCGGAACTCGACATCGAATCTTGAATTCAGCCGGGACTTCCGGTGCTCACGTACCCCCAAGTACGCTCCGCTCCTCAGTCCCAGCTTCATCCAACCTTCTCGGTGCTGAAAACCTGACTTTTTGAACACGCACTATAATTATAACCGGTGCATGCAACTTGCTGAACCTGTGAACCATTTGGAGGTGCGAAAGCGATGGGACCAAGCAAAGTGAAAGGCCGTCGTTTTCCATTGCTGCCTTTAAGAGGACTTCTTGTCTACCCGAGTATGGTTCTGCATCTCGATGTGGGCCGGGACAAATCGGTCAAGGCTTTGGAAAAAGCGATGGTTGAAGACAACTTGATTCTTCTGTGTTCCCAATCGGAAGTGAACATTGAGGAACCTACACAAGAGGATATATTCAGAATAGGCACGATTGCCAAGGTGCGGCAGATGCTAAAGCTGCCCAACGGTACAATACGTGTGCTCGTCGAGGGGCTCGAACGGGCTGAAATTATTCAGTACACGGACAACGAGGAATATTATGAGGTTCATGCCCGTGAGCTGCCTGAGGACGAAACGCTGCATCCGGAGACGGACGCTCTGATGCGGACCGTCCTGAATCAGTTCGAGCATTATATTAATCTGTCCAAGAAGGTGACACCCGAGACGCTTGCCGCGGTCTCTGATATTGAGGAGCCGGGAAGATTGGCCGATGTCATCACAAGCCATCTTTCCCTCAAAATCAAAGACAAGCAAGAAATTCTGGAAACCGTCGACGTGCGCAAGCGCCTTGAAAAGCTGCTCGATATTTTGAATAATGAGCGCGAGGTGCTTGAGCTGGAGCGCAAGATCAGCCAGCGGGTCAAAAAGCAAATGGAGAAGACCCAGAAGGAATACTACCTGCGCGAGCAAATGAAGGCGATCCAGAAGGAATTGGGCGAGAAGGAAGGGCGTGCCGGAGAGGTCGAGGAGCTTCGCAGTCAGATGGAAGGGCTGGAGCTTCCGGAAAAGGTACGAGAGAAGGTTGAAAAAGAGATCGACCGGCTCGAAAAAACACCGGCAAGCTCGGCGGAGGGGGGAGTCATTCGCAACTATGTGGATTGGCTGCTCAGTCTGCCGTGGAGCAAAGGGACGGACGATGACCTGGATATCGCCAAGGCAGAAGAAATTTTGGACGCCGATCACTACGGTCTGGAGAAGCCGAAGGAGCGGGTGCTCGAATATTTGGCGGTGCGCAAGCTTGTGAAAACGATGAAGGGTCCCATTCTTTGTCTTGTCGGACCGCCGGGTGTCGGCAAGACTTCGCTGGTCCGTTCCATTGCCAAAGCGCTGGGGCGCGAATTTGTCCGCATCTCGCTCGGCGGCGTCCGCGACGAAGCGGAGATCCGCGGGCACAGACGCACCTACGTAGGAGCCATGCCTGGCCGGATCATTCAGGGCATGAAAACGGCAGGAACGATCAATCCAGTCTTTTTGCTGGATGAAATCGATAAAATGGCATCCGATTTCCGCGGTGATCCATCCGCGGCTCTGCTGGAGGTGCTGGATCCGGAGCAGAACAATACGTTCAGCGATCATTTTGTAGAGCTGCCGTTTGACCTGTCCAACGTGATGTTTGTCACGACAGCCAACGCAGTTCATAACATCCCGCGCCCGCTGCTGGACCGGATGGAATTGCTGAATATTCCGGGGTACACTGAGCTGGAGAAGCTGCAGATTGCCGGACGTTACCTGTTGCCGAAGCAGAAGCGTGAGCATGGCCTGACAGACGAGCAGCTTACGGTGGAAGAAGATACTCTGCTTAAAGTCATCCGCGAGTATACGCGCGAATCAGGGGTTCGGAATCTGGAGCAGCAGATGGCTTCCCTGTGCCGCAAGGCGGCAAAATCGGTAGTATCAGGCACGGGAGAACATATTGTCATCACCCCGGATACTCTGAAGGACTACCTTGGCATTCCGCGTTTCCGCTATGGCATTGCTGAACTGGAGGATCAGGTCGGAACCGTTACGGGACTGGCGTGGACGGAGGTTGGCGGGGAGACGCTCACGATCGAGGTTACGGTGGTGCCGGGAACAGGCAAGCTGATTTTGACAGGCAAACTGGGTGACGTGATGAAAGAATCCGCGCAGGCGGCTTTCAGCTATACACGCTCGAAAGCGTCCGAGCTTGGCATCAAGCCGGATTTTTATGAAAAGAATGATATCCACATTCATATCCCTGAAGGGGCGATTCCCAAAGACGGCCCTTCGGCGGGAATTACGATCGCCACGGCCCTTGTATCTGCCCTGACCAACCGGCATGTATCCAAAAGCGTTGCGATGACCGGCGAAATCACGTTGCGGGGAAGAGTGCTGCCGATTGGCGGACTCAAGGAAAAATCACTGGCGGCACACCGTGCCGGCTACAAAAAAATACTGCTCCCCAAGGATAATGAACGCGACCTGCGGGACATTCCCGACAGCATCAAGGAAGAAGTTGAATTTGTGCCTGTAGCGCATATGGATCAGGTGCTGCGGCATGCGCTGGTGGAGCAGACCGGGTTGCAATAGAGAGGAAACGCTAAATATGAAAGTAACAAAATCCGAATTTATTATCAGTGCTGTCAGGCCGGACCAATATCCTGCCGACGGTCTGCCGGAGGTTGCTCTGGCAGGCCGCTCTAACGTAGGGAAGTCCTCCTTGATCAACAGGATGATCAACCGCAAAAATCTGGCCAGAACGAGCTCTACACCGGGCAAAACCCAGCAGCTTAATTACTACCGCATCAATGACGAGCTGTATTTTGTGGATTTTCCGGGCTACGGGTTTGCGAAGGTGTCCAAATCATTGCGGCAGGCCTTCGGGGAGATGATTGAAACCTACCTGACGAAGCGTGAGACGTTAAAGCTGGTGCTGCAAATGGTGGATCTTCGCCACCCACCCTCGAAGGACGACCGGTTGATGAATGAATGGCTGAAGCATTACAATTTGCCTTTATGTGTTGTCGGCACCAAAGCGGACAAAATTCCGCGGACCCGGAGAGATAAGCATATTAAGGTGATCAAGCAGGAGCTCGGCATCGGCCCTGGTGACTTATTTATTCCGTTTTCATCCGAGGAAGGCTTGGGCAGGGAAGAATTATGGACAGTCATCTCCCAATACACGGGAGTAGGACAAGATTCGAATAAAGCAGCAGACATGAAATAATAAGGAGCGCCCGCGGGTGCTTCTTTTTTTGCAGAGATTCCGTTAGCGATCTGACCTGCTGACTTTAATGTGAAGCGGTGCGGGATTTCGGGAAAATGAAGGCGGAAAAGTGAGTAATCCGGGGGAAATACGGGGATGAATGACGGCTCAATACGGTTTATTCTCATTTTTGCAGGTATTTCATATTTGAATCGCAGAGAAAACTGAAGGAGGGATGGTGTATAATATTCGTGTAAAGTTGTAAAGCATGTATCGCCGTATGAACCCGCAGGGTGTGCGGCAGTCGGCCTGAAGAGCATTCGCGCCCTTGTGCATGGGGAGTCGAAAAGGCTGTCAGGAAAGAATTGAGGAGATTTTTATGGCTCAGCGGTTAGCCACAGAGTATGTTAACGCCGTTTTAACATTGTCGGAAGTTCAAATGGATCAATTTTTGCGTGCAGCGGAGGACCCTCTTGTAAACAGCCGGATCAGAGTGTTGGATAATGGCGGGCAGGAAATTGTGCTGGAGGATGCTGCGGGAGAAGAAGTTCATTTGCCTTTTGACCTGAAAAAAGGCTTGTATGTCTGTGAATTGACTTGCCGCTTGGTGAACCAGCCTTTGACGAATGTGATCAGAAAGCTGTTTGTGCGGTTTAAGGGCGAAGGCATCGTAAACCGGGTGTATCATGGCTTTACGATGATTTACACCTATCATCAGGGTTCTGTCCGCCGAATTGTGGAAAAGACAGACAGCGGCTGCAGACTGGTTTATGAGTATAAAAATACACTGCAGGAGCTGCAGAACAAATTTCTGACCCGGGACATTGAACGTGAAATCAGCAGAGTCTACGATGAAATAAACGGTTTACTGGATGTGCGCATTCAGACCCGGGACCAGGAGCGGATCGGGGAAATTGATAAAAGGCTGCGCATTCTCAGCACTGCGTTGTTTACACTTGAGGCATAATCTGACTATGATCGAAAGACAAGAGCTTTCCTTCTGAAACCATAGAAGGCAGGCTCTTTTTTTGTATATATTTTTAGGGCTTTGCATGTTTATTTAGAGGCTTGTTTGGTGACGGCGGAAGCGCAAATTTCAAAGTGTAAACTTTTTGGAAAAACTATTGCATTTGCTCAGTTTAGATGTTATTTTTATTCTCGTTGAAAACGAATATAGGAACCAGGATTCACTCAGGACATTTCATGTTGCGAGAGTTTATTCCCTCGGGAAGTGAATGACGTAGGTCCTAGCGGATGAAATTTTTGTGAACATTTTATTCCTAGGAAGGGGGAACCGAAAGATGGAATATTCAACTTTCGGAAGACACGTTGCTGTTGACGCTTGGGGAGTCGGCTTTGAGCTGCTGAATAATGCGGAATTCCTGCAGACGCAGCTGGTGGAAGCTGCCGAGGCCTGCGGAGCAACAGTGCTGTCTGTGCAATCGAAGCAGTTTGAACCACAAGGTGCAACAGTGCTGGTGATGCTGTCGGAAAGTCATCTCTCCATTCACACCTATCCTGAGAGAGGCTTTGCGGCGATTGATTGTTACACATGCGGTGAGACCGTGGATCCGCAATTGGCCATTGATTACCTGGTATCCGTATTAAAGCCGACGAAGACCTATGCCAAGAAGCTGGTCCGTGGACTTGGGGAGCTGAAAGTTGAAACCCCGGAAATCCAGCGCGCTGAATTGGTGTAACTATAAATTACATTATGCATATATCAATAACCATGGATGAGCTCTGTGGTTATTTTTGTTTGGCGGATAAGAAAATTAAGGAATAGCCAATACCGGACATGCTTACACTAATCCAGGACAGACGGGATCTTCATAAAGATTTCATATTAAACCCTCTTTGCAGGGGATTCTCTGTGATATAATTAACATAGTTTGAAGCAGGATAGGATGTTATCATTTTAGGATTAGAAGGCAGGTGAACTTGCAATGCACATCCTCGTTGTAGGGCTAAACTATCGCACGGCGCCGGTGGAGATTCGTGAACGTTTTACATTTGCGGAGAAGGATTTGCCGGAGGCGCTGAAACAGCTGAAGCTAACCAAGAGTGTATTGGAAGGCGTTATAGTCGCAACCTGCAATAGAACCGAGATCTATGTCGTTGTAGACCGTCTGCATATGTGCGGATTTTATATACGGAATTTCATGGAGCAATGGTTCGGAATACCCAGGGACGACTTCACACAGTATCTATATATTTATGAAGATGAGCAGGCCGTCCGGCACCTGTTTCGGGTAGCCTGCGGCCTTGATTCCATGGTGATCGGAGAGACGCAAATTCTGGGGCAGGTCAAGCAGGCGTTCCTTCAGGCCCAGGAGCAGAAGGCAACCGCCACCTGGTTTAATATGCTGTTCAAGCAGGCGGTTACGCTTGGCAAAAGGGCTCATTCCGAAACTTCGATCGGTGAGAGCGCCGTGTCCGTAAGCTATGCCGCCGTGGAGCTGGGCAAACGGATATTCGGTAATTTTGCCGGTAAAAAAGTGCTGATTCTCGGCGCGGGCAAAATGAGCGAGCTGACCGTAAAGCATCTGTACGCAGGCGGAGCGGCCGAGGTCATTGTCGCTAACCGGACATTGGAGAAGGCTCAGGAGCTTGCCGCCCAGTTTAGCGGCACGCCGTGCACGCTGGAGCAGGCTTCTGAACGGCTTGCCGATGTGGACATCGTGATCAGCTCCACGGGAGCGAAGAGTTATGTGCTGAACAGCGAAACGGTGCGCGGACAGATGAAGCGCCGCCAGTCACGGCCGCTCTTTATGATCGATATTGCCGTGCCAAGGGATATTGATCCGGCCGTCGGCGAAGTGGACAACGTGTTTTTGTATGATATCGACGACCTGGAAGGTATTGTCGAAACCAACTTGGAAATGCGCCGTGCGGAAGCAGCCAAAATTGAAGTCATGATGGAGTCGGAGATGGAGCAGTTCTATCAATGGCTGAAAACCCTGGGAGTCCGTCCGGTGATCCGCGCGCTGCAGGAGAAGGCTTCTTCCATTCATGAAGAGACACTGACCAGCCTGTTCAACAGGCTGCCTGATCTAGACGAGCATCAGCGGAAAGTGATCAGCAAGCTGACCAAAAGCATGCTGAATCAAATGGTGCATGATCCCATTAACCGGATCAAGGAAATGGCCGTAGAAAAGCAGGGCAACGAAGCTTTGGAGATTTTCGCGGAAATCTTCGCCCTGGAGGATCGACTGGAGGAAGCAGCCCAGAAGGTGGAGCAGAGCCATGAACAAGCTTTGCGCAAGCCTGAAGCTGCCGCAAAGAGAGGCTCCAAATCATCCGATTCCATACCGGTGTCTTACGCGCCGGTCGGTCTGTGAGGCAGGTGATCGGCTGTGCTGCCGGGCAGCGGTGTCTATGACGCCTTGATTTATACTTACGCCCTGAGCCTACTGTTCGTATTCTCGGATTGCATTCGACGCAATGCGAGCGCCAAACGGATAGGCACAGGGCTTCTTGTCGTCGTGCTGGTCTTTCAGGTCGTATTTATGGGAATCAGAACCTGGGTTGAGGGGCATCTTCCTTTTCTGATCACCTATGATTTTTTGTTTTTGTTTGCCTTTATCCTTGTCATCATATCCTTGATCATGAGCAGGTATCAGCGTCTGGAATTTACGGTCTTCCTGCTGAATCTGATCGGCTTTAGCGTCATCGTGCTGAACAAGCTGTGGTTTCAGCTGGCCGACAACCCGCTGGCCAGCTGGCAGACGGTGCATGGGCTGCTGATTCTGCATATTGCACTGGCTAACCTGGGCTTTGCGGCTTTGACGGTGGCCGCGGTTTTTTCTTTGATGTATCTGTTTCTCCATCGCAGATTGAAAGCCAAAAAATGGACTGAAACGACACGCAGGCTGCCAAGCCTGGAGGTGCTGGACCGTTATACGCATAAAGCGATGCTTATTGGAGCGCCGCTGCTGGCCGTTTCTGTGCTCATTGCCGTGATATCGATCATTGCCGAGGGAAGATGGGTATTGCTGCTCGATTTGAAGGTGCTGGCTACAGCCGCGTCCATGTGCGTATATGTCATTTATCTGGTCAGCAAGCGTTCCAACCAGCATTCCGGTCTGGTTATGGCCCGATGGGCGCTTGTAGGATATGCTTTTCTGATCATGAATTTTCTTGCGAATTCGTGGTCTGTATTTCATCAATGGACGGGGGAGTGAGAGAGCATGGGACGGTATTTGGTCCCTGTTATGCTGCGGTGTGAGGGGAAAAGCTGCTGTATCGTAGGCGGTGGTCCGGTGTCAGAACGGAAGGCAGCAGGGCTCCTGCACAGCGGCGCCGTGATTACGGTCATCAGTCCCTCTATAACCCACGGCCTGCAGGCCATGCTGGAAAACAATCAGCTCCGCTGGATCAAACGCCCTTATTGCGAGGGGGATCTTCAGGGAGCATTTCTTGTATATGCAGCTACGGATGATCCGGAAGTGAACAAAGCGGTGATGCGTGAAGCGCGCGGCAGGGGTATACTGGTAAATGTGGCAGATCATTCGGAACAGGGAGATTTTATTACGCCAGGTGTGGTCAGGCGGGGCAGACTCGTTTTGAGCGTTTCAACCTCAGGGGCGGGTCCCTCCGTGTCTGCGGCGATCACCTCAAAGCTTGAAGAGATCTTCGGCTTAGAATATGAGGCTTTTTTGGATTTTATGTTTGAAATGAGGAAACGCATCAAAGGCAGAGTGCCTGACCCTGCTGTCCGGGCACGTCTGCTCGGAAGGCTGGCGCACAGCGGTGTATTGGAACAGATCCGCGAGGGCCGGTTCATGGAGTGGACGGAGACTGAGATGGACAGATGGATTGCCGAGAACCAGGAGGAATAGACATGCGAACGATAGTGATAGGCAGCAGACAAAGCGCGCTTGCGCTTAAACAGACCGGTTACGTTATAGATGACCTGAAGGCGCTTTGCGCCCGGCATGGGATCGATATGGACTTTGAAATTCGAAAAATTGTAACGAAAGGCGACCGGATTCTTGACGTAACCCTGTCCAAGGTTGGCGGCAAGGGGCTGTTTGTGAAAGAGATCGAACAGGCGATGCTGGACCGCGAAATCGATATGGCTGTCCACAGTATGAAGGATATGCCTTCCGAACTCCCCGAAGGATTAGTGAACGGCGCCGTGCCGCGCAGAGTCGATCACCGCGATTGCCTGGTATCGAAGTCTGGAAAAGGACTCATGGAGCTTCCGCATGGCTCGAAGGTTGGCACAAGCAGCCTGCGCCGTTCCAGCCAGCTTCAGTCGCTTCGCCCTGACCTGGTTCTTGAGCCGGTGCGCGGCAACATCGACTCCAGGCTCCGCAAGCTGGAGACGGAAGGGTTTGACGCGATCATTCTGGCCGCAGCGGGGCTACATCGGATGGGCTGGCAGGACCGGATTACGGAATACATAGCGGAGGATATCTGCCTGCCTGCGGTCGGGCAGGGGGCGCTTGGTATTGAATGCCGTGGGGATGACCAGGAGCTGCTGAAGCTGCTTTCTTTATATAATGACGAAGCTACTGCAGCTACGGTAGCAGCGGAGCGGCGTTTTCTGGGCGAATTGAACGGAGGCTGTCAGGTTCCTATTGGTGCCCATGCTGTGCTGGAGGAATCCGGGGTCATCCGGCTGACAGGCATGGTTGGCTCCCCGGACGGGACGGTTATTCTTAAAGACACGCTTGCAGGCAAGGATCCGCAGCAGCTGGGAGAGCAGGTTGCGGCAAGCCTGAAAGCCATGGGAGCAGAACAGATTCTGTCAGAAGTAAGGGGATGACGTGATGGCGGGGAAGGTTTATTTAGTGGGGGCAGGACCCGGTGATGCGCGGTTGATTACGGTAAAGGGCTGGCAGTGCATACAGAAGGGCGATGTTGTCGTTTATGACCGTCTCGCCAGCCCGCGGCTGCTGGGGTTGATGAAGCCTGGGGCCGAGAAGATTTATGTCGGCAAGCTTCCGGACCGCCATACCATGAAGCAGGAGGATATCAACCGCCTGCTGGTCGATTTGGCGCTGGAAGGCAAAACGGTCGTTCGCCTCAAGGGCGGCGATCCTACCATTTTCGGCAGAGTCGGTGAGGAAGCGGAACTGCTGAGACAGCATGGCATTCCTTATGAAATCGTACCAGGCATCACTTCTGCCATCAGTGTGCCGGCTTATGCCGGTATCCCGGTTACCCATCGGGACATGGCCTCATCGCTATCGATTATTACCGGGCATGAGAGTCCCGACAAACTGGATCGGAGCATTCATTGGGACAAGGTGACAAATGCGACCGGCACGCTGATTTTCCTGATGGGAGTGGCGAAGATCGGATATATCAGCGAACAGCTCATCAGGCATGGCCGCTCTCCTGAAACGCCGATCGCTCTTATCCGCTGGGGAACTCGCGCCGAGCAGGAGACGCTGGTGGGCACGCTGGCGGATATTGAAGCCAGGGTGCAGGAAGCGGGCTTTGAGCCTCCGGCGGTGATTGTAGTCGGCGAGGTGGTTCGCCAGCGTGAGCAGCTGAAGTGGGCAGAAGACATGCCGCTCTTCGGCAAACGCATTCTTGTTACCCGCGCCCGCAGCCAGGCGAGCTCTCTGGTGCAGCGTATTGAGGATCTGGGCGGAGAGCCGTATGAATTTCCGGTGCTGGAGACGCGCCTGCCGCAGGCGAAAGAACAGTACGGGCAAATACGTGAGGCATTGACCCGTCTGCATGAGTTTGACTGGGTTTTCTTTACGAGCGTAAACGGAGTTGAGTATTTCTTTCAGCATCTGGAGCGGGAAGGGAAGGATATTCGTTCTTTGTATAAGGCGCGCATCTCGGCAGTCGGTCCTGCTACCTATAAGGCGCTTCGCAGCCGCGGTGTGGCGGCTGAACAGCTGACAGGCAATTTTCAGGCTGAAGGGCTGCTGGAGTCGTATGGCCAGGAATTAAAGGCAGGCCAGAAGGTATTGCTGCCGCGCGGCAATCTGGCGCGCGCCTGGCTTCCCGACCAGCTGCGTGAGTTGGGCCTGGAGGTAACCGAAGCGAGCCTGTATGAAACGGTGCCGGCCGATGTGCGGGACGATGAACTGATCTCCCTGCTGGAGCAGGGGGCTGTGCATGCCATTACGTTTACGAGTTCCTCGACCGTCACCTATTTTATCAATGCACTGCGGCAGATGGGCATCGAGAATCCGTCTGATTTGCTGAAAGACGTCATGATAGCCGTCATTGGTCCTGTCACCGGGAAGACGGTGGAAGAAGAAGGGCTGAAGGTCGGGCTCATGGCGGAGGAAGCAACGATAGACAGCCTGGTCAATGCGCTTTGCACCTGGAATAGACGGTCAGAATAAAAAGGCGGAGACAGGAATATGGCTTTCAAATCCGCCTTTGGCCGATATTAAATTGGGGAGTGTATATACATGAGTTTATCTTTTACAAGACATCGCCGTCTTCGCCAATCCGCAGCCATCCGCAGCATGGTACGGGAAACGGTACTGACGCCGGCTGATTTCATTCAGCCAATTTACGTCACTTATGGCGAGGGAGTCAAGCATGAAATCAAATCCATGCCCGGAGTGTACCGCTTCTCGCTCGACATGCTCGAGGAGGAGCTGCAGGAGATCGTGTCGCTGAACATTCCGGCTATTATCCTGTTCGGCATCCCTGAGACGAAGGACAGCGTGGGATCTTCCGCCTATGCGGAGAACGGCATCGTACAGGAAGCCACTCGGCTGATCAAGTCGCGGTATCCGGATTTGGTGGTGGTCGCTGACACGTGCCTGTGCGAGTTCACAGATCACGGCCATTGCGGCATGGTGCATACCTACGAGCGGGACGGGGAACTGTGCGGCGATGTATTGAACGACGAATCGCTGGAGCTGCTAGTGAAAACGGCAGTATCCCAGGCGCAGGCAGGTGCGGATATTATCGCTCCTTCCAATATGATGGACGGCTTTGTGCAGGCGATCCGCGGCGGGCTGGATGAAGCGGGCTTCAGTCACATTCCCATTATGTCCTATTCCGTAAAATACGCGTCAGCCTTTTACGGGCCATTCCGTGAAGCGGCTGATTCCGCTCCACAGTTCGGAGACCGGAAGACTTACCAAATGGACCCTGCCAACGCCCGTGAGGCGCTGCGCGAAGCGGAGTCGGATGTGTTGGAAGGCGCGGACATGCTGATGGTCAAGCCGTCGCTTTCCTACCTTGATGTGATGCGTACCCTCAAGGACCAGTTCGATCTTCCGCTTGTCGCTTACAATGTCAGCGGCGAATATGCGATGGTCAAAGCGGCTGCCCTGAACGGATGGATCGACGAAAAGGCGATGGTGTTGGAAATTCTGACAAGCATGAAACGTGCGGGCGCGGACATGATTATTACGTATTCGGGAAAGGATGCGGCAAAATGGCTGCAGGAGGGGAGACGATAAGATGAGCGAGCAAGCCAAGGTTCAGGCGGACGAGCGGTCACGGACCGCTTTTGAAGAAGCGAAGCAGTATATCCCCGGCGGGGTGAACAGTCCTGTGCGTGCGTTCAAGTCTGTCGGAATTACACCGATCTACATTGAACGTGGAGAAGGCTCCCGTGTTTACGATATTGACGGCAATTCCTTTATCGATTATGTCGGTTCATGGGGACCACTTATTATGGGGCATGCGCATCCTGACGTAATCAGCGCTCTGCAGGAGGCTGTCGTAAAAGGGACGAGCTTTGGCGCTCCGACGCTGATCGAGACGGAAATGGCAAAGCTTGTCTGCGAACGCGTTCCTTCCATCGACATTGTGCGCATGGTGAATTCGGGGACGGAAGCAACCATGAGCGCCATTCGCCTCGCACGCGGGTATACGGGGCGCAGCAAAATTTTGAAATTCGAAGGCTCATATCACGGGCACGCCGACAGCCTGCTGATCAAGGCCGGCTCCGGCGTAGCCACCCTTGGACTTCCGGACAGCCCGGGTGTGCCGGAGGGGGTTGCGAGCAACACGATTACCGTACCGTACAACGACCTGGAGTCTGTTCAGCTTGCCTTCGAGAAATTCGGCGAAGAAATCGCCGCTGTCATCGTGGAGCCCGTGGCCGGCAATATGGGCGTCGTTCCGCCGCAGCCGGGATTCCTGGAAGGACTGCGCAAAGTAACAAAGGAGCACGGCAGCCTGCTCATTTTTGATGAGGTGATGACCGGCTTCCGGGTAGGACTTCACTCAGCACAGGGGCGCTTCGGCGTGACGCCGGATCTGACCTGCCTCGGCAAAGTTATTGGAGGAGGACTTCCTGTGGGAGCGTACGGCGGACGCAGAGATATCATGGAGCAGGTAGCTCCTACCGGTCCGGTGTATCAGGCGGGCACGCTCAGCGGGAACCCGCTGGCCATGACTGCCGGCTACACGACGCTTAAGCTGCTGACACCGGAGGTGTATGACCGGCTTGAACAGCTGGCAGCAAGACTGCAGGCCGGTTTTGAACGCAATGCCAAAGAAACGGGAATCCCTGTAACGATTAACAGGATCGGATCGATGGTGTGCCCGTTCTTCACAGACCGTCAGGTCGTGAACTATGATATGGCGAAGACTAGCAATCTTGATCATTTCCGCCGTTACTTCGCAGGCATGGTCAATCACGGGGTCAGTGTGGCGCCGTCGCAGTATGAAGGCATGTTTGTTTCAGGCGTGCACACCAACGAAGATATTGATGCGACAATTGAAGCAAACTATTATGCTTTAAAGCAGCTATGAGCTGGCGTGGCGACTGGACCAGGAGAGGCGTCTGGCTTGAGGTTGCTCCGGGTAAAGAAGTGACAGGCAGCGAGCAGAAGGAAGAGGCCGCCGACCGGTGGCTGCTGGAGGTGTTCGGCCTGCCGGAGAAGCTGTGGCGAAGAATGCGGCATGAGAAGCAAATCCGGCTGGCCGGGCACCGGCTAAGGCTCGCTCTTTTTCCGGCAAGGGAGCTTGGCATCGAACCAAGGTGGCATGAGCTGACTGTTTTGTATGAGGATGATTTTTGTCTTGTGGTGCACAAGCCGGCCGGCATGGCCGTCCACCCTGACTCCTCCGCTTCCGGCGGGCCCCTTACGCTGAACCATGCCGTGGCGGCTTATTATGAAATGAACGGCATCGAAGCGGCGGTCAGGCATGTGCACCGTCTGGATAATGACACGACAGGTCCCGTATTGTATGCCAAAAATGAATTTGCCCTGCTTAAGCTGGACGAACAGATGAGAGACAAGCAGATCGGGCGCCGTTATGCTGCGATTGTGGCCGGCAGAGTGTCTCCGGAGCTGCACACGATTGATCTGCCGATCGGGAAGGACCGGCATGACAAGCAGCGGAGGCGCGTATCGCCATCCGGCCAGGCGGCTGTAACCCATGTGGAGCTTGGAGAGCATCTGGGTACAGCGAGTCTTGTGTATTTAACGCTTGAGACCGGGCGCACTCACCAAATTCGCGTGCATCTCAGCCATGAAGGGCATCCTCTGCTCGGCGACGTGCTGTACGGGGGGCGCAGAAGCGATTTTGCCAGACAAGCGCTGCATGGGGAGTCGCTGTCTTTCAGGCATCCCTTGACGAAGGAAAGAATTCGGGTCGCCGATCCGTGGCCGGAAGATTTCCAGGTGTTGTATGACCGGCTGAAAAATAAATAACTGCGTTTAATCTCAAAGAAGCATGCTTTCTTAACAGTGCCGGACAGCGCTGGAGGAGAGCGTGCTTTTTCTATTTGCTGATTGCCTGTTTTTAAAGTGCAAGTTCAAAAAGTCAGGTTTTCAGCACCGAAGCTTATGCTTCCGAAGTGCGTTTTTTCAAAACGCTTGAGTTGGATGAAGCTAGGGACTAAGGAGCGGAGCGAACTTGGGGTACGTGAGCACCTGAAATGTTTCCGCAGGAAACATGCTTCGGAAGCATCCGCTTAGGCCCGGCTGAATTCAAGATTCGATGTCGAGTACGCTTCCTGACTTCCTTCGTGATCAAAAGATGACTTTTTGAACTACCTCTTAAATGTAGGCATGCCATCTTTTTTGGCGCATATACATAACCCGAGAAGAGGAGCATGGAGTCTCCGTGCCGCAATAGCGGAAGCGGAAGCTGCCGAAAGGAGGATGCCGTCTATGGATAACCGGTCCTACGGTTTGCGTTTTGATATTTATGAACGTGTCCATTTAACGGAGGATGTTGCAGGGATTGCCGAGCTTGAAGAAATTGAACTGGTTCCGCGCATTCAGGTGGTGACTCAGGAGGAGCATGCCGCACTGCGCGGTCATTTACAGCTGCAAGGCATATACAGGGGAGAGGAAAATGAAATCAGGGAGCTGTACCACCAGATCCCGGTTGAAATCACCATCCCGATGAACCGTGTCACCAGGCTTGAAGATATTTCGATGGAAATAGAAAACTTTGATGTGGATCTGCTGTCCTTGCGGAGCTTGAATATCACGGGTGTATTGACGCTGTACGGGGTTGACGGCACACAGACGGAGGAAGCGCCGGGATGGGGAGATGACAGCTACACGGCTGTTCATACTCCAGCATCGGTGGAGGTGCACGAGGAGCGTACCGAGGAGGAATTTGAGCAGGAACAGCAATATGAGCAGCAGTATCAGCAACAACAGTACTCACAGCAGTACCAGCAGCATTACCAACAACAGCAACAGTACCAACAGCAGTATCAGCAACAGGATGAGCATCAGTCTGAACTGCAGCGGGAGCAAGAGCAGGCCGTCAATGAAGAGCCGATGCAGACATTCTGGAATCCCCCGCCGGACCCAGCGCAGCCGCAGACAGCCGAGGATCATACCCTTGCAGATGTCATTCGCAATGAGGACCAGGAAATTGCGGATTATACCAGCGGCAATCCTGTAGTCTGGGAACTGGAACCTGAGCGGGAAGAAACGGTGAAGGCAGTGGCCCGGGAGCCGGAGTCTGTCCCTGAACAAGAACCTGTTGAAGTGTTCAAGCAAGAAATCCCCGTCGAGGATGAACGTCCGGAAGAGCCGGTTTCTTTTGCGGAACCCTCTGTTACAACGTCATCAGACACATCGGCTGAGGAGAAGAAAGAGCCGAAGGTGGCATTTGGCAGCAAAAAGGAAACGGGGGCTATAGAGGCCGAAGCTGTACCTTTTTCTTCGTTGCTTCCTCAGCGTCCTGCCAGGGAAGCCGAGCTTGCATATGATGAAAGCACGGATCTGTCTATCTCCGGTGAAGGCGATGAACCGCGGACGGAAAACGGAAAATGGAAAACTCTTTTTCAGCATGGATTCCAGGAGGAAAACCAGTTCCGCAAGGTCAGACTGTGCATTGTTCAGCGTGAGGAGACACTGGAAACGATTGCGGAACGGTACGAGCTGAGCGCACGGGAGCTGCAAATGCATAACAGGCTAAGTGAACAGAGTGTAGAAGAAGGCCAGGTATTGTATATTCCATGAATTACCATCGCCTGTCTTTAGGTCAGCCAGAAGTTTCTGGCTGGCCTATTTTTTTGGGGTCAACAGCGGTTATAGGATTGGTTCGTTCCCGGAGCCTCTCACAGCACATGGAGGTATGCTCCCTGGTCAATGGGCCTTTGGAGCAGCACCATGGGTATGCAAAGGGGAGTTCAGGGTTATGCTAAGGAATATATGCAGATTGTGCGCTTCGACGGTTGACTAAGAAGGTCAGGCAAGTTATTATGTGGTATATCAGTTTAGGGAACCATAGAGTTTATATGAGAGACATTGAACGGGAAGAGTAGGCAGTATGTCCTTCAGAGAGCGGAATTGCAGCGCTGGGAGATTCCGCAGGAACCAGCTGGCTGAAGTCGCCCGGGAGTCGCCTGTTTGAACATGCCCATTGCGGGGGCCATTAGTAGAACAAGGCCGGTGAGCGGCCGTTATCCGCATGAGTGTCACAGTCTGTGCCGTGTTCGAGCGGCATATGAGCGTGAAACAAAGGTGGTACCGCGAAAGAACAGCCTTTCGTCCTTTGAGGATGACGGGCTTTTTTTATGTCCAAAAAAATGACCAATACCAAAACCAATCATGGAGGTAAGGGAGCATGACAGAACAAACGAACAAAGCAACCCTGGAAATGCCGACGACGTACGATCCGAAGGCAGCGGAGCAGAAATGGTATAAAACCTGGATTGAGAAAGGATATTTCCGCGCAGGCCGTGTTCCGGAAGCGGAGCCTTTTACAATCGTTATCCCTCCCCCAAACGTAACCGGAATGCTGCATATGGGACATGCGCTGGATTTTACGCTGCAGGATATTATTATCCGGGTGAAGCGGATGCAGGGCTACGACGCACTGTGGCTTCCAGGTGCCGACCATGCCGGCATTGCTACACAGACCAAGGTCGAGCAGAAGCTGCGTGAAGAAGGGATCACCCGCTATGATCTTGGCAGGGAGAAATTCCTGGAAAAAGTATGGGAATGGAAGGACCACTATCTCGATAACATTCATAATCAATGGGAGAAGATGGGCTTTTCTTTGGATTACTCCCGCGAGCGGTTTACCTTGGACGAGGGGCTGTCCAAAGCGGTACGGGCCGTTTTCGTCAAGCTGTATGAAAAGGGTCTGATCTACCGGGGCAAGCGCATTATCAACTGGGACCCGGTTGCCCGCACAGCGCTTTCCGATATTGAGGTGGAACATAAGGAAGTCAACGGCCACCTGTATCATTTGCAGTACCCGTTGAAAGACGGAAGGGGCCATATCACCGTAGCGACTACCCGCCCGGAAACGATGCTCGGGGATACGGCGGTTGCTGTTCATCCCAAAGATGAACGCTATAAAGACATGATTGGCAAAACACTGCTCCTGCCGATCATTGGCCGCGAGATTCCTGTTATTGCCGATGACTACGTAGATAAAGAATTCGGCAGCGGTGCCGTTAAAATTACTCCTGCGCATGATCCGAACGATTTCGAAATGGGACAGCGCCATAACCTGCCTCAGATTACCGTTATGGACGAGGACGGCAAAATGAACGCGGAAGCCGGGAAATATCAGGGTCTTGACCGCAGCGACTGCCGCAAGCAGATCGTAGCGGATCTGAAGGAGCTGGGCGTGCTTATCCGCATTGAAGACCATGTGCATCAGGTAGGGCACAGCGAGCGGACCAACGCGGTTGTCGAGCCGTATCTGTCCACGCAATGGTTCGTTAAAATGCAGCCGCTGGCCGATACGGCCATTGCATCGCAAAAAAGCGGAAAGGGCGTCAACTTTATTCCGGACCGTTTTGAAAAAATTTATATGCACTGGATTGAAAATGTACGTGACTGGTGTATTTCACGCCAGCTGTGGTGGGGACACCGCATTCCGGCATGGTATGACGAGGATACCGGCGAAGTGATTGTATCCGCTGAGGACCCAACCACTCTGCCTGAGTATGCAGGCAGAAACCTCAAACAGGATGAGGATGTGCTCGATACCTGGTTCAGCTCAGCCCTGTGGCCATTTTCCACGCTGGGCTGGCCTGAGCAGACGGAAGACCTGCAGCGCTACTATCCTACCAATGTGCTGGTAACTGGCTATGATATTATCGGCTTCTGGGTATCCCGTATGATATTCACGGCCCTTGAATTTACGGGAGAGATTCCTTTCAAGGATGTCCTCATCCACGGGCTGATCCGTGCCGCTGACGGCCGCAAAATGTCCAAATCACTCGGCAACGGGGTCGACCCGCTTGAAGTGATCGACAACTATGGCGCCGATGCCATGCGTTACATGGTAGCTACGGGCAGCACACCGGGACAGGATCTCCGTTTCCGCGAGGAACGTGTCGAACAAGCGCGGAATTTCGCGAACAAAATTTGGAACGCTTCCCGCTTTGCCCTGATGAACCTGGATGGATTTACCGCTTCCGATATCGATATCACAGGTGAGCTTAGCACGGCGGACCGCTGGATTCTTCATCGTCTGAACGAAACTTCGCGTGATATCACGCGTCTAATAGATGCCTATGAATTTGGCGAAACAGGTCGATTGCTGTATAACTTCATCTGGGACGATCTTTGCGACTGGTACATTGAGTTTGCCAAGCTGTCCCTCTATGGCGAAGATGCTGCTGCCAAGAAGAAGACGCAGTCCGTGCTTTCCTACGTGCTGGACCGCACGCTTCGCATGATCCATCCGTTCATGCCTTTCATTTCTGAGGAAATCTGGCAGCATTTGCCGCATGAAGGGGAGACGATCACGCTTGCTTCATGGCCGGTCTATGACCCTGCATTTGAAAACAGCGGGGCTGTAGCGGAAATGAACCTGCTGATGGATGTTATCCGGGCTGTACGCAATATCCGTGCGGAAGTCAACGTACCCATGAGCAAAAAAGTAGAGCTTCTGATCAAAGCGGGCGATCAGTCGTATCTTGATATCCTGACCCGCAACAGCGACTATGTGCGCCGCTTCTGCAACACGTCTGAGTTCGAGGCCGGGCTGGACATCACTGTGCCGGAAAAGGCGATGACGGCTGTAGTTACAGGTGCCGAGCTGTACCTTCCGCTGGCAGGGCTGCTGGATATTGACCAGGAAATCGCCAGACTTGAGAAGGAGCTGCAGCATCTGAACAGTGAAGTGCAGCGGGTGGAGAAGAAGCTGGCCAATGAAGGCTTCGTGGCGAAAGCGCCTGCCAAGGTCATTGAGGAGGAACGTGCGAAGCAGGCTGACTACACGGAAAAACGCGATAAGGTGATTGCCCGGATTCAAGAGCTTAAGGGCTAATATGAAATCTATCGACATGAAGGTGAAGAAGATGCCGGATTTGCCCGGGGCCGCTGCCGCGGCTCCCTTACAAACATACAATGAAGCGGTGGAATGGATTAACGGACTGATTCCTTTCGGGATTCGGCCGGGTTTGGAACGGATTGAACGTCTGATGACCCTGCTGGGCGAGCCGCACCGCCATCTGAAATTTGTGCATATCGCGGGGACGAACGGAAAGGGCTCAACCTGCGCCATGCTGACGTCGGTTCTGCTGCAGTCCGGGTATGATGTAGGGACGTTTACGTCCCCTTATATCACCAAATTTACGAACCGTTTTCAATTTAACGGCGAGGATATTCCGGAGGAAACACTGCTTGAACTGGCTAACCGTCTTCATCCCCTGGTTGAGGAGATTGCGGCGACAGAGCTGGGTTCGCCTACAATGTTCGAGGTGTCGACAGCCCTTGCGATCCTCTATTACGCCACCGTTGCTTTTCCCGATGTTGTGGTATGGGAGACCGGCCTTGGGGGAAGGATGGATGTTACCAATATCGTAACTCCGATCGTGTCGGTCATCACGAATGTCGGATACGATCACACCGATATTCTGGGAGATACGCTGGAACAGATCGCGGCGGAGAAAGCGGGCATTATCAAGCCCGGTGTGCCTGTAGTCAGCTGTGTAACCCAGCCTGAGGCGGCGGAGGTTATCAGAAAGACCGCGGCGGATAAGCGGGCATCGCTATATCTGGTCAATGAGCAGTTTGCCTATGAGCCCTCCGGCGGAGATGAGAACGGACAAACTTTTGTCTTCCGGGGGCCTTTCAGGGAACTGCAAATCAGCATCGGACTGCTTGGTGAGCACCAGTGCGCCAATGCTGCGGGAGCCATGATGACGCTGGAAGTGATGCGCCAGTATTTGGCGTTTGTCCTGGATGACGAGGATTTGCTGGCCGGATTCAGGAATGCCCGCTGGGCAGGCCGTCTGGAGCAAGTGTCCGGCAATCCGCGGATCGTCATTGACGGTGCGCATAATCCTGAAGGGGCGGAGTCGCTTGCCAAGAGCCTGTCATCAATCTATCGTTACCGGAAACTGATTTTAATGATGGGCATGCTTGCAAACAAGCATCACGAAGCATACTTGAAGCATATACTGCCACTAGTGGATACGCTTATCCTGACCGAACCCGATTTCCGTCGCAAAATGGATGCAGCCGAAATGGCAGGGATCGTGGAGAAGCTCCGGCCGTCCTATGCTAAAGAACATGTGGAAGTCATCGTGGAACAGGACTGGAGAAAGGCTCTGGCGCTGCTGAAGTCCCGCACGGAAGCGGAGGATCTGGGGGTAGTCTCTGGCACATTGTATTTGATATCCGATGTGCGCGCGGCCCTTTTGCATCAAAGCGATTCGGAAAAAGGTTGGTGAGATCTTGTTAAATACTACGGAACATGTACATTTTATCGGTATCGGCGGTTACGGGATGAGTGCCATTGCACGCGTTATGCTGGAAATGGGCTATACTGTAACGGGATCGGATGTGGCTTCACAGGAATTGACGGAAAAACTGGCGGCAAAGGGTGCCAAAATATATATCGGCCATACGGCGGAGCATGTTCGGGGGGCGGACCTGGTCGTTTATTCCACGGCTTTGTCCAAGGACAATGTGGAACGTGTGACGGCAGAGCAGCTGAATATTCCTACATTGCACCGTTCGCAAATGCTGGCAAGGCTGCTGAATGAACGCAAAGGGGTAGCAGTAGCCGGCGCGCACGGCAAAACAACAACCTCGTCCATGACCGCCCTCGTGATGGAGAAATGTGGGGCTGACCCTACATACATCATCGGTGGGGAAATTATGAATGTGGGGACGAATGCCAAGGCAGGCGAAGGTGAATGCGTGGTTGCGGAAGCGGATGAGAGCGACGGTTCATTTCTGCAGTATCACCCATGGATCGGTATCGTAACCAACATTGAGGCGGATCACCTTGAGAATTACGATGGGGATTTTAACCGTTTGAAGAGCGCGTATGTTCAGTTTTTGAACCAGGTCCGGCCGGATGGTACGGCGGTCATTTGTGCCGATGACCAGAATATTCAGGAGATTCTCCCCAAGCTGTCCTGCAAAGTGACAACCTTCGGAATTGATCAGCCTGCGGATTATACGGCATCGGATATTCAACTGGGGGATCGCCAGTCTTCGTATACCCTGAACAAGGGCGGTGTTCCTTTGGGCGTAATCCGTTTGGCCGTTCCGGGTAAACACAATATTTACAACTCCATGGCCACGGTCATTGCATGCATGGAGGCGGGGCTGGAATTTGATAAAATTGCTGCGGCCATTTTTGAATTCAGCGGTGCCAAACGCCGCTTCCAGGTGCTTGGGGAGACGAACGGCATTCTGGTGATCGACGATTATGCCCACCACCCTACGGAAATTGAAGCCACCATCAGCGCTGCCAAGGCGACCGGGAAGCGGATTATTGCGGTATTCCAGCCTCAACGCTACACGCGGACCTTCTTTTTGCTGGATGCCTTCAGCCGTGCCTTCAGTGAAGCGGATGAAGTTGTTATTACGGACATCTATTCGCCTGCGGGTGAACAGGAGATTGAAGGAGTGCATTCCTCCAAGCTCGTCGAATTGATCGTCCAGAACAGCAACGCCAACACGGCATATGTTCCGACCAAAGAAGCCGTTATCGAACGGCTCAGCGAGCGCCTTCAACCCGGAGACCTTGTCCTTACCATGGGGGCGGGGGATATCTGGAAGGCCGGTGCGGCCCTTGCGCGCAAATTGAAGGAAAAGAACGCCTGATCTATAGAACGGGGATGTCTCACGAGTAATTCTTCTGCGGAGGGATGAGAGACATCCCCGTTTTTTCTTATCTGCAAGACATTTTTGGAAAAGCCCCTGCATAAAGGCCGTTCCTTCTTCATACACCTGAAATATAGGCAGTAAGGGACAAGGGGAGTGTGCGGAGTGAACAAGGCGAAAATGACATTCCGGTTCGATCAGGAAGGCAGAGAAGTCAACCAAGGCCTCAATGAGGAACGAAAACCTCCTCATGCGGAACGATCCGTTTCCGATGATGTTCCTTCCGAGGCGTCCCGGACATTCTCTGCAAGCAGCAGCGAGCAGCGGAAGCCGGCCGATGCCGTAGAAGATTACTATTTTGCTGAGGAATGGCAGGATCCGTTTGGCACCTCCGCGGCGTCATGGTCCGCACCGGGGTATTGGAATACAGGAGCGGGGACCGTCCCCTCCCCTCCTCCGAAGCGCAGCGGCGCCTCTGGCTGGAAGCTGTTCGGGTCCGTGGCCAGCGCGCTCATGACCGGGGGACTCTTTGGATATATTGTTCTGTATTTGTTTCAGTCGCCGGGCAATGTGGATGCTCCTTCCCTGCCTGTATGGTCCCAGACGGCAGAAGGGAACGGAGCGCAAGCGAACGGAGCCGCATCCGTTTCCTTAATCACGGCGGATATTCCTGCACAAAGCTTCTATATGCTGCAATATGGGGTGTTCAGTACGGCGGAGGGAGCCGAGCAGGCCAAGTCGGAGCTGCTGCAGGCGGGAACGGCCGCGGGAACGGACCCTTCGGACAGCTATCGTGTATATGCCGGAATATCGACGGACAGGGAGGAGGCCAAGCTGCTGGGCAGCCGCCTGCAGGGCAGCGGAATCGATCTATACGTGCGGGAGCTGCAGCTGCCCTCTCTCGACCAGGCATTTTATAACGGCAGCGGAGATACGCTGCTTTCCTATTTCACCACGAGCACCGAGCTCATCCAGCAGCTATGTCATGTGTCCGCCTCCATGCTGAGCGATGAGCAGCTTCAGTCCGTGCCTCAATCGGACATGGCGACGTTGAGCAAGCTTCATCAGCAGTGGATGCAGGAACTTTCGGCATTAACGCAGGGTCTCCCACCGGAAGGGAAAACGCTGTCTTCCGGACTCGACAAGTCCATGAACGGAGCCATAACGGCTCTTTCCGAATTCAATAAAAACAGCTCAAAAGGGCATCTGTGGGAGATTCAATCCATGATGATGGAGTATGTCCGCCTGCAGAAGCAGCTGCTTGAATTCCTGAAACAATAAGCATTCGCCAGCCATCCGGCAGGGAACTGGAAATAGTTCCCCCTGCCGGATTTCTGTTTGTATTGAAAAGAAAATCACCGTATAATATGAGGGTGTCAAAAAATGGCGAGGTAGGTCAAGATGAAGAAGAATGCGGGAATGTTTACATTGTTCATATTACTTGGCTGGCTTGTTGGAGCATGGATTGCCAAGGCTCTGCAGTCTGTCAGCGTATTGGCCTTTCTTACCAAAGCCACCAGCATATCCTGGTCCCCCAAGGCTGACCTGGATATTATAAGCTATAACATAACCATTCAATTGCAGATGAGCCTGCTGAGCCTGATCGGCATCATTGCCGCTGTCTGGCTGTACCGCAGGCTCTAATTACTGAAAAAGGAGCCTTACTCTTGGAAGAGACACGAACGCCCAAGCTTATCCTGGCATCGACCTCTCCGCGGAGAAGGGAACTGCTTGCTTCCTTGCAGCTTCCGTTTGAGGTACTGCCAAGCCATGCCGATGAATCCGTACAGGCGGGCTTGAGTCCTGAGAAGATTGTGGAGACACTGGCCTTGCGCAAGGCCGGGGCTGTTGTGCAGACGGTCAGGGAGCAGTATGACAACGCTTTGATCATCGGCAGCGATACAATTGTGGTATTGGACGGTGAAATATTGGGAAAACCGGTCGACGAAACGGATGCGGTGAGAATGATCACTTCGCTTCAGGGCAGAATGCACCGGGTATTTACGGGAGTGGCTTGCATACATACAGGGACCGGCGAGCAGAACGTCGGCTACCGGGAAACTTCCGTGACCATGAAACCGCTTGATGCAAAGACGATTGCCGCATATGTCCAGACAGGAGAGCCTGCCGACAAAGCGGGCGCGTATGCCATTCAGGGGCTCGGCGCTACATTGATCGAAGGTATTCAGGGTTGTTATTTTAATGTGGTGGGGCTGCCGCTTTCGTTGCTCTCGGACATGCTGTCCGGCTTCGGAATCAGCGTGCTGCGCCCGTAAAGGGGAAGAAATAATGGAGTCGCAAACGTTCATGCTTCGCGACATCCCCCATGAGGACAGACCACGAGAACGAATGCTTCAGTATGGGCCGGAAGCCGTAAGCAATGCTGAACTGCTGGCTATTTTACTGCGTACGGGAACCCGCAGCGAATCTGCGCTGCATGTGGCCCACAGGGTTCTTCAGACCGCTGGCAGCCTGCGTCAGCTTGTAGATCTGAGTGTATCGGAGTTTACGCAAATCAAGGGGATCGGCTTGGCCAAGGCGATCCAGCTAAAGGCAGGCATGGAGCTGGGACGGAGGCTTGTTCTGGCGCGCCATATGGAATCGCCTGTCATCAAAAGTCCGCGTGATGTGTCCGACATGTTGTCCGAGCAGCTTCGCTATTTGCAGAAGGAGCATTTTGTATGCCTCTTTTTGAATACGAAAAACCATGTTATTGCCCGGGAAACGTTGTCCATCGGCAGCCTGAATGCGGCTGTGGTGCACCCCAGGGAAGTATTCAGGGCCGCCATCAAGTGCAGCAGCGCTTCCATCATATGCGCCCACAATCACCCGAGCGGTGATCCGACACCAAGCACCGAAGATATCCAGCTCACCCGCCGTTTGGTTGAAGCAGGGAATATCGTTGGGATTGACGTACTGGATCACATTATCATCGGTGACGGGAAATATGTAAGTTTGAAGGAGCAGGGGCTTATATAATATAATGTGTTGAGGATTTTGTTGAAATCCGGCGAATTTGGCGAATTTATGGTTTGTTTGTTTTTTTAAATTGATGATGACAATGATGGCCGTACGGCGTGACACAGCAAAAGAGAATTTCAGGGAATAGTAAAGGAGATTACAGCATGTTTGGTGGATTTACTAAAGATTTGGGAATCGATCTGGGGACAGCGAATACACTGGTATATGTACGCGGCAGAGGCATTGTGGTAAGAGAGCCGTCGGTGGTTGCGCTTCGTACGGACACAAAGAGCATTGAAGCGGTAGGTGAATCCGCCAAGAAGATGATCGGCCGGACACCGGGGAATATCCGTGCCATCCGCCCCATGAAGGACGGTGTTATTGCGGATTTCGACACGACCGCTACGATGATCAAGTATTTTATCCGCCAGGCTCAGAAACAGCGCTCATTCTTCCCGCGCCACCCCAATGTTATGGTATGCGTGCCTTCCGGCATTACCGCAGTGGAACAGCGTGCGGTCGAGGACGCTACCAAGCAGGCCGGCGCCCGCGAAGCTTATACGATTGAGGAGCCGTTCGCGGCAGCCATCGGTGCGGATCTCCCTGTATGGGAGCCGACAGGCAGCATGGTTGTGGATATCGGCGGAGGAACGACCGAGGTAGCTGTCATCTCTCTCGGGGGTATTGTAACAAGCCGCTCTGTACGTGTTGCAGGGGATGAAATGGACGAATCCATCATTCAATATATTAAACGCCAGTATAATCTGATGATCGGTGAGCGTACTTCGGAGCAGCTCAAAATGGAAATCGGCTCGGCAATGCCGCTGGAGCAGGTGGAAACGATGGAAATCCGCGGCCGCGACCTCGTTACCGGCTTGCCGAAAACCATTACGATTACATCAGATGAGATTAGTGAAGCGCTGTCCGACACCGTGAATGCAATCGTTGATGCGGTAAAAGTTACACTTGAGAAATGTCCTCCTGAACTCGCTGCTGACATTATGGACAGAGGGATTGTGCTGACAGGCGGAGGAGCGCTGCTGCGCAATCTAGACAAACTGCTTGCCGACGAAACGGGAATGCCGGTCATTGTTGCCGAGAATCCACTGGATTGCGTAGCGATCGGTACGGGCAAAGCGCTGGAAAACATTCATCTGTTCAAATCGCGCAGCAGCTCAGCAGTCCGCTCCAAACGTTGAGACGGGGGTGTAACAACTGTTTAAGCTGCTAAGCAACAAACGGCTTTTCGTATTGTTAATCGGAATCGTGTTGTTCATAGCCTTGATGGGACTTACGCTTGCACAGAGGCAATCCCTTTCCTGGCCCGAGAAATTTGTGAGAGATACGACCGGTTTTGTACAGAGTATTTTTTACAAGCCCGCTGCATTTATAGCGGGCTTCTTTGAAGATATCGGCAATATGAAGGCAATCTATGAGGAAAATGAGCAACTGAAGTTAACTGCAGCCCAGTATCAAACGGATAAGGTCCGCTTCAGCGGCATGGAGGAGGAGAACAAGCGGCTCCAGGAGGCCCTGAACTTTACGAAGACTCAGCTTGATAAGTACAACTATGAGAACCGGATTGCGCAGGTCATAAGTGTGAGCAGTGATCCGACAGATAAAACACTGGTCATCGATATCGGCTCTAAAGACGGGGTCAAGCCGGGGATGGCGGTCAGATCCATAGATGGACTTGTGGGAACCATCAGCAATACAAGCAATTTCAGCTCGACAGTCAAACTTTTGACATCCTTGGACGCAAAAGACCCAACCTCCAATGCCATTGCAGTTACGGTTGTGGGTAAAGAAGACTCCTTTGGTGTGTTGGAGAACTACAATCCGGTAAACGGGACCTTTGAAATGACCAAGATCGGGGAGGAAGATCCGATCAAAAAGGGTGATCAGGTCATGACCTCCGGCACCGGTGGCAAGTTTCCGAAATATTTGCTTGTTGGGAAAGTAAAGGATATTCGGGTGAGTGAATTCGGCCAGACGCGAACGGCTATTATTGAGCCTGCAGCAAACTTTGTGGACTGGAAGGAACTGTTTGTTGTGTTTACTCCTGAGGTACAGGAATGATGGTGAGACGCGGACAAATTCTGATTCTGCTGCTGTTTGCTTTGTTCATTGCAGAGGACACAATTCTTCCCTGGCTTATTCCGGATGCCTGGCAGTTCCGATTTTCACCGAATCTTACCTTTGTCGTCATCCTTTTTGTAGCGGTTTATTACAGCAGGCATACCGCCCTGGTGCTGGGTTTGGTATTCGGAATGCTGCATGATATCATTTTTTACGGCTCCATGATCGGGGCTTACTCTTTTGCCATGGGGCTGTCCGCTTATGTGATGGGACTTGTTTTCCATTCACCGCGCGCGTTGATGCCGGTTATGATGAGTGTTGTTCTGCTGGGAAGCCTGCTGCTTGACTCCATCATCTTCAGCATTTATCAGCTTTTTCAGCTGAACCATCAGTCTTTTGACTGGGCGCTTGTGGAATATATGGTTCCTGACTTGTTTTTGCACTTTGTGTTTGCGCTTATTATTTACGTTCCTATACGAAAACAGCTTGAACGGCTCCAAAAACGGGTGAAAAAGGAAGAAATTGCCTGAAACTGTCCATTCGGGCCGTGCAAGGATGATTTTTCCGCGGTTTAGCAGGATTTTGGCGTTCCGACACGAAATGATTGGGATAGGAGGTACAGGCTAATGGCAGTAAAATCGAATCTTGTTACGATTAAAGGAATCAAAGACGGCCTGGTATTCCTGCTGGACGATCAGTGTGAATTTGAGGAACTGCTCGAAGAACTGCGCTATAAACTGGAACATACCCACCAAAATATTTTGACCGGACCGATCGTGCACGTGGATATTAAGCTGGGAAGCCGCGAAATAGGCAGCGAGCAGAATGAGCTTCTGCTTGATACATTAAAGCAAAAAGGAAATTTGCTCATTCGTTCCGTCGAACCGCCTGTACATAAACCTGATCCTGAGGAGAAAAAAGAAAGCATTCATACGATAACGGGAATGGTCCGGTCGGGACAGGTGCTTCATCATGACGGAAATCTGCTTTTTCTGGGAGATGTCAATCCCGGCGGAGCGATAACTTGTACAGGTGATATATTTATTCTGGGCGCATTGCGCGGAATAGCTCATGCGGGTAATGAAGGCAACAGGAACGCCATTATAGCCGCTTCCTACTTCTCACCGACACAGCTCCGGATATCCGATGTGATCAGCCGCCCTCCGGACGAATGGGAAACACGCGAGGCCGGTATAGAATTTGCGTATCTGCATGAGGGCATCATGCAGATCGACAAGATGAGCAATATAGGCCGACTTCGCCGGGAATTTAATGTGTTTAAAGGAGTGTAGCACATGGGAGAGGCTATAGTCGTCACTTCAGGAAAAGGCGGCGTCGGCAAAACGACGACGTCAGCCAATATTGGAACCGCCCTTGCGCTGCTCGGTAAAAAAGTATGTCTGGTCGATACCGACATCGGGCTGCGTAATTTGGACGTTGTGATGGGGCTGGAAAACCGGATTATATATGATTTGGTCGACGTCGCGGAAGGACGCTGCCGTTTGAACCAGGCTTTGGTGAAGGATAAGCGTTTTGACGAGCTTTACATGCTGCCTGCTGCGCAGACCAAAGACAAAAACGCCGTCACGCCTGATCAGGTGAAGGACATTATCCTTGAATTGAAAAAGGATTTTGAATATATCATTATCGACTGTCCGGCCGGCATCGAGCAGGGGTTCAAGAATGCCATTGCAGGCGCGGATCAGGCCATCGTCATTACTACACCGGAGAACGCCGCCGTGAGGGATGCCGACCGTGTGATCGGTTTGCTGGAGAGCTCTCATGTTGCTTCGCCGAAGCTGATTGTGAACCGTATTCGCAACAGCATGGTTAAATCAGGGGACATGCTGGATATCGACGGTATACTCCAAGTGCTTAATATTGATCTGATCGGTATTGTTCCGGACGATGAGCTGGTGATCAAGGCGGCCAACACAGGGGAGCCCACGGTCATGAATCCCGACTCCCAGGCTGCGATCGCATACCGCAATATTGCCAGACGCATTCTGGGGGATACAGTGCCACTGATGCAGCTTGACCAAAAGCAGGGTGTACTGACACGCTTCAAAAAATTTCTCGGCATAAGCTGATGTCTTCACGATGCCGGACACTCTTTAGTTATCATACTTTCGTTTTCCTCCGGGGCCTCATGGCACCGGTTTTCTTATTTATATATGGAAGATAAGTTCAACATAAGCCAATGCCCGTCCTCATATACATAGTAGCAAAGAACCTCATTGGGGGGCTGGATATGGACAAGAAATCGGGAATTAAACAGCGCAGGGAGGAACGAATCCAGCGGCTGATTGAAATGGGGGGAGCTTCGGCGCCGGCTGCTGAACGCCACTGGACCGGGAAAACACCAGAACCGCCGGGGTACATCAATTTACCGCAGAGTGCCGAGCAGGACCCGGAACTGGTCTGGAAAAAAGAACGAGAGCGTATGCACTCGGCATTCAGAGATGAGCGGGGCCCTTCCTTCTTTACTGCATTAAGGTGGCGTGTCGTGATCAGCTGCATGCTGTTTGGAGCCGTTTGGGCCGTGTTCCGCTGGGATATCCCCTATACGACCGAATCCCGGCTCTTTATTGCGGATGTGCTCAGCCGTGATATGGATATGACTGCAGCCGCGAAGTGGTATACAGAGCATTTTGGAGGGGCTCCGTCCTTTCTGCCAACGTTTGGGGAAGAGGAGACAAGCTCGCAGGAGGCAAGCGCATCCGGCCACCCTGAAGCTCCGCTGGCGGGTACGGTTGTCCAGAGCTTTGCGGTAAGCCTCAAGGGGATTGAAATCGTTCCGGAACGGGATGGCACCAATCCGGTACAGGTGAAAAGCATTGACGCGGGACGTGTGCTGGAGGTGACGCATCATCCGCAGAACGGAACGACCGTGGTGATCAGGCATACAGGGGGCCTCACAGCCGTATACGGCAAGGTAACGGGTACACAGCTTCAAGTGGATGATTGGGTTCAGAAGGGGGAAGCCATTGGACTCATTCCCGTACGGGAAGACGGAGAGCCTGCCACTCTGTATTTTGCCGTCAAGCAGGATGACCGTTATATTGACCCTGCGGATGTGGTAACCTTTGATTAACATCCACGGCGTAAAGCTTGTTCTTCATCCCCTCTTTGTGCTGATTATGCTGGCATCTGTGTTCACCGGACATTTTATTGAGCTGATTACGCTGTTTGCTATCGTATTGATTCATGAGCTTGGACATGCTGCGGCAGCAGCTTTGCTTGGCGTCAGGGTGGTTTCCATTCAGCTGCTGCCGTTCGGAGGCGTGGCGGAAGTGGAGGACAGGGGATGCTTGCCGGCCTGGAAGGAAATCATTATCGCGCTTGCCGGTCCTCTGCAAAATGGATTGATGATTCTGGCCCTTCTGCTTCTTAAAAGCTTTTATTGGGTAAATAATGACTTTGCAGCATATGCGATCCACGGCAATATTATCATCGCTCTATTCAACCTGCTTCCCATTTTACCTCTGGACGGTGGGAAAATTGTACAGGCTTTGCTGAGCCTGCGGCTGCCTTATCATTTGACCTTGCTGTGGACGCTGCGGACAAGTATTTTGTTCAGTGCTTTATTTTGTGTGTATGCGGCTCTTCCGCTGTGGCTGAATACCGGAGGGCTGCAGCTGAATATGCTGGCTGTCGGCATTTTTCTCCTATATTCCAATCTGGTGGATTACCGCAATATTCCATATCGGTTTGTCCGTTTTTTGCTGGGGCGGGATGCTCTGTTTTACCAGCAGGCAGCACAGGGGAATTTTGCCGTTCCGATATTCTCGCTTCCGGTGAAACATTTGGATTCCATATTGCGTCTCTTTAGAAGAGACAGGTATCATATTATATATGTTATGAATGAGCACGGCAAAATCATTGCCGTTCTGCCGGAGCAGCGAATTATCCGGTCCTACTTCAGCACACACGGAGGGAGAACGTGATCGTGCAGCGGCCAAGGGCCGAAAGCCGCAGCTTCTATTCTGCAGTGTATTTTTTTTAAGATCCAGAAAGTATTAACTCCTTGGTATAAGTTTCCCGGAATCGCAAGAAAAACTACTGCTAAACGAGGTCTGTCTTCTGTGAATGTGCGTTGATAGACGTTTTTCTTGTACCCAGGATATCACTCTACAGTTATATAGAAGCAGCTGAAGCTGCCTTGAATAAATGGGGTAGTGCACATTTTTCAAGATAGGAGAAACCATGAAACAAATGATTGTACACTGCAAGCAGAATACAACACAAATGGCTCTTTTGGAGAACGGAAGGCTTGTAGAATATGCGGCGGAGCGTGCCCGTAATCAGGGGACAGTGGGGTCGCTTTTTAAGGCGCGGGTTGTCAATGTCGTTCCCGGTATGCAGGCAGCGTTTGTAGACATAGGGCAAAAGAAAAACGCCTTTTTATATGTGGATGATGTTCTTCACGCCCATCTGGATAAGCAGCCTTCCGTGAAGCCGGCTATTACGGAGCTGCTCAAGCCCGGCCAGGAACTGATCGTGCAGGTGTTCAAAGAAGCGGTTGGGAGCAAGGGGGCACGGGTTACAACCCATTACTCGCTTCCAGGCCGCTGGATCGTATATATGCCTGACGCCGATTACGTGGCTGTTTCCAAGAAAATCGAGCGTGAAGCCGAGCGCACCAGGCTTAAGGGAATCGGTGAAGAGATTCGGCAGGGAGAGGAAGGGCTCATTATCCGGACGGTATCCGAGGACGAGAGTCGCGAAGCGCTGAAAAGGGATTTGGAGCAGCTGAGAAAGCAGTGGCATTCGATCTTGAAGAAAGCGGAGCGGCAGACTGCGCCCTGCCTTCTGCACCGTGATTTGAGCATTGTCCAGCGGTTCATCCGGGATACGTTTACTCCGGAGCAGGATGAGCTGATTATTGACCATGAGGGGCAGGCACAGGACGCGCTTTCCTTTTTGCACGATATGGGCATCTTTGAAGCAAAGGTCCGTGTGCATGACCGGGAAGAACCGATTTTTCAGAAATTTGGCGTTCAGGAACAGCTGGACCGTGACTTTGCACGCAAGATATGGCTTAAGGGCGGGGGTTATATTGTTATCGATCATACAGAGGCCCTCACCGTCATTGATGTAAATACCGGAAAATATACCGGCGGCAGCAATCTGGAGGAAACCGTGACCCGCACCAATCTTGAGGCGGCGGCGGAAATTGCGCGGCTGATGAGAGTTCGGGATGTCGGCGGTATTATTATTATTGATTTTATCGATATGGAGCGTGAAGAGCACCGCAAGGAGGTATTCACCATTCTTGAAGAGGGCCTGAAGCAGGACCGGACAAAATCGTTTGTTGTTGGCTGGACCAAACTGGGATTGCTGGAGATGACCCGGAAGAAGGTGCGTGCAGAAAGTGTGCCGGAGGAGTGGAACAGGTAAAATCTTAAGGGCTTGAAACCTATCAAGTCTTATGTTATACTCAGTGGGTATGTGTACGGCGCTGAGGTTTAGTATGCTGCACATGCTGTAACCGCTCCGATCTGGTTGAAGTGTGTTTCCCCAGGGGAATGCCACCTGCATCAGGCGAGTCTGAGACATAAGGAGGTGCAGACAATGTACGCAATTATCGAAACAGGTGGTAAACAATACAAGGTTCAAGAGGGCGACGTATTGTACATCGAGAAACTGAACGCTAACGATGGTGAAACTGTAACGTTTGATCGTGTCCTGGCAGTGTCCAGCGACAAAGGTTTTACAGCAGGCACACCACTCGTATCCGGCGCTTCTGTAACGGCTACTGTGGAGAAGCATGGCAAAGGTCAAAAGGTTGTTGTTTATAAATACAAGCCGAAAAAGAACTACCATGTGAAACAAGGCCACCGTCAACCGTACACAAAAGTGACGATCGGAAAAATCCAGGCATAAGAGGGTCCGATAAGTGATTATCGTACAGATTAAACGCATGGAAGACGGTAGCATTCGGGGCTTTTCAGTGAAAGGCCATGCGAATTATGCCAAGCGTGGGGAGGACATTGTCTGCGCAGGCGTGTCCGCCGTAACGGTCGGCACTGTCAATTCCATTGAAGCATTGGCCGGAGTGGTGCTTGATGCGAAGATGAGGAACGGCTTTTTGAGCGCTGATATTCCTGATCTTCCGGATGAGGCGGTTCGTTCCAAGGTTCAGCTGCTGATGGAGTCCATGGAGCTTATGCTGCAAGGTATTGCTGAGTCATACGGTGAGTATATTCAAATACAAAATAAATAATAAAGAAGGAGGGGACATTCATGTTGAAATTGGATCTTCAGTTGTTCGCATCGAAGAAAGGTGTAGGTTCCACAAAGAACGGTCGTGACAGTAAAGCGAAGCGTCTGGGCGTAAAACGCGCTGACGGTCAGCTCGTGACTGGTGGAAGCATCCTGGTTCGTCAACGCGGAACGAAAATTCATCCGGGTACGAACGTAGGAATCGGTAAAGACGATACTTTGTTTGCGAAAGTGGACGGCGTTGTGAAATTCGAACGTTGGGGCCGTGACCGCAAAAAAGTAAGCATCTATCCGGTTGATGTCGCTCCGGTAGCGGCTGCAGTAGAAGCTTAAACAGCGGTGTGATTCCGTGACAAAGCCTCCGGCATTTCTGCCGGGGGCTTTTTTAAGATTCCAGACAGTATATACTGCCTGGGACAAGCCTCCTGAAATCACAAGAAAAACTTCCGCTAAATGAGGCCTGTCTTCTGTGAATGTACATCGATAGATGTTTTTTTTACAGTAATCTAACAAGCCCGGGCAGTGTTTTGTGCAGATGGTAATGAACTGGAAAGTAAGTCATGCTATACTTGAAAAGACTGATTAGCCATTTCAAGATCCAGAACGGAGAGAAAACCATGTTATCGCGGAAAAGCTTACCTCTGCTAGCGGTATGCTCAGTTCTAGCTCCCTTGATTCTTGCTCTGCTGGTTCCAGGCCCCGTAACGGTCATCATTCTGGGTGTCTGGGGTGCGGCGGCTGCCACAGCTGGGGTTGAAATGACCCGGCGTCACGCCGAGAAGGAAAATGCAGCGATGAGACGTGCGCTGGAAGAGACAGCGAACACGGCATTCAATCATCACAGGCATGATTGGATGAATGATTTACAGGTGCTGTATGGTTATATCCGGATGGGAAAGCATGATAAATCGGCGGAATATGTGGAAAGAATAAAGGAGCGTGCCGTTCAGGACAGCAGGATATCCAAGCTTGGGATTCCTGCGCTTATATTTTATCTGCACTCCTTCCGGGTAAACTCGCATAGCCTGCGGCTTGAGGTATCTGTTGAAGACCAGCTGCAGCTGGGGGCTGTCATGTCTCCCGAAGACGGCGAGTCGCTCGCTTTGGCAGTAAGGGATACGGTACAGGCATATCAATGTGGCGTGGGCCGGTCGTCCTGGGGAGAAGTGCGCAGTTTGAATCTATATTTCGGCATGGATCAGGGAGATGTCATCGTCCGGTTTGAGGGCAGTGACCTGCCAGCCGATTCGGAAATGCTGATGCAGGTACGGGCCAGGCTGGAGAATCAAAGCTTGCGGATGGAGCAGCTTCCATCCGGACAGACCTTCCAGATTCGGGTGCCGTGCCAAACATAAGGATGGTGTACACATGTTTGTTGATAAAGCGAAGATTTATGTGAAGGGCGGCGACGGAGGCGATGGCCTTGTGGCTTACCGCCGCGAAAAATATGTTCCTAACGGCGGCCCGGCCGGCGGTGACGGCGGCAAGGGCGGGGACGTGATATTCCGGGTGGATGAAGGGCTGCGTACGCTGATGGATTTCCGCTACCAGCGGCATTTCAAGGCAAAACGCGGTGAGAAGGGACGCAACAAAAGCCAGCACGGGGCCAATGCGGAAAATATGATTGTGCGGATTCCGCCGGGGACGGTCGTCATCGACGATGATACCGGAGAGGTCGTGGCCGATCTGACCCGTCACGGACAGCAGGTGGTCGTGGCCAGGGGCGGCCGTGGAGGCAGGGGAAATATCCGCTTTGCTACTCCGGCGAATCCCGCACCGGAGCTTGCCGAGAACGGTGAGGAAGGACAGGAGCGTTACGTTACTCTTGAACTTAAGGTGATGGCTGATGTAGGTCTTGTAGGTTTTCCAAGTGTGGGCAAGTCGACGCTTCTGTCCGTAGTCTCTGCTGCTCAGCCTAAAATCGGAGCCTATCATTTTACCACCATCGCGCCTAATCTGGGAGTGGTCGAGGTAGAGGAAGGCCGCAGCTTTGTGATGGCTGATCTCCCCGGGCTTATTGAAGGGGCTCATACCGGTATTGGTTTGGGGCATGAGTTTTTGAGACATGTTGAACGGACTCGCATTATCATTCATGTCGTGGATATGGCCGGCTCAGAGGGACGCGACCCGTTTGACGACTGGGTGAAGATCAATGAAGAACTGAAGCTGTACAATGCTGGACTGGCCGAACGGCCGCAGATTGTGGCGGCGAATAAGATGGACATGCCGGAAGCCGCGGAGAACTTGGAAAAGTTTAAGGAACAGGTGGCTGCCGTTCGCCCGGACCTTGAGATTATGCCTATTTCTTCGTTGACCCGCCAAGGCGTTAAGGAGCTGCTCTACCGCGCGGCGGATTTGCTGGACCAAATACCGGAAGAGCCTGATGTGGAAGAGATTGCGGAAGTGCAGGAGCGGAAAGTCTACAAGCTGGAAAAGGAAGAGGACGAGGGCTTTCGGATTGTGCGTGAAAACGAGACCTTTATCGTTGAAAGTCCGAAAATTGAGCGCATGATGAAGCGGATGCAGCTCAATTCCCATGATGCGATTCTCAAGCTGGCAAGAACCCTCCGGCATATGGGAGTGGATGACGAGCTGCGCAAGAGAGGCGCCGTGGACGGTACCATTGTCCGCATTGGCGACTTTGAATTCGAGTTCGTGGAAGGAAGCAGTTATTATTAATGCGGGTGGCTCAGACTGGGTCAATTTCTATAAAGAATTATATAGCTGCAAGAAGGTGTCCCTTGTCGGGCACCTTTTTTTCAAATAGGGTAATTACAATAGTCTATTGCCCTCCCTCGTCAGATTGGTTATAATGTCCTCTATATGTATACATAAGTCTCTGAGGAGAGGACGAATGTGAAGGAACGCTATTATCTGGTGCGGGAAGACATCCTGCCTGAGGCTATTGTCAAAACGATTCAGGTAAAACAGCTTCTTGCTTCCGGTGACGTGAAGACGGTACATGAAGCCGCTGAACAGATTGGCTTAAGCCGAAGCGCTTTTTATAAATATAAAGACGGCATTCATCTAATTAATCAGCTGGAACGGGATCGGATCGTAAATATTTCCCTGGATCTGGACCATCAATCGGGGATGCTTTCCAAGGTTCTAGCCATGATTGCGGACTATGGCGGAAATGTGCTGACCATTCAGCAGAGTATCCCCCTGCAGGGGAGGGCCAATGTCGTCATCTCTGTTGAAATGTCCAGACTCAGTGAAGAGCTGGGCAGCCTACTGACAGGATTGCAGGCATTGTCCGGAGTCAAGCGCGTCCGTTTGATCGGTCAGGGATAGGCCGTGATTTTATAAATACAGGGGGAATCAGTGGATGAAACCGGTAAAGGTAGGATTGTTGGGATTGGGGACGGTTGGAACAGGCGTGGTCCGCATTGTGGAGGGTAATCAGGAGGATTTGCGCAGCCAGGTGGGTTCCACGATCTCAGTTGAGAAAATAGCCGTCAAAAATCCGGAGAAGGCGCGTAACGTTGTAGTGGAGCAATCCAAGCTTACGGGAGACCCCTGGGATGTGATCAACGATCCGGAAATCGATGTGATCATTGAAGTGATGGGCGGGGTGGAGAAGACCAAGGAGTATCTCCTTGAGGCGCTCGAGAACGGAAAACATATCGTTACCGCCAATAAAGATTTGATGGCCCTGCATGGAGCTGAAATCTTGGCCAAAGCGCAGGAGAAGCAGTGCGACGTATTTTATGAGGCCAGTGTGGCCGGAGGCATTCCCATTATTCGGACACTGATCGAGGGATTCTCGTCCGATCGCATTATCCGGATTATGGGCATCGTAAACGGAACAACGAACTATATTTTGACTAAAATGAGTCAAGAAGGCGCTTCTTACGAAGAAGTTCTCAAGGAGGCTCAGGAGTTAGGCTACGCCGAGTCCGATCCGACTTCGGACGTCGAAGGTCTGGATGCTGCACGCAAAATGGCCATTCTGGCCACGCTTGGCTTCCGTTCCAATGTGGAGCTTGGGGATGTCAGCGTTAAAGGCATTTCGCAAATTTCCAGCGAGGATATTGCATTTGCCAAAAAGCTTGGCTATGAAATGAAGCTGCTTGGCATCGCGGAAAGAAACGGCGACCAGTTTAACATCAGCGTACAGCCTACGATGGTCAGCCAGAGCCATCCTCTTGCTTCGGTGAACGGGGTATTCAATGCCGTTTACGTTCACGGTGAGGCGGTCGGTGAAACGATGTTCTACGGCGCAGGCGCAGGTGAAATGCCGACGGCAACCTCTGTTGTGGCCGACCTGGTCGCTGTCGTTAAAAATCTGAAGCTCGGCGTCAATGGGTTGAAGGCGATCACTCCGTATAAGCCGAAGCTTCTCACCAGCGATGAAGAGGTGTTCAGCAAAAACTTTATCCTGCTCCATGTGGACGACAAGGCAGGGGTTCTTGCGCAAATTACCCAGGTATTTGCCGAATTCGGCGTCAGTCTGGCATCGGTGGTTCAGCAGCCGAACGAGCACAACCCGAATGCGGAAATTATCATCATCACACACAGCGCCAGCAAGGCAAGCATGCAGAAGGTGCTGAATCACTTTGAGTCGCTGGAGGTCATCCGCAGAATTAAGAGTGTATACCGGGTTGAGGGTTAAAATCCTGATTGTGTTTTTTTATAAGCATTTGGATTTACATTATTTAATGTGATGGTTTGCAAGGCATCGAAGTGGAGGCGGAAGGAATGTTTGATTTACCGGTTATTCGGGCCCGGGTTCCGGCGAGTACGGCCAATCTGGGGCCGGGGTTTGATACGCTGGGGATGGCTCTTAACCTGTACGCATGGATTGAAATGAAGCAATCCGACGAAACTCGGTTTTATTTGCACGGGGATCAGCTTAAGGGTGTCCCTGGAGATAAATCCAATCTGATTTACGAAGTGGCGCAGATGGTTTTTGAGGAAGCGGGAGTATCGGTGCCAGAGCTGGAAGTATCCATGTACTCCGATATTCCCTTGACCCGCGGGTTGGGCAGCAGCGCATCCGCCATCGTCGGAGCGCTGGCTGCGGCGAATGCCCTGATCGGTTCCCCGCTGTCCGAAGCCAGGCTCTTTGATATGGCCACGGCTATAGAGAAGCATCCGGACAATGTAGGTGCGTCCTTGTTCGGGGGAATTATTACAGCGGTTTGGGATGGCATTCATGCCCAGTGCATAAGGCTGGATCCGAATGATCATCTGGAAGTTTTGGTTGTCATTCCGGAGTTTGAGCTTTCCACCACCAAGGCAAGGGGAGTGCTGCCGGCGGAGATCGTGCTGCAGGATGCTGTATACAACATCAGCCGTTCTTCTCTTCTGGTGGGCGCATTAGCCACGGGGAATTTTGATGTGATTGCGGAGGCCATGAAAGATCGGGTTCACCAGCCATACCGGGCCGCTCTCATTCCAGGCATGGCGGAAATATTGCAGGAAGCACCGCGCCATGGGGCGCTTGGAGCCGCCTTGAGCGGGGCGGGGCCGACTCTGCTGGCGTTAGTGGACGGGCGTGCGCAGCGGAAGGCGGAGCTGGAGCGTTATTTGAAGGAAACGATGCAACGCGAGTCCGTCCCAATCCGTATGATGTGGCTTAAGCCTGAAGCGCAAGGGGTGAGAGTGTACACAGGCGGAGAGAGTCAGCATTCGTTTTTGGATATCATAAAGGGGGAAAGCGTGCTGTGACACGTATTGCAGTTTTGCCGGAGGGCTCGGTGTCTCATGAGGCGGTGGATTTCCTGCTGGGCGATCAGCCCTGCGAACTGGTTCACTATCAGCAAATCACGGAGGTTTTCCGTTCCACAGACAGCGGGAATACCGATTACAGTGTCATACCGATTGAGAATACGATCGACGGATCAGTAAGCCTGCATATGGATTGGCTTGTTCATGAAGTGGATATTGCCATGCAGGCGGAATGGGTTTATCCGTCCATTCAGAATTTGATCGGGCATCGAAAGGAATTTCTGGATCAGACAGGGCAGTTGGATTTGAGCAGGATTACCAAGGTTATGTCACATCCGGTCGCCCTGCCGCAGTGTCAGCAGTTCATACGGGAGCATATGCCTCACGCCGAGCTGGAGAGCACAGGCAGTACGGCGGAGGCTGTGAAAATCGTTAAACGGAATCCCGGCAATGGCTGGGCGGCGATCGGAACCCGCTTGGGCGCGGCTACACATCATTTGGACATTTTGGCTGAGCGGGTAACGGATCATCATAACAATTTCACCAGATTTGTGTTGATTGGACATGACCCGATAAAACTGCAGCGCAAGCCGAACGAATACAGGACCAGCGTTCTGATTACGCTGCCTGAGGATTTTCCGGGGGCTTTGCACCAGGTGCTGTCGGCCTTTGCCTGGCGCCGGTTGAATCTGTCGCGGATCGAGTCGCGTCCGACCAAGAAGCAGCTGGGCAGCTATTATTTTTACATTGAAGTGATGGAATCGTTAGAGTCGGTGCTGCTTACGGCGGCTTTTGCGGAAATTGAGGCATTGGAATGCCAGGTCAGAATTCTCGGTTCTTATCCAAGCTATGCGTATGATAAAACATTGAACTCTTGTGAAGAAGCAGGAAAAAGCGGAGGTGTCCTTAATGGCTGAGCAGTGGATTTATTTGGACGGGGAATATGTAACAAAAGAAAATGCGAAAGTATCGGTCTATGACCACGGATTCTTGTACGGTGACGGTATATTTGAAGGCATCCGTATATACAACGGCAACATTTTTAAATGCAAAGAGCACTTGGATCGGCTTTATGATTCGGCTCACTCCATCCAGCTTCATATCCCGCTTTCCCGGGAGGAAATGCTTGAGGCCATGGCGGAAACGATCCGCCGCAACGATATGCGCAGCGGTTATATCCGGCTGGTTGTGTCACGTGGTCCCGGCAACCTTGGTCTGGATCCGCTCCGCTGCCCGAAAGCCAGCGTCATTATCATTGTGGAAGAGCTGTCGATCTATCCGGAGGAAGCCTATCTTAGCGGCCTGAAAACAATATCGGTATCCCAGCGCCGCAATATTCCGGATGCGCTGAATCCAAAGATCAAATCGCTTAACTATTTGAATAACATTTTGGTTAAAATTCAATCCAACTACGCCGGTGTGGGTGAGGCGATCATGCTGAACTCCCAGGGGTATGTAACGGAAGGGTCCGCGGATAACATTTTTATCGTTAAAAACGGGACGGTTTTCACACCTCCATGCTACTTGGGCGCGTTGGAAGGCATTACCCGCAACGCCATTATCGACATTTGCAGCGAGCTTGGTTATCCGCTTAAGGAACAGCCGTTCACCCTGCATGATGTCTATGTGGCCGACGAGGTATTCTTTACCGGTACGGCTGCGGAAGTAATCGCCGCAAACGAGGTGGACGGAAGAACGATTGGAACGGGTGCCGCGGGTCCAATCACTCTGAAGCTGCTGGAGGAATTCCGTAAAATTGTGAATGTGGATGGTTATAAGGTTTGGGAATCCTGATTCCATCGTATGCTGCCTCAGGAGCGGGCATTCTCGCTCCGGGGGCAGCTTTTTTTAGATTGCAGAATCTATACGTTCTCAGCGAAGCTGAACAATTCTGTCATCGCAAGAAAAACTTCCGCTAAATGCGGTCTGTCTTCTTTGGATGTACGTCGATAATGTTTTTCGTATATTTTTTCTGAATAGGGATGTCATTCGCCTACTGCGTGCATAAGATGTTATTAACGATGAGCGGGCACAGGTCAGCCCGTAAACGAAAGTTTAGGAGGTTTTGACACCGTGAAAATACACATCCTCAAAAAAGGGGAAACTTTGTACGAACTCTCGAAAAAATATAAAATTCCCCTTGAGCAGTTGATCAGTGCCAATCCGCATATTACAAATCCGGATGCAGTCGTGGCAGGCACCAAAATCAAAATTCCGTCCCCGGCGTCAGCTGCTGTGCCTGCACCTTCCGTAGAGGTGGCTTATCAGCATAAGGTAAAACAAGGAGACACCCTTTGGAAGCTTGGGAAGGCATGGGGGATCCCGCTGAAGGACATGATTGACGCTAATCCCCAGCTTAAAAATCCTAATGCTCTCATGACCGGCGAGATTGTTAATATTCCAAAAGTTAAAGGCACACAGGCAAATCCCGGACATACCAATGTCTCCGCAAATCAGGCAGGCGAAAATGTGAAGCTGCCGACCAATAAAAAATTTACCGGAGTTAAAGAGGAAAATGCCCCCGACGTGGAAATGCCTTATGAGATGTTCGAAATGCCGGAGATTCCCGAGATGCCGAATATTCCGCAAAAGCTTCCTGAGAATGCAAATGTGATGGGGGAAACAGAAAACAAAGCGAAGGAAAACGAAGCGGCGGAAAATATAAACATCGAAAATATACCCAATATAGAAAACATCTCTAATATAGAAAATATCTCGAATGTAGAGAACTTACCGAAATTAGAGAACATTAAGAAAATAGAAAATGTCGAAAATACAAATGTGGCTATCTCTCCTGAAAATATTTATCAAAGTCCAGGGGCAAATAAGCAGTACGAAATGCCGATTCACCAGGCGTATTCCCCTCCCTATATGGCTCAATCAGAGGTTAATAATATGTATCCCGGAATCATGGCTGAGCATGTCAATCCAAACATGCCTGCGCCAACTGCAGTAAATCCGGCTTACTATAATCCTTATGGTGAAGAAAATAAACCTTATAGTGCCAACATGATGTATTCGAACTATCCCTGTGGAGAAAATTCAGCATTCAAACCGAAGTGGGAAGCTGGCATGGCAGCGCCGGTGAATGCACAATTCGGTGAGCATCCTTATTACACTTATCCAAGTCCCGGTTATATGCCTCCAGCGAATCCTTACACGGCGGGGGAATCCTTTGTCCCTCCAGCTTACCCCAACCCGAGCTATCCGACCTTGCATACAGCTGCTTCCAATATTCCTACGAACACCGATCCATATGTACCTATGACTTATTCGCCATATTCAACCGTTCCATCTTCGCCATATACAGGTGCTCCGTCTTCGCCATATACTGGCGCTTCACCATTTCCGCCGGCTTATCCGCCCGGGTACCCCCAACCGTATGGATATCGTACGGAGCTAAATCAAGCTTCTCCATGGATGGCCCCGCCGCAGGAGGAGCAAATTCAAACCACAGGGTTGGAAAACGAAATTGCATCTGAGCCGGAGCAATCTTCATCGGTTTCTAATGAAAGTACTGCCAAGGCAAAGATCTCGAATAAAAGCAGCAGTTCAGGAAAAAGATTTAATGAGCGAAAAACAGGAAATCAACGAAAACGCTCCGCAAAGCCCAAACGCAAAAACCCTTGGATTAAGGGATAAATACAGTCCTCTAAAAGAACGGAATGCTCCCTTCCGTTCTTTTTATGTTGTTGCATATGTACGACTGAAACGTTAGAGTATCGAAGTTGATCATTTTTGTGGTGAATAAAAGCTTGCAATAGATTGGTAGAGTGTGATATATTCTAATTCCGGCTAAAATGAGTTGATGAGAAATTGTTTGGTAAAACTTTTTTTAAAAAAGTGCTTGCCAAAATGGTCGGAAGATGATAAGATATAAGAGTTGCTGATGCGATGAGCTGAAGCGACGACGAAGTTTGATCTTTGAAAACTGAACAACGAGTGAGAGGATTTCGCGAAACAAAATCCACCGCGAAGGTTTTTGGTACATGTCTATGACTGTATGAAAACCAGAGCGAACATTGAGATATGATATCTCGTCAGATTCAAATGAGCTTAATCGCTCTTTCGATATACTCACCGAATTTGATTCACT
>NZ_JBHIRX010000021.1:0-101645 GCF_042138595.1 Paenibacillus terreus | reverse complement strand
CAAACACCAAACACCAAACACCAAACACCAAACACCAAACACCAAACACCAAACACCAAACACCAAACACCAAACACTATACCCTGTAGACACCTGTCTCACTCTGGATACTGGACTCTGAGCGGAGCGAATCCCCTTTTCCCAGGAAGGCTAGAAAAAAGTGTCTGCTTTGATTCAGCGTCAACTCCAGCTGTGGATCCCCGTTTTGCCCAGTTACATCAAGGCCTGTTTACCGATTTCATGCTGCGAAAGTTGAGTTTATTAGATTTAAAAATCGCAGGAGACTAGCGATTTCTTCTTTTCATTATACAGAATAATCCATTGAAATTTGGTGCCAACAGCGGGTGATGGAAGGAACGCTTCGTTCGCGGAGCGCTTCATAACAGACGAGAGAAGTGCTGGGAACAGGAAGCTTTTTTCAAGATTTATTTTCCATAATATAAATTGATTGCGTTTACTTAGAGGAAGGGCGAAAAAAATGTCGAAATTTAAGATTAAAACCCGTTCAAATTCCTTGAAAATTTCAATTAATCCCGATAGAATTAGTTGAAAATTAAACGTCATAATATAATAGTTTGCATCTATAAGGGGGAGGACGATTTGGGAGATTCATGGAGGCTCGGCATCGATATCGGAGGAACCTTTACCGATTTAACGATTATCAACAATGAGACCGGTCAGCTGACCAATATTAAAACACCTACCGTCCCCGCAGATCCCGCCCAGGGAATTGCGAACGGACTGGCATTATTGCGTGAGAAGGGAATCAATCCGCAGGATATTGATTACTTCGTTCACGGCACAACCATAGGTCTTAACACCTTATTACAGCGTCGCGGTGAAACGGTAGCCCTTTTGGTTACTGAAGGATTCAGGGATTTGCTAAACCTGCAGCGCCTGCGACTGCCGATCCCCTATGATTTCCGCTCCCGATTGCCCGAACCACTCATTCCGCGTGAACGTGTGTTTACTGTAAAAGAAAGACTGCGCCATGACGGTTCGGTACACACGCCGCTGGATATGGACAGCCTGGATGAGGCGATCAGGGGAGTGCTTGCCTCCGGAGCGAAAGGCGTGGTCGTGTGTTTCCTGCACAGCTACAAAAATCCGGTTCATGAACAGCAGGCGGTGGCCCGCATTGCGGAGCTTGCTCCGGGATTGGGCGTGAACGCATCCTCCGTGCTGTGGTCGCAGATGCGGGAATATGAACGGGCGGCCATGACCTCTGTGAACATGTACATTCAGCCGAACGTTCAGAGATATTTCGAAACCCTGCAGGAGCGCCTGAGCGGAGAAGGAGTACGGACCCGGCCGTTCATTACGCAATCCAACGGAGGCATCATGGATATCGGCACGGCGGCTGAAGCGCCGGTAAGAACCCTGTTTTCCGGTCCGGCCGCCGGTGTAATCGGCGCCGTGCAGGCTGCCCGTTCGGCAGGCATCGGCAATGTGATCACCTTCGATATGGGCGGTACGAGCGCCGATATTTCCATTATCGAAGGCGGGGAGCCGACGTTCACGCAGACGAATCAGCTGGCCGGCATGCCGATCATGCTGCCGTCCGTATCGATGTATTCGGTCGGCGCTGGCGGAGGCTCTTACGCCTGGATCGACAACGGCGGGCTGCTGAAGGTCGGCCCCGAATCCGTCGGCTCAACCCCGGGCCCTGCCTGTTACGGGCGCGGCGATAAAGCCGCGCTGACGGATGCGTTCCTGCTGTGTGGTTATCTGAACCCGGAACGGTTCGCGGCTGGCAACGTGCGGCTCTATCCGGAACGATCGGCACAGGCCATTCAGCCGGTTGCGCAGCATCTCGGCCTGAATGAACGCGAAGCGGCGGACCGCATGATCCAGGTCGCGGGAGCGAACATGTATGCAGAGCTCAGCGCGGTCATGGAACAGCATGGCTTCGATCCGCGCGAGTTCAGCCTGCTGGCCTTCGGCGGGGGCGGACCGGTGACGGCCAACTTCCTGGCGGAGGAAATCCAGGCGCAGAGCGTACTGGTGCCGCCAAGTCCGGGAACGTTATGCGCCCTGGGCGCACTGACCGCCGATTTTGCCTATGACGCCGTACTCTCCTTGCAGCAGCGGTTCGATGATTATCCTTTCGAGCAGCTTGTTCGTGAATACGACCGTCTGGCCGATCAGGCGCGTACGTGGCTGGAGCAGCAGCAGGTATCGGGGCTGGAAGGCAGCACGCTGTACTACTCCATGGATGCACGCTATGCGGGACAGGCTTTTGAAATCGAGCTGCCTTTGGACCGCTTCATGCTGGAAGCCGGCAAAGGAGAGCGGATTGCAGAAGCCTTCCATGAGCTTCATCGCCGTCAGTACGGACACAGCGATGAAGCGGCGGTGCTTGAGCTGATCAACCTGCGTGTCCGGCTCGTCGGTCATACGCAAAAGCCGGTCACGGTTTCCCTGCCTCAAGCTGACAGTGAGCTCAAGCCTGTCGGGCAGCGGACGATCGTATACGGCGGCAAGGAGTATGAAGCGGGAATTTACTCACGTGCGGCCATGAAGGCAGGCCATCAAGTCGAAGGTCCGGCAGTCGTTGAGCAGGACGATACGACGGTGCTCATCCTCAAGGGCTGGTATGGGGAAGCGGACGGGTCCGGCAATCTGATTTTGAAACGGAAAGAGGTGCTGGCATGAGGACAGATCCGGCTACATTGGAAATTATGCGCAGTTATTACAATGCGATAGCCGCCGGCATGGGACATGTCATTGAGCGGACCTCGTTTACAACATTTGTAAAAGAATCGGCTGATTTTGCCACCGCCCTGGCGACGCCGGACGGCGAGTTTTTTGTTTATCCGAAGACGGTTGGTGTAACGATTTTTCTCGGCTTGAGCGTGCAGCGGGCCGCGGAAGCCTGCGCGCCGCTGGAACCGGGAGATATCATCATTACGAACGAGCCTTATTCCACGGACGGATTGGCTACCCATTTGCCTGACGTGCATGTGTTCAAGCCAATCTTTGTGGACGGTGAGCTCATTTCTTACGCCTGGGCTTTCGTGCACTGCAGCGATGTAGGGGGGCTTGTGCCTTCAAGCATTTCACCGGAAGCGACGGATATTCACCAGGAGGGGCTGCGAATTCCGCCGGTGAAGCTGTATAAACGCGGCGAACCGAATGCGGATGTTCATACATTCCTGAATGCCAACAGCCGTACGCCTCATCTGAATCTTGGCGATTTCAACGCAATGGTGGCGGCCGTGAATACGGCAGAGCAGCGTTTACATGCCATGGTGAACAAGTTCGGCGTGCAGGCGGTGAAGGACAGCATGCAGGACCTCATGGAGCAGGGAGACCTGCGCGCCCGCAAGGTGATCGAGCAAATTCCGGACGGGACATACAGCTTCGCGGATTATCTGGATGACGACATGGTGTCGGATACCCCCATTCGCCTGGCGGTTGACGTTACCGTCAAGGGTGGTGACATCACGCTTGATTTTTCGAATTCCGACCCGCAGGTCCGTACGGCGTTTAACCTGGTGACGAACGGGAAAAAGCATTCCTTTCTCTTCCAGGGGCTGATCAACTACATTATCAGCTCCGATCCGTTCATCCCCGTCAATGGCGGCATTACGCGGCCGATTCACGTGGTCGCTCCACGCGGTACACTGGTGAACCCGGTGTATCCGGCCGCAGTGGGCATTCGCCACACCATTACAATGCGGCTGTATAACGCCGTGCTGGGCGCACTGGCCCAGGCGATTCCGGAGCTGATCCCGGCCGCCGGAGCAGGACAATCCGCGATTGTGGTGCTGTCCACACCGGATGTATTGAGCGGTTCGCGCAATATGGCGGTCGTACAGCCTATGGGCGGAGGCGGCGGAGGCCAGAGCGATATGGACGGAGCGGACGGCATCGATCATTCCTCCGGCTTCCTGCGCAATACGCCGATCGAGAGCCTGGAGCAGCATATCGAGGTGCTGGTGCACCGCTATGAGCTGCTGGAAAATACGGCTGGCGCCGGCCTGCACCGCGGCGGGCACGCCATCAGGCTGGACTTCGAAATTATGGAAGAAGGCTCGATCGTTACGGCGCGTGGAATGGAACGCCTCCGCTTCCATCCGTGGGGCCTGGCTGGAGGCCAGGCAGGCTCGCTCGGACAGGTGTTGCTGAATCCGGGCACACCGCAGGAGCGCAAGCTGCCGAAAATCAGCGTGCTTCACCCGCAGGTGGGCGATATCGTCAGCATCCACTCGCCAGGCGGGGGAGGCTGGGGAGATCCGTTCCTGCGTGCCCCTGAAGAAGTGTGCGCGGAGGCGAACAGCGGCCTGATCGGCGCGGAGCAGGCGGAGCGCCTGTACGGCGTAGCGCTCGAACAGGTGAGCGGACGCTGGTCTGTTGACGAAGCGCGGACAGCCAGCCTGCGGGCGGGACACGAGCCTGCGGTCAAGGAAGCCTGGGACTTCGGCTCCGCCCGGACCGCCTATGAGTCCGTCTGGACTTCTGAGGCGAGCAATGCGCTGGCCCGGCTGCTGCAGCAGCTGCCGCCGATGCAAAGAGCGGCCCGTAAGCAGCTTGTGCATGAGCAGGCAGCGGCGTTATATCCGGACAAGCGGCTCACGTCCGAAGAGATCGGCCATGTTTGGTCTGTTTTACAGCAAGTCCAACAATGATGACAAAAGGATGGTTGTGACCATGAAAAAAACGAAAAAGTTTACAATTAGCGCATTATTGATAAGCCTTGCCCTTGTTGTTTCTGCATGCGGCGGCGGCAGCCAGCAGACCGGAAGCGGTGCGGAAGGCAGCGGCGAGCTGCCGCAGACGAAAAAAGTCGTGATCGGTGTCTCCGGCGGCGCTTGGGAAAAGAATATCCGTCAGGCAGCCTTGGACAAGTTCCAGAAGGAGACAGGCATTGAGGTGCAGGTGGTTACGGGCACAGACGCGGAATGGTTCCCGAAGCTGAAGGCTGGCAATGGCAAAAATTCGGCTTACGACGTGCTCGTTCTGCAGCCTGACACCATTCAGCGCGCCATGTCCTCGAATCTGCTTGAACCTCTGGACACCAAGCATGTGCCTAATGTAGCGGATCTGTATCCGTCCGTGCAGGAACGTTTTACCAAGGACGGGCAAGCCTATGCAGCAGGCTTCAGCATGGGGCAGCTTGGCCTCATTTATCGTAAAGACCTGGTTTCCACGCCTCCAACCAAATGGACGGATCTGTGGAATCCTGAATACAAAGGCAAGGTAGCGGTATCTTCGCCTTCCTACTCCGCAGGCCTGCAGTTCTTCTCCGGTCTTGTCCATGCCCTTGGCGGCAAGGAAAGCAATCCGGCGGATGTCGACAAGGCGTTTGCGAAGCTCGGCGAGCTGAAGCAGAATACGGTGGCGTTCCCGGACAACTCCGGTTCCATTCAGACGCTGCTTGAACGCGGCGATGCGGCGGTTGTGCCATTCTGGGACGGACGTGCGTTTGCCATGCAGGACGCCGGCCTTGATGTCGGATTTGTATATCCGGAAGATGGGCCGGTAGCTGCCGTAGCAAGCTGGGTCATTCCGAAGGGCAGCCCGAACCTGGCCAATGCTTACAAGCTGGTGGATTACCTGTCCAGCCCTGATGTGCAAAAATCATTCTCCGATCTTTCCTTGTACGGAATGACCAACAAAAATGTGCAGTACAGCGATGCTTTGAAAGACAGAGTTCAAGTGGGCGAAGAAGCTTATAAAAAGCTGACCTGGGTGGATTACGATACGGCTACACCGAACCTGGCCGACTGGACCAACCGCTGGACGCAGGCATTGGGTGGGGCCAAGTGAGCAGAATTTATATCGATGACGTAAGCCGCCGGTTCGGCGATTTTACAGCATTGGAGCAGGTGCAGCTGACGATTGAGGAGGGAGAATTTTTCTCTCTCCTCGGGCCGAGCGGCTGCGGCAAAACAACACTGCTGAATATGATCGCCGGTTTTCTCGATCCGACCACCGGCCGTATTCTGATCGGTAATCAGGATGTCACGGGGCTGCCGCCGTACCGGCGCGGCCTCGGCATTGTTTTTCAGGATTACGCGTTGTTCCCGCATTTGACCGTATTTGAAAATGTCGCTTACGGGCTGCAAATCCGCAAGCAATCCAAACAGCAAATCAAGCGCCGTGTGGAAGAAACACTCGCTCTGGTGCAGCTGTCCTCCATGGCGGACCGCAGGCCGCATCAGCTAAGCGGCGGGCAGCGCCAGCGTGTCGCGATTGCAAGAGCGTTGGCGATTGAGCCGGCCGTGCTGCTGCTGGACGAGCCCTTGAGCAATCTGGATGCAAAGCTGCGCAAGGACATGCAGACCGAGCTCAGGGCGATCCAGCGCCGGGCCGGGGTGACGACCGTTATGGTCACACATGACCAGGAGGAGGCTTTGAGCCTGTCCGACCGGATCGGCATACTCGGTCAAGGGCGATTGCAGCAGGTCGGTTCACCGCTTGAGGTATACCGTCAGCCTGCCAACCGTTTTGTGGCTGACTTCATCGGTCAGGTCAACTTGTTCCGGACGGCTGCCGCGCCGGATGCGGTGGGCGGTACGGGCCGTCAGCGCTATATGACGGAGGATTACGAAACGTCCGCCGGCGTGCCGCTTGTGCTCGAAACGGCCTCGTCCGCTGCTGGCGGAACGGGAACGTTCATGCTGCGGCCGGAGCGGGTCCGGATTACGATGACGGCGGGTGCCGAAGGGCAGCCGAACCGTACGCCGGGGACGATCCGAACGATCAGCTATGCCGGTGATCACGTTCGGCTGCAGGTCAGTCTGCCCGGCAAGGGCGAGCTGATTGTGCTCGCGCCGGACCCTGTGTTTCCCGTGCTGCCATCGCAGGGGGATGTCTGTGAACTGTACTGGGAAGCGGAGGATGTCATTCCTCTGCCTGCGGAAGGGAGCTGACCTATGGCACGGACATCGGCTGTACGCCGCACGAACTCATTTTATTGGCTGCTGCTGACTCCTTCTTTGCTCTTTTTGACAGCATTTCTGGTCGTCCCGTTTATCATGCTGATCGTCCTCAGCTTCCGTGATGTGGACAGTCTGATGAACACGCTGCCCACGTACAGCCTCTCGCATTATGCGGAGGTATTCACGTCGGGGGCGTATCTTGATGTCATTGCAAAAACGCTAGGCATTGCGCTGCTGACCACGGTCATTTGCATTTTATTAGCTTATCCGGCTGCGTACTTGCTAGTAAGAACGCAAAAGCCCGGTCTGCGCACGCTGTTCTATATTTTGCTGATCTCCCCGCTGCTGACCAGCGTGGTGATTCGGACATTCGCCTGGATCGTCATTCTGTCGCAGAATGGGCTGCTTAACGAAGTGCTTCTCTGGATGCATGTGATTGATCAGCCGGTTACCGTACTGTGGACGATGAATGCGGTTATTATCGCTTACGTGCAGGTTATGCTGCCCTTTGCCGTGCTGCCCATCGCCACTTCAATGGGCGAAATTCAGCCGAAGCTCCGGGAAGCTTCCATGAGCCTGGGTGCGGGACGGGTACGTACCTTCTTCCGCGTTACCCTGCCCCTGACGCTGCCGGGCATGCTGTCCGGCGCGGGGATCGTCTTCGCGCTGGCCGCGGGCAGCTATATTACGCCGCTGCTGGTCGGCGGACGGCTGCAGCCGCTGCTGTCCCTGTCCATTTATCAGCAGGCGGTGCAGGTGTTCAATATGCCGTTTGCGGCTGCGCTGTCCGTAACGCTGCTTCTGCTAGTCGGCATCGTGGTTGCATTGATCGGCTGGATTTCGAAGAGATGGGAGGCGAGACTTCATGACTGACACTACCGGACGTTCAGCAACGAATCCGCCTGCTGCCCGCCCGCGCAGGCAGCGCAGGTGGTCGGCTTTGACCGTGCTGGTATGGACGGCCGGCATTTTGGTCTATCTCTTTTTGATCGCGCCGATTCTGGTCATTTTCCTGTCTGCATTTAGCCCGACTGAATACCCGCAATTTCCGCCAAGCGCGCTATCGGTTCGCTGGTTCGCGGAGCTGTTCTCGAACAGCGACTGGGCTGATGCGCTGCGGGTCAGTCTCACTCTGTTGATATTCGTGACGCCGCTGACGGTTATACTCGGCACGGCAGCGGCCTATGCGCTTGGACGCCTGCAGTTCCGCGGGCGTGAAGCCGTTCAGTCCTTTATGCTGTCTCCGCTGATGATTCCACAGGTGGTGCTGGGCATTGCGCTGCTCTATGAATTTACGGCGCTCGGCTGGATGAATGAATTGAAGGCGTTGGTTATCGGCCATATGATCGTCGCGTTTCCGTATGTTGTGCGCACGGTCAGCGTCAGCGTCTCCAGCCTGGATCCGAAGCTGGAATCCGCTTCGATGAGCCTGGGGGCCGGAAGATTGAAAACGTTCTGGCGTGTGACACTTCCGCTGATCAAGCCGGGCATTATCGCAGGCACGGTCTTCTCCATTGTGGAATCCTTTGGCGAGGTGTCGATCAGCCTGTTCGTATCCTCACCGGGAAATACAACCGTTCCTGTGCGGATTTTCAGCTATATCGATCAGACCTTTGATCCGTCCGTCAATGCCATCTCGGTTATTTTTATCGCGGTGGCGGTCATTGCCATGATCATTATCGACCGCACGGTTGGATTGACCAAAGTTATGTAAATAAACATTGCATCAGGGTGCCGTCCATCAGGAGGCACCTTGGTCTTATTCAGAAGGAGGAAAATTGATGGTACAGGAAACGTGGCTGGCTGAAGCAGATGCCCTGCGCGACCGGGTCGTGGAATGGCGCAGACATTTTCACCGCAATCCCGAGCTGTCCTTTCAGGAAGTGAACACATCCAATTATATTGCGCAGCAGCTTGCCGAGTTTGGCAATCTGGAGATTTCCCGCCCGACGCCGACCAGCGTCATGGCCCGGCTAATTGGGCCCCGTCCGGGACGCACGCTGGCGCTGCGGGCCGATATCGATGCGCTGCCAATCCATGAAGAGAATACATTTGAATTTGCCTCCACGGTGGAAGGGGTCATGCATGCCTGCGGTCATGACAGTCATGCGGCGATGCTGCTTGGCGCGGCATATATTCTGTCACAGCACCGGGAAGAGCTGCAGGGCGAGGTGCGGTTTATTTTCCAGCATGCCGAGGAACAGATTCCCGGCGGGGCGCAGGAGCTTGTGGATGCCGGAGTCATGGAAGGGGTCGACGCCATCTACGGGCTGCACCTGATTTCCTGGCTGGATACAGGCAAGATCGGTCTGCTGTCCGGGCCTGTGATGGCAGGCCACGACGGCTTTGTTATCACGGTAAACGGCTCCGGCGGCCACGCGGCATATCCCCACCAGGTTGTGGACGCGATTGCTGTCGCGGGACAGCTGATCGGCCATCTCCAGCATGTGGTTGCGAGACATACCGATCCGCTGAAAAATGCCGTTCTGTCCATTACGCATATCCATGGCGGCGAGGGCTACAATTCTTTTCCGGAGCAGGTTAAAATGGGCGGCACCTACCGTTCGTTCGATCAGGCCGAGCGGGAGAAGATGCCGGGGCTGATTCGCCGTATTATTGACGGCGTGGCCGCTGCGCACGGTGCGACCTGTGAGCTGGATTACCGTTTCGGCTACCGTCCGCTGTACAATGATCCGCAATTGGTGGAGCTGGCACGTTCTGCTGCGGCGGAGCATTTTGGCCCCGAGGTAAACGAAGAGATGCTGCCAACGATGGGTGCGGAGGATTTCTCGGCATATCTGCAAAAAGCGCCGGGCGCGTTTATCTACATCGGCTCGCGCAACGTGGAGAAAGAAAGCCATTTTCCACATCATAATCCCCGTTTTACGGTGGACGAGGATGGTATGGATACCGGCTTGAAGCTGCTTTTGCTGCTTGTAGGGAAGTGGCAGGAGAATTCTTAAACCAGCGTTATAACTATGGGTCGGCTTATGCCGGCCTTTTTGCTTCCCGTATAACTCTAGTACAATTATATTTTAGTAGGATGGATAGCTGGTTTATTGGGTATTTTAGGAATAGGCTGTACAATAGTGTAGAATGTAGACTACAAAGTGACATGCAGTTTGAATAAACAGGTTATAGATAAGGGGTATGTCTTATGCCTAATGTGTTTTTTCAGCCTGAGAAGTATCCGTTCATGTATAAGGAAGAGGTTATTGGAAGCATTATGATCGATTGTGATCCTGAAGGGCAATATACTTATTCATTGAAAATGAATCGAGAGGACCACATTCCTTGGGCTTTTAAGGACAGAAACGGCAAGTTTATCCCGCCAGACACCGGGCGCTTACACTCTGCGGTCATAAAAACCTGGTTGGAAGAGAGAATATTCCCGCCTGAAAGACATAATGCAGAGGACTTGTTAAAAGAGCTCGGTTTACCGGAATATGACACATTAGCTGTGTTGAAAAAGACGCGCGGCGCTGTACCGGGGAACCCATACTGGATTAAATTTCATCCGGAGGACACGTACAGATCCGTTGTGCTGGATAAATGGGGGACTGGCTGATGCTCTATGTAGAGGATTTAATGGAGTTGAGCAGTTCGACTTCAAGCGCGGGAGTTTTAACGAAGTGGATGGATCCCAGGAATAATACGTATATAAAAACATCCGCTTTTAATAACGAGACTAAGACGTATCATGTTGAGGCTGTGATGGAGTGCCTGGCCAGCGACATTGGCAGATTAATAGGTGTGTCCGTAGTTGATTATTGGCTGGATGAGCTGAAAGTAGCGGATGCGAAGATTTTGGTTTGCGTAAGCGAGGATTACAAAATAAAAACTCCTTACAGAGATAAAATCTCTGTAACCTCCTACTTGGTAAGCAGGGAGCTGGAGGGAGCAGTTCACTCGGACCGCTACAGAAATCTTGCAGCAGAGTTTCCCGGGATTAGGGAAAGCCTGGACAGATTAATAGTGTTCGATTACTTGATTGACAACTATGACCGGCATATGAGAAATGTTGAGCTTCTCAGCTTGGAAGACGGATCGGTACGTCTCGCCCCATTGTTTGATAATGGATCGTCTTTGCTGGCTGATTGGGTTACCGAGCAGGACTTAGCCGATTTGCAGGAATCCGAAGAGCTGTTTGAGGAGCATATCATTCATGCAGAAACTCCGTCCAAGTGCTTTGCCCATGATCACAGATCAGAACTGATGCTGGTGGATAAGTCCGTTTTCAGGAGTATTAATCTTTCGATAACTGATGAAGGATGGGAGAAAGTTACGCGAAAATATGCTCAGTACTTAAGCCCTTTAAGGCTTGAAATGATATACAGGCTTTTAACAACCCGATACTCTAATCTATTACGTTTTGCTTCAAAATAATATAAGCAGAAAAATAGACCGCGGCCTCCAATTCAAGAGAGAGCGGTCTATTCACATTATAGGGCCGGCTGGACTACTATGCTTAGTCGTGCTCCCGCTCCTTCAGAGCATCGACTCCTCAGGCTCAGCCTTGCTCTCTTTCCTTCAGAGCATCGCCTGCCAGCATCTGCAGCACCGTATTGTCCATCGGCGGGTTATGCAGTCCCGCCCGCACATCGCGGTAATAGCGCTCCAGCGGCAGCTTTTTGGACAGGCTGGTGCCACCTACAATCCGCATCGCCAGGTCAACGATCTTCAAGGCGCTGTGGGTTACGGTGTATTTGGCTAGGCCCAGTTCTGGGCGCATTTCGGGACGCAGCGCTTCATGGCGGTCCCAGCGGTCTGCTGTCGCATAAAGGAGACAACGTGCCGTCCGCAGTTCGGCTTCCATTTGCCCAATGGATTGCTGTACAAGCGGAAGCCCGGCAATGGGCCCCTGAATGGAATTGGGCTTATAATTAGCGGCAAAATCCACCGCAAAGTCGCGCGCCGCCAATGCGATCCCCATATAGCAGGCCGGAATATGTAAAAGCCATCCCGAGCCTTCATCCATTCCTTTGCCGGAAATGCGGGCATCGTCAGCCGCGAAGGCCTGGTCGAGTACGACATCATGGCTGCCTGTGCCGCGCATGCCGAGCGTATCCCACGTTTCCTCAATTTTCACACGGTCGCTGACATGCACCAGAAATTCACTTACGGTGTCTTCTTCCGGGAGGTAGGCAGTCACGACAAACCGGTCGAGAACCGGCGAAAGGGTGCTGAACGTTTTGCGGCCGGTGATCAGCCACCCGCCATCGGTGCGGACAGCGGTCGTCTCCGGTCTGCCGCCCCGGCTCGGACTGCCGGACGAAGCCTCGCTGGCGAATACGTTCAGCATGGCTCCTTCATCTACAACAGCACGGCAAAAATCCGCAAACAGCGCTGTCGGCCATTTTCCCGACGTTCTCAGATACAGCATCTGCCCAAGATGCCAACCAACGCCAAGCGCTGTGGAGCCGTCTCCGTATGCGAGTCTTTCCTGAACCTGCACCATCTCATAAAGCGAGATCTCATCCCCTCCAAAAGCCTTCGGCACAGTAAGCTTCAAATATCCGGCTCTCCGCAAGTCCGCAAAATTTTCAAAAGGAAAAGACCCCTCACGATCATGCTGCGCGGCTCTTTCGGCAAACGAGGCGGCCAGTTCATCGATTTTCGCAACCCTCTGCTGTTCAGTCTCGTTCCGTATGTATTGATCAATATACCGGCTCATATTTGTGGTCCACTCCTTCAATATGTCTGTGGAGGTATCCTGCAGCAACCTCTTATACAACGATTTTACCACAGTAGAGAGGTTAATCCCCATAATAAATCAGACTAATCCAGTCCAAGAAGGCGGTTTTATACTGCTCTTTCATTGTTGGTCACGATGTTTTCCGATATAATCAGCTGTAAAGGTCATGAAGAACATGCCGCCTCCATACAGCATATCCCCGACTGAAGTTCGAGGAAATGCTGTATGGAGGCGATTTTTGTTTGTAGAGATTTGAAAAGGAGGAGTGGGGTGTGGGACGATTTGAGGAATACTATGAGGGATGGTTAAGCAGCCAGCTTGAAATGGAAGTTAACCCCAGGCGAAAGGAACGGCTTAGTCAAGGTTTGGGGCATGGAACAGTGGAGTTTCTGCGGAAAGTCTGGTTCCCTGCAATAGGAAGCCTGAACCATTTATTCCCGGAATGGGAGGTCAGAGATTTTAGTAACGGGTACCGGTATTTGGACTTGGCGTATATGCCCGGGGATGCCAAAGGAGGAATTGAAATCCAGGGATACGGGCCACATGCCAGGGACCTTGATGTCAGGAGGTTTAAGGATTTATGCCTTCGGCATTGTCTGCTTGCATTGGATGGCTGGACTTTTCTTCCGATTGCCTATCCTTCGATTGTGGAAGAAACAAAGCAGTGTCAGCAGTTGGTGCTCGCTTTTATTGGCAGGTTTGTCGCGACGGATGTACCTTCTACTTTAACATGGCTGGAGGCGGAAACTCTTCGATATGCCAGACGTCAGCTTCGGCCATTCACTCCTGGAGAATTGACTGCGCATTTGAAAGTAACCAACCGGCACGCCGGCGGATTTTACAGAGTTTAGTGGAAAAGAAACTGCTTGATAGGGTCAGTGGTTCGCAGCGTATTCGCACCTATCAGCTTCATCTGTAACAAGGATGTTTGAAACCGGACTGGAAAGTCCCTATTTGTTAAAAATACGGGGGATTGCCTAATATTGCGGACTGAGATGCATCTATTTGATCAAAATATTACACTACGTCAGCAATTCGGGGCGAATAAAGGCTATACGGTCCGCAATAGTGGCGTTTTGGGGCGAAGAGCAGCAAATAGGGGCGCTCCAGTCCGTTAAGCTCACGGCAAGCCCCCTTAGTTTCGGTTCCCTCAAGGATCGGTTCCACCAACCTCTTCAAGTGGTCTGCCGGGTATATCTTCGCCATCTTCGAAAGCTGCTGCTCTCCCGGACGTCATTTTACCATCCGCCGTGGATACCGGTCAGGCGCATACCAAAGTACCGCTGCACATCTCTTGCCACCACTTATGCTAAAATAGACAAAACAAGTTTTTTCCCGAAAGGATTCAATAGATATGAGTTTTCAGCTGACCAAACGGGTCATCAAGGAGCTGTGCGGCCGTTTTTCTTACGAACGGGGAGAGGCTTATCAAAGCGCAGGCAGGGTGCGTTTCACAGCAAATCGTCCAGATAGATCCTTCTATGAAGCTGATGTGCGTGGAACAAGCCTATACCAGGTAACCGTGAATATGGAGGATGGCGATGTGTACGCGTTGTGTACTTGTCCCGCCTTTGAGTCATATGACAAATATTGCAAACATATCGCTGCTGTGCTGCTGGAAATTCATGACCATGAGCACGGCATCCGCCCGCCGATTCGTTCCTACGAATCCGCGTTGTTCCCGGAGAAGCGGCAGGATCATCCAGGCCGGATGACAGAGCGTTACACGAGCCATGAAGCGAGACGCAGCAGCCCTTCGCTGGATAAACGGCTCACAGACAGCGTCCTGAACCTGTTCTCGGACAAACCGCAGCCTCCAACAGGGATGCGTCCTCTGTTCGAAACACGGGAGCCACTGCAGGCGGAGTTTATCTGCAGGCCGTTTCCTTACGCCTACCGCAAGTACATGTTCGGCATCGAAATGAAGGTGGGCCCGAAACGGACATACGTCGTACAGAGAATCAGGGAGTTTCTGCACGCCGTCGGCCGGCGCCAAAGCTACGTGTTCTCCAAACATTTTACGTACGATCCGGAACGACACAGTTTTCCGGACGAATATGATGCCGTCATCCGGCAGCTGCTGGACATTTATCAGCATGAGCAGTTGTACCGCGAGACAGCAAGCACTTATACCGGAAGTGCCAAGAGCGTCAGCGGTGACCGTATGCTGCTTGTGCCGCCTTCCAGCTGGCCGTCCATGCAGCAAGCACTGTCACGCGTCTCTGACGTGCAATTCGAGCATGATGGAACGATGTATCAAGGGATTGAAATTTCTCATGATCCGCTGCCTCTCCAGTTTGATTTCGACCAGTCGGACGGAGAGAGCTACCTGATGAATGTAGATGGCCTGAGCGACCTGCTGGTCATGGAGGATTACGGTCTTGCCGTTTACGAGGGCAAGCTCATACCGATGAAGCCGGAGCATACGAGACGGCTGGCGGAGCTGAAGCGGATGCTGGAAACCCGCAGCAGGCATCACATCAGCATTGCGCCCGAGCAGATGGAGGCCTTTATGGATAAAGTGGTTCCCGGCCTCATGAAGCTTGGCACTGTCCATATTGCCGAGACCGTGACGGAGCAGGTGGTGCAGGAGCCGCTGAAAGCCAAGCTGTACCTGGACCGCGTCCGGGGCAAGCTGCTGGCCAGTCTTGAATTCTGCTACGGCGAAGTCGTCATCAATCCGCTGGAAACGGACAGCCGCAGATTGAACCCGGGCCGCATCCTGATGCGGGATACCGAGCAGGAGCGCCGAATTCTGGAGCTGATGGACAGCAGCTCTTTTGCCACGACAGACAGCGGTTATGTCATGGAGGATGAGGATGCGGAATTCGATTTCCTGCATCATACCGTGTTGCAGTTGGAGCGGCTGGTGGAGGTTTATGCGACAACCGCCGTCAAAGTCAGGATCGCCCCAAAGCCTGCAGCACCTAAAATTCGTGTTGATGTGGACGAGCGGACGAACTGGCTGGAATTCAAATTCGATATGGACGGTATCCCTGAATCGGAGATCCGCGCTGTTCTTCAGTCGCTGGAGGAGAAGAGGCGGTATTACCGCCTGCCGAACGGCGCGCTGCTGCCGCTGGATGGGGAGGAGCTGCAGGAGATCGTCCGTTTCATGAATGAAGTGGGCATCCGCAGGAGTGACCTGGAGGATAACGATATCCGTGTTCCGCTTCTGCGCGGACTCCATCTTATGGAGCAGAACGACAGCACAGCCCAGCTCCAACTTGGCAGCACGCTGCAGCGGCTGCTGGAGGATATCCGCAATCCTGACAGGCTGGAATTTCCCGTGCCGGACAGCCTCTCCGGGGTGCTGCGTGACTACCAGCGTGTCGGATACCGCTGGCTGAAGACGCTCGCCCACTATCGCTTCGGCGGGGTGCTGGCCGATGATATGGGGCTTGGCAAGACATTGCAGAGCATCACGTATATCGTCTCCGTCCTGCCGGAAATACGGGAGCAGAAGCTTCCGGCTCTGATTGTTGCGCCGGCTTCGCTCATCTACAACTGGGCGAACGAGCTGCAGAAGTTCGCGCCGGATATCCGGGCCGTGATCGCGGACGGTAGCCGCACGGCGCGCAGCAGCCTGGTGCGCGACGCTTACCGGGCGGATGTGATCATTACCTCCTATCCACTGCTGCGGATGGATGTGGACCTGTATGCAGAACAGCCGTTTCATTCGCTCATTCTGGACGAAGCGCAGTCGTTCAAAAATCATTCCACCCAGACAGCGCATGCTGTGAAGGCTGTACAGGCAAGCCATCGTTTTGCCCTGACAGGCACACCGGTGGAGAACCATCTGGAAGAGCTGTGGTCGATTTATAATGTCGTGTTCCCCGAGCTTTTCCAAAGCCGCAAGGATTTCAACGATCTCTCTCGCGAACAGATAGCGAAGCGGGTGCGGCCATTTCTGCTGCGCCGCCTGAAGACCGATGTGTTAACGGAGCTGCCCGAGAAGATTGAGACGATGCAAACCTCCAGCCTGCTGCCGGATCAGAAGAAGCTGTACACGGCCTATCTGGCGAGGCTGCAGCAGGAGACGCTCAAGCATTTGAACGAAGAGGGCTTTCAGAAGAGCCGCATCAAAATTCTTGCCGGTCTAACTCGGCTGCGTCAAATCTGCTGCCACCCGGCGCTCTTTGTCGAGGATTACCGGGGGAGATCGGCCAAGTTTGAGCAGCTGCTGGATATCATTGAGGAGTGCCGCAGCGCGGGCAAACGGGCGCTGATCTTTTCCCAGTTCACTCAGATGCTCGGATTGATCGGCAGGGAGCTTGGCTATCAGGGGGTGTCCCATTTTTATTTAGACGGGCAGACACCGGCAGCTGAGCGTGTCGAGCTGTGCAACAGGTTTAACGCGGGCGAACGCGACATGTTTCTGATCTCGCTGAAGGCGGGAGGCACCGGACTGAATCTGACAGGCGCGGATACGGTCATTCTATACGACCTGTGGTGGAATCCGGCTGTAGAACAGCAGGCTGCCGACCGCGCCCACCGGATGGGGCAGAAGAACATCGTGCAAGTGATCCGCCTGGTCACGCGGGGGACAGTGGAGGACAAGATGTACGAACTGCAGCAGAGAAAGAAAAATCTGATCGAAGAAGTGATCCGTCCCGGTCAAGAGGAGCTGTCTTCAATGTCTGAGAAAGAAATCCGGGAAATTCTCATGATATGAAGATGAAGGCGGGTGAGAAGTGATATGATCAAAAGTCTGCTGGTATCAGGGTACAGGGCGCATGAGCTGAGCATTTACAGCCAGAAGCATGAAGGCATTGCCTATATCCAAAAAGCGCTGACCTCCAAGCTGATTCCGCTGGCCGAGGAAGGGCTGGAATGGGTGATTACACCAGGGCAGTACGGCGTGGATTTGTGGGCATGCGAAGCCGTCATTGCGCTGAAGGAGCAGTACCCTGATCTTAAATGTTCAATACTGGCGGCACATGCGGATATGGATGAAAAGTGGAAGGATGACCGCAAGGAATATTTTCAGCGCATTCTGCGGGGTATCGATTACTTTGGGCTGGTCAGCAAGCAGCCGTATCAGGGCATCTGGCAGTTTAAGGCCAGGGATGCGCTGCTGTTTCGCAAGACCGACGGCATCCTGCTGGTGTATGACGAAGACGCCGGTCAGGGCAGCCCCCGTTTCATGAAGGAAGAGGCCTTGAAAAAGCAGCAGGAGGAAGGCTACGTCTATATGAGCATCAGCTCGGAGGATATTCAGAGCATAGCCGATGAGGAACGTTTATATATGGAATGAAGGTGCGATTAGCAGCCTGATTTTAAATAACGTAAGAGAGACCTGTTTAATTTTGGCGACAAAATCCGAACAGGTCTCTTTTTTAGCGGGCAGAACTATTTCTATAATCGCAAGAGAGCGCCATTCCTGGCACAACGATCAGCCAACTACTGACTGTCATCCTTCGTAACGAGCTTGATGGGCACCGGAATATTGCTTTCAACCTTCTTGCCCTGCAGAATCTCGGCGGCGGTTTGGACAGCCTTTTGGCCGATCAGGTCAAATTGCTGGGCGATGGTGGCGGACAGCTTGCCGTCCTTGACGGCTTGCAGCGCATCCGCGCTTCCGTCAAAGCCGACCACGAGGATGTCCCTGCCCGTAGCCGCGATCGCTTCCACGGCTCCGAGGGCCATCTCGTCGTTCTGGGCAAAAACGGCTTGAATATCCGGATTGCCCTGCAGTAAATTTTCCATCACGTTCAGGCCCTTCGTCCGGTCAAAATCCGCCGCCTGCTTGGCAACGACCTTCAATTTTGTATCCGCAACGGAGTGGAAGCCCTGGCCGCGTTCCCGCGCAGCGGACGTACCCGGAATGCCTTCGAGCTCAGCAACCACCGCGCCTTCGCCAAGCTGATCCACAATGTATTCTGCGGCCATTTTACCGCCGCCGACATTATCGGAGGCGATGAGGGAGGCAACCTCGCCTTTATCCGCCGCCCGGTCAATGGTAATGACGGGGATGCCGACGCCGTTCGCCGTTTGTACAGCTGCCGAGATGGCCGATGAATCTGTAGGATTGATAAGCAGAGCATTGACCCCTTGCTGAATCAGATCCTCCACATCATTGTTTTGCTTGGCCGGATCGTTTTGCGCGTCCACCACGATGACCTCAAACCCCTGTCTGTCGGCTTCCTTCACAACCATATCTTTGAGATAAACGAAAAACGGGTTGTTGAGCGTGGACATGGACAAGCCGATTTTGACATTGCTGAGATCGCCTGAAGCCTTCGCTTTCGCCCAGGAAGGAGGCTCAAGCGAGCATCCGGCAAGCAAGAACAAGCTGAGTACGAGCAGCAGAAAAATACCGTATTTTCTCATGTTATCCCCCTTAAGCGGCTTTTTTGCGGTCCATCAGGACGGCAATGACAATCACGATGCCTTTGACGACAAGCTGGTAGAATGAAGAAACGCCAAGCAGGTTCAGGCCATTGTTCAGTGCGCCGATGATGAGCGCTCCGATCAGAGTGCCGACAATCCGGCCACGTCCCCCGGAAAGGCTGGTGCCGCCAAGCACAACGGCCGCAATGGCATCAAGCTCATAAGAGGTCCCGGCAGTTGGTTGGGCGGAATCGAGTCTTGAGGTCAGAATGGCGCCAGCCAGACCGGCGAGCAGGCCTGCCAGTGAATACACCATGATCTTGACGCGGTGTACCTTGATTCCCGATATGATGGAAGCCCTTTCATTTCCGCCGATGGCATAGGTTTTGCGCCCGAAGGAGGTTTTGTGCAGCACGACCCACAGCAGGGCAAAGGTGATCGCCATCGTGATGGCCGGCACGGGAATTCCAATGAAGTAACCGCGTCCGAACAGTTGGAACATCAGACTGTCGCTGAGCCCCGTGATCGGGTTGCCTTCCGTAAAGACCATGGTCAGTCCGCGGAAAATGGTCATGGTGGCCAATGTGGCAATAAAAGGAGCCATTTTCCCTTTGGTGACCATCAGCCCGTTGACGGCTCCGAGTATGGCCCCGATAATACACCCAGCCACAATGGCGAGCAGGGGATGGAAGCCGGATACCAGCAAACTAGCCATCAGTGCGCTGGACAGCGCAAGTGTGGAGCCCACCGACAGATCGATGCCTCCGGTCAGAATCACAAAGGTCATGCCGAATGCGATCAAGGCATTAATGGCCACCTGCCGCAGCAGATTCAAAATATTAAGCGGTTCCAAAAATGCGGGATTTATAGCGGATACAACGATAATCAAAATAAGCAGACCGAGAAGGGGACCCGCCTTTTGCAGCATGGAGCCCACGCGGTTTTTGCGGCTGCCGACTTTTACTTCACCTGTAGATACCTGCATATTACTGACCTCCCGTGGCATACGTCATAATTTTTTCCTGGGTTGCCTCATGGCCGGTGACTTCTCCGGCAATCCGTCCTTCATGCACGACGAGAATCCGGTCGCTCATGCCAATGACCTCCGGCAGCTCGGAGGAAACCATAATGATGGCGACCCCCTTCCCGGTAAGCTCGTTCATGAGCTGATAGATTTCCCGCTTCGCGCCTACGTCCACACCCCGGGTAGGCTCGTCGAGAATCAGCACCTTCGGGCCGATGCCCACCCATTTGGCGATCACCACCTTCTGCTGATTGCCCCCGGACAGATTGCGCACCGGTGTCTCGGGGGACTCCGTTTTTACAGTCAGCCGCGAAATCAGCAGATCGACGTATTCCTTTTCCTTCCGCTCATTGATCAGGCCTCTTTCCTCAAAGCTGAACAAGCTGGGCAGCACCATATTTTCACGCACGGAAAAATCGAGCACCAGCCCTTCATCCTTGCGGTCCTCGGTAATAAATCCGATGCCCAGCTTAACCGCTTCATATGGATGCTTAATGGCAACCTTCTTACCGTTCAGGCGTATTTCTCCTTCATCCAGGGGGTCAAGGCCGTAAATGGCCCGCATCATTTCCGTGCGCCCGGAGCCCATCAGTCCGGAAATGCCCAGAATTTCACCGGCCCGTACAGAGAAGCTGGCCCGGTGAAAGACTCCGCTTCTGGAAGCGTCCTTGACCTCGAACACAATTTCGCCGGGAGTGGTGTGCCGCTGCGGAAAACGGTCGGTCAGCTCGCGGCCGACCATCTTTTTCACAACATCATCAAAATTAGTAAGCGAAACTTCCCGGGTATCGACGGTGATACCGTCACGCATAATGGTGATCCGGTCGCAGATTTCAAATATCTCTTCCATGCGGTGGGAAATGTACACGATGGAGACGCCGGCTTTTTTAAGAGAGGCAATGACCTCGAACAGCTTGCGGATTTCCCGATCTGTAAGGGCGGCCGTCGGTTCGTCCATAATGATGACCTTGGCGTCAGTCATCAGCGCTTTGGCGATTTCAATCATTTGCTGCTGGCCGACAGAGCAGGCTCCGGCAGGCTGGTCGAGCGGAAGAGTAAGGGAAAGCCTGCGCATCTGCTCTTGTGCAATCGCTTTCATATTGCGATTATTCAAAAATCCCCAGCCTGTTGTGATCTCTTTCCCCAGGAACAGATTTTCCAGCACGCTCAAGTCCGGCCAGATATTCAGCTCCTGATGAATAAATGCAATGCCGTACTGCTCGGCTGCGGAGGGACTGGAGAAATTCACTTCTTTGCCGTCAATGGAAATGATGCCTTCATCCTTGCTGTGAAGACCGGTAAGAATGTTCATCAATGTGGATTTGCCCGCCCCGTTTTCGCCCATGAGGGCATGAACCTCTCCCTCAAGGAGCTCAAAGTCCACACCCAACAGCACACGGTTCGTTCCAAAGGCTTTGTGAATCCCCTTCATCCTGATATTCAAGCATGTTCCTCCTTATTTGAGTGGTCATTTAAGTGCGTGTTCAAAAAGTCAGGTTTTCAGCACCGAAGCCTATGCTTCCGAAGTGCGTTTTTTCAAAACGCTTGAGTTGGATGAAGCAAGGGACTGAGGAGCGGAGCGTACTTGGGGTACGTGAGCCCCGGAAGGCCCGGCTGAATTCAAGATTCGATGTCGAGTCCGCTTCCTGACTTCCTTCGTGATCAAAAGATGACTTTTTGAACTACCTCTTTAAGGAAAAGCTTCGCCGCTCTGATTCGGGATCAGATCAGCGGCGAGCTGAATTGAGGCGGCTGGATGCCTGGCTGTACCACGGAGCGTACGGCCCGCTGCCAGCCCCCATAGTTGCGGTCTCTCAGGGCTGGGTCCATGGCGGGGCTGTAGGAGTCATACATGGTGAGATTGGAAGCGAGTCTGGACAGATCGGACCAGAAGCCTGTGCCAAGCCCCCCCAGGTAGACCGAACCCATGGCTGACAGTTCGGCACAGGTGGAACGGGTCACGGGTGTTCCGAGGATATCCGCCTGGAACTGCATCAGCCATGAGTTGGCAGACGCGCCTCCGTCCGTGCGCAGACCCCGGAGCGGGATACCGGATTGCTCCTGCATGAATTCGACCGCGTCACGCACCTGGTAGACGGTGCTTTCCAAGGCGGCACGAATGATGTGGCCTTTGCCGGTTCCACGGGTCATGCCCGTAATTGCTGCCCGCGCGTAAGGGTCCCAGTAAGGAGCGCCCATGCCGACAAAGGCGGGAACCAGGTAAACGCCTTCATTATCCGGCGTCGCATCGACCAGCTGCTGCATTTCTTCAAAGGTGGAGAACAGCCCCAGATTGTCGCGCGTCCATTTGAGCGAGTCGCCTGTGGAGCGAATGACGGCCTCCAGTGCGTAGGTCACGGTACCGCCCGCTCCCCAGGCGATGGCCGTAACAAGTCCTTCGCCGCCGTCAATCGGCTGCTGTCCCACATTCATCAGCACTGAGGTGCCCGTGCCGTAAGTGGCTTTAGCTGTTCCGGTTTCAAAACAGAGATGTCCGTACAGGGCCCCCTGTGAATCACCGATGATTCCGGAGACAGGCACCTGCTCTTTGAACAGGTCTGTATCCTCTGTGTATCCATAAATATCATCCGAGGATTTGACCTGCGGCAGCAGGGAAGCGGGGACGCCGAACAGGCGGGCAAGCTCCTCATCCCATGACAGCGCATGGATGTTGAAGAGAGAAGTACGGCTGGCGTTCGTATAATCCGTTGCGTGTGTCTTGCCGCCCGTGAGCTTCCAGACAAGCCAGCTGTCCATGGTGCCTGCCAGCAGCCTTCCTTCGGCAAGCAGATCTGCCGCTCCTTCCGCATGATCAAGAATCCACCTGAACTTGGCGGCGGAGAAATAAGGGTCGAGCATGAGTCCAGTCTTAGCCCGGACCATCGGCTCATGCCCTTCCTCCTTCAAGCGTGAGCATATTGCGGCCGTTCGCTGGCACTGCCATACGATGGCGTTATAAATCGGCAGCCCTGTGGAACGGTCCCAGATCAGCGCCGTTTCCCGCTGGTTCGTGATCGTCAGCGCCGCCAGCGAAGCCGGTTCAACACCGGCTTGCTCCAGTACCGCTTGTGCCGTTTTTTTGACATTGTCATAGATTTCAAGCGGATCGTGCTCGACCCAGCCGGGACGAGGATAATACTGGCGGTGCTCCATGGAGCTGCGGGCCAGCACCGCACCGTCGTGATCGACCAGCAGAGCTTTCGTGCCGGAAGTGCTCTGATCAATGGCCAATATAAACTTTGCATTGTCTTTCATTCCGACCCGCCCTTTACTTGTTGATCAGCTCAAGTGCGATCTGCTTGATATTCTCGCCGGTGATTCCATAATGCTGGAATACCTCGGCTGAATTGCCCGCAATGGCCGGTTCGTCCGGAATACCCAGCACCTTCATGGGCACAGGCTGGTTCTGCACGACAACCTCAGCGACGGCTGCGCCCAGACCGCCGAATATGCTGTGCTCCTCGACAGTAATGATATGTCCGGTTTCACGCGCGGCGGCGATGATCGCAGCCTCATCCAGCGGTTTAATCGTATGCATGTTGAGCACACGGCAGGAGACCCCTTCCGAGGCCAGCGCTTCGGCGGCGTCCAGGGCGACTCGAACCGTCTCTCCGGCAGCAATGATGGTCAGGTCCGTGCCTTCCTTCATGGTGACGGCTTTGCCGATTTCGAACGGATAGTCATCCGATTCGTACACGTCTTCCACCGGGTTGCGGCCAATCCGGACATACACGCCTCCATTGTAGTTCACCAGCGCTTCGGTCATTTTCTTCGTCTCATGACGGTCGGCGGGAAGTATAACTGCCAGGCCCGGAATTGCTCTGGCCACGGCGATATCCTGCACGGAATGATGGGACATGCCCAGCGCTCCGTAGCTGACACCACCGCTGATGCCGATCAGCTTCACATTTGTTCCGGAGTAGGCGACATCCACCTTGATCTGCTCAATACTGCGCATGCTGAGAAAGCAGGCGGGAGAGGTGACAAACGGTTTTTTGCCGCTGTGCGCCAGTCCTGCCGACATGCCTACGATATTCTGCTCGGCAATTCCCACCTCGACGAACTGCTCGGGGAAAGTGCTGGCAAAAGGGGCCATCATGGCGGAGCCGCGCGAATCGCTGGCCAGTACCATGATGTCGCGATCGTCCTTGGCCAGTTCAAGCAATGTCTCGCAGATCACCTGCCGGTTCGGAATTTTATTCATGATCTGTGCACCTGCCCTTCTTGACTTAAATGCTCTATGGTTGCGCTTAATTCCGCCAAAGCAAGCTTCAGCTGTTCATCATTGGGAACATGGTGATGCCAGGCTGGCACATTTTCAGCGAAGGATACTCCTTTGCCTTTGACGGTGTTGGCTACGATGAGCGTTGGTTTGCCCTCAACTTCAGGCACGGAGCGGAACGTGCGAACCAGCTGCTCCATGTCGTTGCCGTCAATGGAGATAACGTTCCAGCCAAAGGCGGCCCATTTGTCCTCCAGCGGCTCCAGCCCCATGACATCTTCCGTTGAACCGCTGATTTGCAGCCCGTTGCGGTCGATGATGCCGACGAGATTATCCAGCTTGTAGTGGGAAGCGGCCATGGCCGCTTCCCAGTTGGAGCCTTCCGCCTGCTCGCCGTCACCCATCAGGCAGAATACGCGGTAGGAGCGGCCGTCGCGTTTGGCCGCCAGGGCCATGCCTACGGAAATGGGGAGGCCGTGGCCGAGCGCGCCGGTATTCATTTCGATGCCGGGAACCTTGTTGTTCGGATGCCCGATCAGACGGGTTCCGAACTGGCTGTAAGTCTCAAGCTCCTCTTTGGGGAAGAAACCCAGATCGGCAAGAATGCACCACAGCGATTCCACGGAATGGCCTTTGCTGGCGATAAAACGGTCGCGGTCGGCCAATTTCGGGTTGGACGGGTCAATATTCATGACTTCATAGTATAAGGCGGTCAAAATATCCGTGTTGCTGAGCGAACCGCCGGTGTGTCCTGTCTTGGCGCGGTGAATGATGGTCAGCAGATCCATGCGGATTTGGGCGGCTTTGATTTTCAATGCTTGAATATCCATAATGTCCTCCTTGCAGTTTGTATGGCTGTCTGACTGCTATTGCCAGGCAGGATAAGTTAGATGGAACGTTCAGCAGCTTTTTTGCCAGTCAGGTCAGAGCCCCTCAGCCAGCGCTGGATTTCCTGTTCCGTCGGATCGACAGGGTCGGGAGTCAGCCCCGGAATATAGCTGCAGGCTTCATAAAGAGCAGGAATAACGTTGGCGTGAATGCCTACGGAATGGTGAACGTAAGGACCTTTGACAAGCTTCTCTTCCCAAAGTGGCCAGTCATTGACTTCAACCCACACGTAGGAGCCGCGGGTATATGGGCCTTCGATTCCCTTTGCGCGTCCAAGGAACATGGAGTATTCGCCGTGGTCGCCGTCAAAACGGGCAATCGTCATGCCGCCGCCTTTGATTTGGCCTTCATGTGTTCCCGGTGAATGGTCATCAAAAAGGAAATGCTTGCGCAGCTTTGGTTTTTGCTCGACAGACAGGGAGACCGGAAAGTTTCCGCAGTGGAAGAGGAGCTCGCCATTTTCGTTTTCAGGATGGCGCACCGTAATGTCTGCGAAAAAGGTCGGAGCTTCGTTCATGGCCGCAGCCTGCACCATGATGGAAGTAATGGCGCCGTGAATGTCTGTTTCGCAGGTAACTGGGATCTGCTCATCGGTCAAAATCGCATTGGCAAGACAAGGCATGATGGACATGGCGTCCTGCAAGGAGGACCAGCATTGAATGGCGATGGCGGTGCTTCCGGTTTCGCGGGCAAAGGACTTCATGGCCACTTTCAATGCGGCAATTCTTCTCACATCGTCTTCCGTAACCTCGCTGTAATCCAGCTTTTCTTTAATATAATCGATCGTTTCGAGCAGCTCCGGACTGTTGCCGGAAGCGATCTTCTTGGATCTGAGCTGAATATCCACAAGTGTGATCGGATGAATCTCGATTCCGAATCTTTCGAGCAGTTCGCCTTCGTTGCAGATCATCGTCCAGAAAGAGGCGGGACGGGGACCAATCTGCAGAATGCGCAGGCTTTTAAATTGGCGCACAACGTTGGCCGCTGCGATGAAATTGGTAAAACCTCGTTCAAACACCGGATCCTCGACCCGGCTGTTCGTCACATAAGTAAAAGGAACATTGAACCGGCGCAGCACCTTGCCCGTCGCAAACAGTCCGCACTGCGTGTCGCGCAGGCGCATGCCGTCCGCAAGCGGTGCCTCGTCACGCGGTCCCCACAGCAGCACAGGCTTGCCGAGCGCCTTGCCTACCCGGGCCACGGTATCCTCTGTTCCGAAGTTGCAGTGCGGGAAAAAGACGGCGTCCACTTCTTCATCTTTAAAACGTTTTACAATCAAGTCTGCATTGATGTGATCGTCATAAAGCAGCCCTTCCTGGTTGAGGCCTTCCAGATCGACGATGTCGATGTCCATGCCAAAGCTTTCAATCTGCTGGCGGATGGCGACCTTGTACTTGAAAGCATCTTCAGCGCTGAACGTAAAACGGCGTGTCGGAGCATAACCCAGTTTCAACTTTTTCATAAATCATGTCTCCTCATGGATGGATAAAATAGAATGGCTAAACAAAAGAGGTGTTTAGTTTAGTTATTTAAACTAAACTTATGACTAGTTTATTATTTACGACGCCATCGTATCATCGATATAAAGCGGTGTCAACAACAAGTTTAGCTCATAATTCACGAAATTAACTAAATATAAACTAAATTTAATTTATTAATTTTTATAAACATTGCATTGGAATAAAGCGCGATGTAAACTTCATATAACCGATGACAAGGGATGGGAAACTAACTGATTTTCTAAAATAAAGTAAAACAACCAAAATCCAAGGGTTCAGAAGGTGGTCAGCATGAATACCCGTATGATTTCAATTCTGCAGCATTTGCTTGCTGCGGATGCGCCCGTCAAGAGTGAGCATTTGGCTAAGCTAATACAGGTTACTTCACGGACCGTCCGCAATGATATCAGGGAGCTGGACGAATTTCTGGCCGGACGGGGAGCAGCGATTGAGCCTGTAAGGTCCAGAGGTTACGAATTGAAAATTCATGATGATCGTGCATTCAAGGAACTGCTGCAGCAGCTCTTTTCGTACCACGAGCCTGACGATCCGGGTCTGCCGGAATACCGCCAGCTTTATTTGATCAGACGGCTGCTGCTGGCAGGCGGTTATTTGAAGCTTGAAGATTTGGCGGATGAATTGTATGTCAGCAGGTCTACGGTACAGAACGATTTCCGGGAGGTCAAAAAAACGCTGCAGGCTTACGGGGTAAGCATCGATGCACGTCCGAATTACGGCGTTCGTCTGGAAGGGAGCGAAGTGAGGCTTCGTTTTTGCATGTCCGAGTTTATTGTGAACCGTTCAGGAAACGGGCCTGGCAGCCGGGAGAACGAATTTGCGTCCATCGTTACCCCGCAGGAAATGACTGTGATCCAGAGCATTATTCTGGAGCAGACGCAAAAGTTCAATGTTGTGTTGTCCGATATTGCCTTCAGCAATTTGGCTACCCATATCGCCATCGCCTGCAGGCGCATCAGGGAAGGAAATCAGTTATGCAGTTTTTCGGATGATTTGCAGCATTTTCGCGGGATGGAGGAATACGGGGTTGCCCAGCGGATCGTGATGCTTATTGAAAAAGAGCTCAAGCTTCCTTTTCCGGAAGCAGAGATTGCTTATATTGCCATGCATCTGGGAGGCACCAGGTGGTTTAACGAAATTTCCGCAGTCGGCAAGGAAGAAGCGGATGCGGAGAAGCTTATTGACCGGGATATATATGAGCTGGGGAAAGAGATTATTGACGCAGTGGAGAGAGATTTGGGGTTGGGCATCAAAGGGGATCAGGAGCTGTTCATGGGAATTTGTCTGCATCTGAAGCCTGCCCTCAATCGTGTCAGATACGGGATGAGTATCCGCAACCCGCTGCTGGACCAGGTGAAGGCCAATTATCCGTTGGCTTTTCAGGCGGGAGTCATTGCCGCCAAGCTGATTAAGCGCAAAATAAACATGAGCATCCCCGAAGCTGAAATGGGATATTTGGCGATTCACATCGGGGCAGCCATGGAGAGATCCCCCGGCAAGCAGCGGCCTAAACGCTGTCTGGTGGTTTGCACCTCGGGTGTGGGGAGCGCCCGCCTCCTCTATTACAAGCTGAGAAGCAAATTCGGTTCACAGCTGGAGATTGCCGGTACGACCGAGTATTACAAGCTTAAGCAGCTTTCTCTGGAAAATATCGATTTTCTGGTAAGCACGATCCCGATCCAGGACCCGCTGCCTGTTCCCGTTGTGGTCGTTGAGACACTTCTCGGCGGCGGCGATCTGCACAAGATCAGGAATCTGCTGACGGAAGAAGGGGACGTCACTCTCCGTTATGTGATGGAGGAGCTTGTGTTTTTAAAACAAAGCTTCACTTCCCGTGAAGAGGTCATTTCTTTTCTTGGCGCCAAAATTCACGATTTGGGACTGGTCCAATCGGCTGCGGGTTTTGTGGGACTGGTGCTGGAAAGGGAGCAAGCCGCCCCGACTTCATACGGGAATCTTGTTGCTATCCCGCATCCCATTACTCCGCAGAGCAGCCGTACTGTATGGGCGATTTGCACGCTGGAGCAGCCCATCGACTGGGCGGGAAAGCCGGTGCAATTCGTTTGTCTGCTCAGCATCAGCAGAAATGGCGCCGACTCACCTGCAGAGATGTATGATCAGTTAATCAGAATCGCGGACAGCCCGGATATGATCCGGCAGCTGCTGGAATGCGAAACCTTCAGGGAATTTTCGCGGATTATGGTCAGGCACAAGCTTCATTGATAGAACACATTTCCGCTTGCAGCGGAAAAGGAATGAATATATACATCCTCATGGATGCGGTACACTGAAGCCGTAAATCGAAACAAACGAGGTGGCAGCATGGATGAATATCAGGAAATCATAATGGGCCTTATCACCAACTCGGGCTACGCAAAAAGCAAAGCTATGGAAGCGATCGGCCATGCGCAAAAGGGACAATGGGAGCAGGCTGCAGCTTGTTTGGAGGAAAGCAAAAACGAACTTGTGAAAGCGCATAAGCTGCAGACCCGTCTTATTCAACAGGAGGCGGGAGGATTGGAGCACAAGGTGACGCTTCTGATGGTTCACGCGCAGGATCATTTGATGTCGGCCATTACAATCAAGGATTTGGCGGCACATATGATAGAGCTTTACAGCAGAATCGGCCAATACGAACACAAAGACCAACAGACTGTCAATATCGGGGAGGAATCATGATGAAACGAATTACACTGGTGTGTGCAGCGGGAATGTCTACGAGCATGCTTGTGCAGAAAATGCAGAAGGCCGCTCAACAAAACAGCATTGATGCGGAAATCAGAGCGATGTCGGAAAGCAATTTTCCCGAATATGCCGACAAAACCGACATTCTGCTGATCGGACCGCAGGTAGGGTATCTGGAAGACGAATTCAGGCAAAAGTATGAGCCGAAAGGAATCAAGGTCAGCGTGATCAATATATCCGATTACGGCATGATGAACGGTGAAAAGGTGCTGTCCGATGCCTTAAAGCTGTAAAGGCTGCTTAGGAGGAAAAATGGAAGCGCTATCTAAAATTTGGTTTTTATCTAACTCTGAATTAGGAGTTGACCGTGATGGCTGAAACGAAAAATATCACTAAAAATTTGCAGAAGTTTGCGGGGAAAATCCAGAAAAACCGTTATATGAGTGCGATTTCCAACGGTTTGATGTCCACGCTGCCTTTCCTGATCATCGGCGCGTTTTCGACGCTCTTCTCTGCGCTTGCCTGGGAGCCCTATCAAAATCTGATTGCTCCCATTAAAAGCATTATCGGTCTCGGGTCCACGATGACAACCGGTATTATCTCGCTTTATGCCGTCTTTTTCATCGCTTACAGACTGGCACAATCGTTTGATAAAGACCCGCTGATTCCAGCCGCAACCGCCTTGTTATCATTTCTTGTGCTGACGCCTGTCGAAACCTTCGATACGGTCCGGGCGATTCCGTTTCAATGGCTGGGTGCGCAAGGGCTGTTTGTGGCCATGTTCGTCGGACTTCTGGCGGCAAGAATGTATATCTGGGTGGTCGACCGCAACTGGACCATTAAAATGCCGGATGGTGTGCCCCCAACGGTTGTTAAAACATTCATGGGATTGATTCCCGCCGTACTGGTTGTTGTCGTGTTTGTGATCATTGCCGGGGTATTTATGCAGACCTCTTATGTCACGGTCCATCAGCTGATTTACAGCTACCTGCAGGTGCCGCTGGAAGGCTTGGGAGGCTCGCTCGGGGCGCTGATTATCGCATTGATCGTCATGCAGCTGCTCTGGATGTTCGGCATTCATGGAGCCATCGTGACCCTGGCCATCGTGAAGCCGATCTGGATGAGCCTTGACCTTGCCAATCTTAATGCTTTCGAAGCGGGTAGCCCGCTTCCGAACATCATTGGTCTGGCCTTCTGGTCGATCTTCGCCAACTATGCTCCGATGCTTGCTTTCGCCCTGCTGCTGACTTTCCTGGCCAAGAGCAAGCAGCTTCGCACGATTGGCAAGCTGGGTCTTCCGGGAACGTTTTTCTCCATTCATGAGCCCATGATTTTCGGAATCCCGGTGGTCATGAATCCCATTCTGGCGGTTCCGTTTATCCTTGCCCCGGTCGTCTGCTGCATAATCGGTTATTTCGCAACGACCGTCGGACTTCTGCCTGCGCCCATCGGGATTTACCCGCCATTTGGCACACCGATCTTTGCATTGGGCATCATTGAAGGCAGCTGGCGGCTTGCCTTTGCGCAGCTGCTGCTGATCCCCGTATGCATGCTGATCTATTATCCGTTCTTCAGAGCGCTTGACAGACAGGCGCTTGTCAAGGAACGTGAAGCGGAGGAAGAAGCCCGGCATGGAGGCGGGACGGATACAGAGGGAAGTGTGGTTACTTCGTAAAACGAGTAAATAAGCGGAAAACGGCGGGAGCAGCCTGCCGTTTTTCTTTAGGAGGCGCTAACAGATGATTAAACTGAAGATATCGGATAACAAGCGATATTTCGTCCATGAGGGAAAACCTTTTTTCTATTTGGCGGATACGGTCTGGAGCGCGTTTACGAACATCACGCTTGAAGAGTGGGCCTATTATTTGGATTACCGCAGAAGCCAGGGGTTCAATGTCCTGCAGATCAATTTACTGCAGCAGTGGGATGCAAGCGGCAGCGATCTCGATATCAAACCGTTTGCAGTCAACCCGGATGGCAGCTTCGACTTTCAAGCCCTGAACGAGGCTTATTTCGCCAGAGCGGAGAAGATGGTGCAAATGGCGGTGGAGCGAGGCTTCGTGCCTGCTCTGGTGCTGCTTTGGTGCAATTATATTCCCGACACCTGGGCCGGACGGCTGCGTGAGGAGAAGAAAATGCCGCTTGACGCGGTGGAGCCGTATGTGCGGTATGCTGCCGGCATCTTTTCCAAATTTCATCCGATTTATGTCATCAGCGGAGATACGGATTTTCCTTCCGAACGGGCAAATGAGTATTATCGGACCGCGCTCAGTATTGTGAAGGAGATCAGCCCGGAGTGCCTCACTACACTGCATATCCAGGGGCGGCTGGTCGAGCTGCCTGAAGCTTTTATCCATCATCCGGATTTGGATTTCTATATGTACCAGTCCGGCCATAATTCCGAATTTCAGCATATGGCCTATGATATGGCACTGGATTTTTATAACAAACCCGTGACCCGGCCGGTGCTGAACGCGGAGCCGTGTTACGAGATGATGGGGTACAGCCGCAGAGTGTATGGACGGTATACCCGTTCTGATGTCCGCAAAGCGGCCTGGCAGAGTCTGTTATCAGGCGCGGCCGCAGGGATTACTTACGGGGCGCACGGAATATGGAGCTGGCATAAGAAAGGGAAGAGCTTCGGGGTGACGGGGGAAGGCTTCGACGCTCCTTACGACTGGGCCACGGCCTTAAAGTTCGAGGGAGCCTGGGATTACGGCTTTGCCAAATGGCTGTTTGAAACATATGATCTGACCGGTCTGCAACCATGGGATATCGTTATGAATCATACCAGGGAGATTCGCGCAGCCGCGACCCCGGGATACGAAAAAGCGGCCATATATGTTCCCGTGAACACGGTGTTAAAATTAAATGCGGATCTCACGGATTACGAAATGACCATTTTCGATCTGGAAAACAGACGTATTGCCAGTGCCCTGGTATCGACGCAGGATAACATGACGGTCATGGATATGCATCCTTTTGAAGGGGATGTTCTGCTCGTTGCAGTCCGGAAATAGGAAATAGCTTCCTTCATCAAAATACTTCGATTCCACGGCTTAATTGCTGTACGAACCATCGCTGGGATATGCGGTGGTTTTTCTCCTGTTTAACATCATACAGCCGCAAAACGAACTAAACAGTATATTGCATTTATACTTTCATACCCCATGAGTTGTGAATCAGGCATAATATTAAGGGGTTATAGTATGTTTTTTAGTGAAATAAGCTAAAAAACACTAAAAAAGAGATCTAAACATTGCAACTTGACGGCAGACAGTATAAACTTCTCTTAACTGTGGTTAACTTTGTAGGAATGGAGAATTTTCATATGAAAATGGAAGATATAGCTAGAATGGCTAACGTATCCAAGTCAGCCGTCTCTCTTGCCTTTAGCGGAAAACCGGGAATTTCAGCAGATACACGGGAGCGCATTCTGCAAATTGCCCAGGAAGCAGGGTATATTCCCAAGAGCAGGGCATCGGCCAATGCAACGGCCAGAAACGATAAATCATTACTTTTCCTGGTCTGCACCAACTCAGGCATCGTGCTTGATAAATATTACCAGCAGCCTTTTTTCAAGGAGCTGATACAATTCATTGAAGAAAGATGCAGACAAAGAGGGTATGTGCTTATTTTTTCAACGGTGGACATGGAATCCTTCTATAAAGAAATCCAGACCGTTGCCGAAGAGAAGCGCAGCGACGGTGTCATTGTGCTTGGCACCAATTTGACGCGCGAGCAAATCAAATTTATTCACGACAGCCTGCCCAATCTTCTGGTGCTTGATACTTGCTTTGACACACTGCCGGTGCAATTCGTTGAAATCAATAATGTGATGGGTGCCTATCAGGCCGGCTCCTATCTTTGCGATATCGGACATACCTCCATCGGTTACATGGCTTCGGATATCCGTATTCATAATTTTGAGGAGCGTAGACGGGGATTTATGGAGGCCTTGGCGGAACAGGGAATTTCCGTTGCAGATGCGGATGTGATTTCAGTATCGCCGACGATTCTGACTTCCCAGGAAAGTTTGAAAAAGCAGCTTGGCGCCTATCTTGACAGCGGCCGCCCACTGCCAACGGCCTGGTTCTGCGAATGTGATTATATCGCCATCAGCGCCATGAAAACGATGGCGGAGCTGGGGATTCGGGTGCCGCAGGATACCTCGGTCATCGGTTTCGATAATATATCCGAATCAGTCATTGTGACGCCCGAGCTGACGACCATTCATGTGGAAAAAGAAAGAATGGCCATGCTGGCGGTGGATCAGCTGATTGAATTTATAGAAAACGGTGCGCAGGTCAAAGCCAAATTCTCCGTCGACACACGTTTTGTGGAACGTAATTCCTGCTCCGCTCCCGCTTTGGCGATGCAGGCGGCAGACAATAAGTGATTTGTACGAACCGGCAAGCTTAAGACTTTTAAGGCATCTAAGACTTCAAGGGGTGAGGAAATGCGTAAATGGTCCAACATCCGGTTTCAGACCAAGCTCTTTGTCGTGTTCATTCTATTGAGCAGCATTCCGGCGCTGCTGATTGGCACGATGGCCTACCGTAAATCCTCCATGATGCTGCAGGCCAGAAACGAGCAGGATCTGAACGTCATACTGGCCCAGCTCAACACATCCATTGAACGCCAGATCAGGGATTTTGACCGGTTTACGATGATCCCGTATTATCTGCCTGACATTTTCAGCTTTTTAAATAAACCTTATTTGGCCAAGGAGCAGTGGGGAACGGCGGAAATCCAGGCGCAGAGAACGATGGCCCGGCTCATGGGAGCTTACCCTTCCATCAACTCCTCGATCAAGGGGCTGATGATCTATGGCATGAACGGAACCGTCAACGGCTACCGAATCAGCGGGAACACGGTCATTAATCCCAGGGAAAAGGTGACGGATGAAGATTGGTACCGACAAACGCTTGCAGACCGGGGCGGTTTTGCCATTACGGGAGTGCGGGAGATCAGGCAGTTTAAAGACGGGACCTTCCCCGCCCTGATCGGCTCCCGGCTGCTGATGGACGAGGACTATCAACCGCTGGCTGTTATGGCCATCTTCATCAGTCCCGATTTTATCCCCAAATTTGTAGAGACGCTGGAGCTTCCAACGGTCAAGGTGACTGTCCTTGATCAGAACCGGGATGTCATTTATGCATCCGATCCCGCCCTTGCGGCCAGACAGCTGCCCATCGGTGCGGGAGAGCAGCAGGGCAGCTGGGAGGTGCCTGCGTCTGCCGCTCAGGGGCAGGAGGGCTACAGCGGCGTTTTTCTTGAAAGCGGTTACTTAAAGTGGAAGGTGTACCTGGGAGTCAATCGTGAGGAGCTGCTGGCTGGCAGCCGCTCCATCAGCTATTTTACTTTCCTGGTGGCGGCGGTGGCGGTGATTTGTTCAGCCGCGATTTCCTGGCTGCTGGCCAGAAAGCTGTCAAGGCCGATCAACCGCTTGATCCGCTCTATGCGTCAGGTTGAGCAGGGCAACTTCAAAGCTCCCGCCCCCGTTGGCGAAGACAACGAAATGCGGCGCCTGGAAAGCAGCTATCACAGGATGGTCAGCCGTCTCGACAAGCTGGTGCAGTCCATCGAGGAGAAGGAACGCCAGAAGCGCAACGCCGAGCTCTACGCATTGCGGGCACGAATACAGCCCCATTTTCTATATAACACGCTGAATTCCATTCGCATGCTCGCCATACTTCAGCAATCGCCTCATATTGCCAAATTGCTGCAAGCGTTAGCCAGGCTGCTGCAGGCGAATATGAAGCTGGACAGCGAACTGGTGACGCTGGATGAGGAGATTCGGCTGCTGAAGGATTATGCCGCTTTGATGGATTTGAGATATACCGGTGTTTTTACGGTGGATTGGGATATTCCGCACGAATGCTTGCATGTGTCCACTCCGCCCATGCTGCTGCAGCCGCTGCTGGAAAACGCGATCTTTCATGGAGCCAAAGGGCTGGACAGAACTCTGCACATTTCCGTTGCGGCAAGACCGGACCCGGAGAGCGGAACGCTAGTCGTTGAAATTGCGGATGACGGCACTGGTTTTGCCGGCAAAGAGCTTCCGCTGGGGGAAGAGAGCGGGGAGCAAAGGGACAGAGCCGGAGAGGGGGGCACTGATCATATCGGATTGCGCAATGTGCACGAGCGAATTCTGCTCAGGTTTGGCGAGCCGTACGGACTGTCGTTAGAGCGGAGTGAGGGACTCACGAAAGCTATTGTTAACATACCGCTGAAATCGGCAGCATCAGAGACAAGGGGGGACAGAGATGTGGAATCTGTTGGTCGTTGATGATGAGTCCATTGTGAGAATGGGACTGCGTTACATGCTGGATTGGGAAGGTCTCGGGATCTGCTGGAAGGCCGAGGCGGCTGACGGGGAAGAAGCACTGCGGATTGTGGAGCAAGAGAGCATTCACTTTGTCATGACTGACATCCGCATGCCCGGTATGGACGGGATTGAGCTGGCGCAAAAAATCAGGCACAGGAAGCCGGAGGTCCAAATTATTTTTCTGAGCAGCTATGATACTTTTTCTTATGTAAGGGAAGCCCTCCGGCTGGGAGCAGCCGATTATCTGCACAAACCGACCATGGATGAAGACGAAATTGCGAACACGATGCAGAAGGTCATCTCCCGCCTGAAATTGACCTCACATGAACCGCCACAGCGTACGGAAGAGGAAAAAAACGGGCTCTGTTTATCGCTGCTGGATCCTTTTACATTTCCGGCGGAGCCGCTTCAGCTTCTGCCCGAGCTGGCGGACGAATCCTACAAGGAAGGTTATGAACTGGCCATTATCCGCAAAAGATGCGACGCGGTTCAGGAGAATGAAGATGCGGAGCAGCTGCGCTTTCTTTCTATTTTGCACCTCGTGAGCAAGCTGGCGGCCAAGGACTGGGGAGGCCTGGTCTTTCACAGAAACTTTCGTGAAATTATTTGGATTGCGCCTGTCCGTCCCCATACCGGGAATGGCGATATGTCAAGTTATCTGAATGGCATGCGCCAGAAGGTGCTTGAGCTGTTGAACGTGCGGCTGATCTTTGCTTGCGGTCCTTCTGCCTGCAGGGATATTACCAGCCTGCCTGACGCCTACATGTCCGCGCTTTTGCGTTTTCCCCGCAACGAACAGAGCGACAGCTTTATTGTGCGCAGAGCCAAGGAATATGTGGACCGGCATTTGCTGGAGGATGTTACGCTGGCCAAGGTCGGGGAATCCATCCACGTGAGTCCGGGGTACCTGAGCAGAATTTTTCTTAAGGAAATCGGTGAAAATTTCAGCGATTACGTAATACGCAACAAAATGGAAATTGCCCAGAAAATGCTGCGCGAAACGGGCCGCAAGGTGTACGAGATCGCGGCTGATCTCGGGTATAGCAACCCCTACTACTTCAGCAAGCTGTTCAAGGACCGTACGGGGCTAACTCCTCTTGAATACCGCAATCAATAGAGGTTGTTCAAAAAGTCATCTTTTGATCACGAAGTAAATCAGGAGGCAGACTCGACATCGAATCTTGAATTCAGCCGGGACTAAGCGGATGCTTCCGAAGCATGTTTCCTGCGGAAACATTTCAGGTGCTCACGTACCTAAAGTACGCTCCTCAGTCCCTAGCTTCATCCAACTCAAGCGTTTTGAAAAAACGCACTTCGGAAGCATAAGCTTCGGTGCTGAAAACCTGACTTTTTGAACTCGCATTATAAGCATACCAAGCACAAGTCAAAAAAACGTATGATTTTGCAAAAATGATCTATTGCCGGGACCGGAAGCGTCTGCTGCATCTGCATTCACGTCAAAATCGCGTATGAAAAAGCCGATTCGCCCGCTACTTTCCCCAAGCCTTAATCATTAGAATAATGGTGCAGGAGCTTCAATGAACAGTAAAGAAAGGGGCGATCAAGAGTGATGCAGGAACTAGAGAAAGCGCCGGAAATTGAACGCTGGGGGAAATTTGAGCTTTCCCTTCCCGGCCCGCAGGACGGTAACCCTTTTACGGATGTGTCGTTTGCAGCGCGCTTCCGTCAGGGACACCGGATTGTTGAGGCAGACGGATTTTATGACGGACAAGGCTGTTACCGTGTTCGCTTTATGCCGGATACCTTGGGGAAATGGTCTTATGAGACGGTCAGTAATGTTCCTAAGTTAAATCTGGTTCAGGGCATGTTCACATGTGTTGAGCCTTCCCCGGGAAATCACGGACCTGTTGGAGTAGATCGTGAAGTCCATTTTGCTTATGCCGACGGCAAACCCTTCTTTCCCTTCGGAACGACGAGTTATGTATGGAATCACCAGGAGGAAGAGCTGCAGGAGCTTACCCTGCGCAGCCTGGCCGAAGCGGGTTCTTTTAATAAAATCCGGATGTGTGTTTTTCCGAAGCACTATGATTACAATTTGAACGAACCGGCATTGTACCCGTTTGCAGGCTCTCTTGAAGAGGGCTGGGACTTCACGGCATTTGATCCCGCCTATTGGCAGCACCTTGAACGCCGGATTGAAGATCTGCAGCAGCTTGGCATCGAGGCCGACCTCATCCTTTTCCATCCTTATGACCGGTGGGGATTTGCGGAGATGAGCCCTGAGACGGACGATTTTTATCTGCGTTATACCATTGCCCGTCTCTCGGCGTATCGCAATATCTGGTGGTCGCTGGCCAATGAGTTCGATCTGATGAAGGCCAAAACGATGCGGGACTGGGACCGGTTCTTCAGAATCATTCAAGAGCGCGATCCTTATGGTCATCTCCGCTCCATTCACAACTGGCACCATCCGGGCATCCATTACCGCAGCAACCTGCATTGGTATGACCATGGCAAGCCTTGGGTTACACATGCGAGCATCCAGCATCATGATCTTCATTTTGTTGAGGAATGGCAGGAGACCTACCGAAAGCCCATTGTTGTGGATGAATGCCGCTATGAGGGCAATCTGAATCACGGATGGGGCAACATCACGGCAGAACGGATGGTGGAATGCTTCTGGCAGGGCATGCTGAATGGTGGTTATGTGACGCATGGGGAAACTTTTCTCCATGAAGACAATATCATCTGGTGGTCACACGGAGGAACCCTGCACGGGGAGAGCCCGTCCAGAATTCAGTTTCTACGCCAAATTATTGAAGAAGGGCCACAGCTCGACCGTCTGAAGACGGATTTTCACTGGGATATAGCTGCGGGCGGAGTGGATGGCGAATATTATCTCGCTTATTTCGGCTCAAGCCGCCCGGGATTCCGGATGCTGTCGCTGCCGGAGGGCATCACGTTTACCATTGAACTGATCGATACATGGAACATGACGATGACTTCGCTGCCCGGGACCTATGAAGGAAACTGCCGCGTGGACTTGCCGGGCAAGCCTTATCAGGCACTGCGCATTCAAGCTATCAACCAACAAACGTAGGGGGGCATACATGATGAAAAAGTGGGTTGTTTTGCTGTTTAGTGTTCTGCTTGTTGTGACAAGTGCGGTGGGGTGTTCTTCGGATGCAGGGCAGAAAAGCCAGGAGGGCTCATCGTCCGGCAGCGCCAAGGTCAGCATTTCCTTCTGGACGCTGAATACGGGGTGGGCATGGCTGCAGTCGGCGGTTGAAGATTTTGAAAAAGCCAACCCGGATATTGATGTGGAGCTTACCCAATATGAGGTAGACCCGTTCAAGGAAAACCTCAAGGTAGCTGCAAGCTCAAAGACACTGCCGGATATGTGGTTTACGTGGGGCGGCACGCTGGGCTCCTTTTACCCGGAAAATGGCATGACCATGGATTTGACTCAGGTGGCGCAGGACCACAAATGGTCGGAAAAATACAATCAAACGGCGATTGATATGTCCACGTATGACGGGAAAATTTCCGGCATTCCGCTACACTTGAATGTGTTGGGCATGTGGTACCCGAAGGAGCTGTATCAAAAGCTGAATTTGCAAGCGCCTTCAACCTTTGCCGAATTTGAGTCCCAACTGCAAACGCTCAAAGATAACGGGGTTACCCCGCTGGCCTTCGGCAGCAAAGGCGGTTGGCATACGATGCGCCTGACCGAGCAGCTGCTTGAGCATTTTGCAGGGCCCGAACTGCATGATAAGCTGAACAATCTGGAGGCGTCATGGAACGATCCGGCAGTCGTAAAAACATTTGAAAAGATTAAGGAATATACGGACAAGGGTTACTTCCCGATGGGGTACTCCTCATTGGACCCAAGCGAAGCCGAGATGCTGTTCTATCAACAATCGGGGGCAATCATTAACGAAGGAACCTGGTTTGACGGCAACATTACCGAAAATGGCTTTGATCCGGCACAATTTGATGTCTTCAAATTCCCGACAGAACAAACGCCGGCCCGCGCATCCGTGTTCGTTGAAATGCTGCAGCTCAACGGAGCGTCCGACCCTGCGAAGCAGGAAGCGGCTCTCAAGCTTGGCGAGTATTTAACCAGCGTTGAAGTAGTCAATAAATTTATCGATGATTATGGTTCACCGGCCACGCTGGGCTTCACCGTTTCCGACAAGACACCACATGTTCAGCCGCTGCTTGACAGCGCGAAGGATGGCGGTTTCCTGATCACTGACCAGGCTCTTCCGCAGGAGGTCGTACAGAAGCTGTTCGAAGCGCAGGATAAAGTGGCGCTGAACGAGTGGACACCGCAGCAGGCCGCTGAAAATATGGAGAACGCCGTGTCTTCGTACAAAAGCAAACAGAAATGATGATCAGGACCTTACCGCCTGGACTGAATGGGGCAAGGCGGCAGCAGGAACTTCCTGCTGCCGCGATTGGTATGAAAGGGGGAAGATGGCGTGACAACAAGAATGCTTAAGCCATGGCTGTTCCTGCTGCCTGCTTTAATCATTTACTTAACGGTTATTTTTGTGCCGGCGGTGTATACCTTATTTCTCAGTTTCTTCAGCTGGAATGGAGTTGCGCCTCATAAAGAGTTTGTAGGGCTGGGCAACTATGCGGAACTGTTCACGCAGGATACCGTATTCCTGAGAGCGCTGAAAAACAATCTGTTCTGGATGATCGGTTCGCTGACACTGATCATGGGTGCAGGCCTGGGGCTTGCGCTGCTGCTGAACAAAAAGCTGAAGGGGCGGATCTTTTTCCGCGGCGTATTCTACTTCCCATATGTATTGTCAGGCATTGTAGTGGCCACCGGCTGGACCTGGCTCTACAACCCGACACAAGGATTTGTGAATAAAATGCTGGCATTGCTGGGACTGGAAAGCTGGCAGCACGCCTGGCTGGCAGAGCCGGATATCGCGCTGTACGCGGTATTCGTTGCGGCCATGTGGCAGGGCATCGGACAGCCCATGGTGCTTTTTCTGGCAGGGCTGCAGAGCATTCCGCAGGACCCATATGAAGCGGCTTTGATCGATGGAGCGAAACCGTATCAGTCATTTCTGTATATTACGCTGCCGCTGCTGCGCGAGACGTTTGTCATTGTGATCGCCACAACGCTGATCGCTTCCATGAAGGTGTATGACATTATTTATGGCATGACCGGCGGCGGCCCGGCCGAAAGCACTCAGGTGCTCTCGTCATGGATGTATGCTCAGACGTTCAAGTTTGCAAATATCGGCATGGGTTCGGCCATCGCCTTCATTCTTGTATTGGTTTCCATGACCATCATCATTCCTTATGTGTATTACACAACGAAGAAATCCCATGTATAACGTGCAGAAAGAGAGTGATGCAGCATGGAGGAGTTGAGAGTTCATCCGGCAGTAACCGTATTACGATACGTATTTCTGATTATTTTGGCGGCCATATTTTTGATCCCGGTCCTGTTTATCGCTTTCACCGCGCTGAAATCGAGGGCGGATCTGATGACGAGCCCGTTCTATGCGCTACCTGAAAAATTTCAGTGGGATAACTTTCTGAAGGCGTGGGACCAAGGCAAAATGAGCATGTATATGAAAAATACGCTGTTCATCTGTCTCGTCAAAGTACCTCTGGGCATTCTGATCGAAGCGCTCGCGGCGTTTGCCCTGACCAGGCTGAATTTTAAATGGAGCAATTCGATGTTCGCCTTTTTCCTGGTTGGCATGATGATCCCGATGCAGGCTACACTGGTGCCGTTGAATATATTTCTGAACAAAACCCATCTGGTCAGCACGTATCCCGGAATCTTTCTTGTCTATGTCGGCTTTGGCATTCCGTTTGGCATTCTGATTCTGCGCGGCTTCTTCCGCACCATTCCAAAGGAGCTCGACGAATCCGCCTTGATTGACGGCTGCGGGGATATGGGGAAATTTTTCAGAATTATATTGCCTTTGTCCATGCCTGCCATCGCCACGCTCATCATCTTTGACTTTATGGCGACCTGGAACGAGTTTTTGCTGGCGCAGATTTTTATCACCAAGGATACGATGAAGACCATTACAACGGGGCTGCTTGCCTTTAAAGGCGAGCATTCAACCGATTACACGCTGCTGAACGCTGGCGTTCTGATCTCCATTATTCCCACATTGTGTGTCTATCTGCTGTTCCAGAAGTATTTTGTTTCCGGCCTGGCTGGATCGGTTAAGGGCTGATGTTTGAGGTGTCACGGTTTGCTTTATCAGGGCAAAAAAGTATGTTGTTATACAGCCGAAAGGAAGTGTCCCAAAAGGTCTGATGACTTGGGGCACTTCTTTCGCATACATGGGGGGACTTCTTTCGCATGGTGGGGCACTTCTTTCGTATGTTGTGAGACGCTCCGCGAACGAAGCATTCCTGCAATCGCTGTTGACCCTTCGGGCCAAAGGCGAGCGCTGCCGCTTTTCCGGAATTGCTTCGTCCTCTCCGCTGCTCCGTACGTACCCCTGATCCTTTCAGATTTCCGCAAAAGCTCAGTTTTCTAGCCGATCCTGTGACCGCCGGAAATCTAACGGGTGTAGCAGCTGCTATTATACGAAAAAAGACCTTTTTCAATTTCTAACGGACGTGACCAACGTTATTTGTCTTAATCTAGGCGAAAATGCCCTGGTTAAGCGAAATAGGCGCCATGGCAACCGCTATAATTTGAAATCAACGTTTTTGGAGCCAATAGCGTTTGTGGCACCCAGTAGAGGCATCCGTTGGAATAGTTTTGTGGTTGAAAATTTACCATTTAAATTCGAGCCAGTTTGCTTTTGTTAGAAACCCATTTATGTCACAGCTCCTCATGTTTTTCTAGTCCAATTCTTGATCCGTCTCCTTCTCAAAAATCTGATCCTTCGGGTAGCTGGCATTCAAATGCTTCCATCCGGCAGCCGCGATAAACAGCAGACCGATGACGATTAGTGTGTAAGGCCAAATCGACCAGCCGGTATGCAGTTCAATGAATTCATAGCTGCTTCTGGTAGCAATGGCAAGCATGCCGATCAGCAGATACTTAATACAGAGCAGCAGCACACCCGAAAAGGCAACAAGACAGCCAAATACGAACTTTTTCAAGATCGAATAACCCCTTTATTGTCCATTGATGATTTCTGTCAGAGCCCTTGTTATTAGCATTCCTTCCATCATACCGTATTTTTCCTGATCGCTCACCTGCCACCGTCGGATAACCACCGATAAAACCGAAGCCAACTGATATAGCCGACAACCTTCCGAAGTAGCCAGAAGTTAACCGGTATAGCCAACAGCCTATAGAAATCCGGTATATATATTTCCATAATGGGAACACTAGTTCCTATAAAGATACAACAAATAAGGAGGCAGAAGTGAATGAACTGGAATATCGAAGCTGTGGCTAAGTTTTTTACGGAGGTCGGTTTTCCTGCTGCTTTATGCCTGATCCTGTTGAGATATGTACTGCTGACCATTGGCGGCCGATTGGACCGGCTGGATGCTTCGGTCAAGCAATTAACGCGGGTCCTGAAGCATGTGGAGCAGGAACAGAAGCAAGGGAAGAGCAGCAGAACAAGAACTCGAAAAATGTAAGGGAAAATACGGCAGAAATGAGCATTGCCCCCGCATCCGGGTAAAGGTATGATAGGGATAGGTTCAAAGCTGCTCCGGTAACGCCGGCTGGCTACAACAGAAAAGGGGTGCGGTGCTCATGATGACACCAATCAGGGTCAAAGATGTAAATGACATCGAGAAGATCAACAAGATTGTATCCAATTATACGTATGACATCTGGATTCACAGCAAGAGCGGCATGGCCGACGCCAAATCAATCCTGGGTATGTATGTCCTTAAGCTGGATGAGCCTCTGACGCTGGTCGTGCCGGACAATGTGAACCCCAAGAAGCTTTTCAAGGAGCTTGAGGAATTCATTCATTTTGAAAATCAAGATTAAATGAGCTGTTTGAAGCGGCGGTGCAGTCCAGCACCGCTTTTGATTTGCGGTACCATCAGATTTGCGCATACATAGCTCAGACCGAAGCAGAAAAACAGCTTTTTATTCTAACAGTTTTTTTGTGAAAACGTTTGCTGTCATCAGGGAGGAATAACAACCGTGCAGAGTACATCGAAGGGGATCAAAAGGATTACCGTATTTTCAATTACATGGCCTATTTTTGTAGAGTCTTTGTTTCATATCATGATGGGCACAGTCGATACCTTTATGCTGAGCCATATTTCGGACAATGTCGTGTCGGCCGTCGGCATATCGCGGCAGCTGATCGAGTTTTGCATCATTATGTTCAACCTTCTGGGCCTGGGCGTCGGTGTCATTATTGCCCAGCTTCTCGGGGGAAAAAAGGAGCTGCAGGCGAGTCAGGTTACCGCATCGGCGATTACTGTCAACCTGATTGCAGGGCTGGTGATCAGCACTCTTTTTATCGTATTTCATAATGTGCTGCTGTCCTTTTATCACCCGACACCCGAAGTCAGCAGACATGCGGAAATTTATATGCAGCTGGCAGGCGGATCGCTGTTCCTGGAGGCCGTCATTCTGACAATCGGCCCTGTTGTCCGCGCCCATGGTTACACACGGGATACGATGATTGTGGGCATCGGTATGAATATCATCCACATCGTGGGCAACGCTCTGCTCATTTACGGCTTCTTTGGGCTCCCTGCGCTGGGTGTGCTGGGGGCGGGCATTTCCACGCTGGTTAGCCGCCTGATCGCGTGTGTCTGGATTTTTGCATTGCTGTATAAAAGGATCGGCGTGCCCATCAAGCTGAAATATTATGTTCAAATGCGTTGGCTTGAGCTTCGCGCCATGCTGACCATCGGTGTGCCTGCCGGACTGGAATGGATGTCTTATCATCTCAGCCAGATGATGGTAACCCGAATTGTAACCTCCATGGGGGATATTCCGCTGGCGACCCATATTTATGTGAATTCGATTGTTTATTATTTCATGATTTTCGGCATGGCAATCGGAGACGGGACGGAGATCGTCGTTGCCCGCATGATCGGGGCGCGGGAACAGGAAAAGGCGTATCACCAGCTGCTGCGCAGCTTAAAATGGGCGTTCATCATTACTATTGGCGTTATTGTACCGGTGTCTTACTTTGGCGATCATGTCATGTCGGTCTTCACGGATAATCCGGTCATTATTGCGACAGGGGCCAGTGTGCTGCTGTTTTGTATCCTCCTGGAGCCGGGAAGGGTGTTTAACCATGTGGTTATCAACTCGCTGCGTGCGGCCGGGGATGTGCGCTTCCCGCTCATGATGGCCGGCATTTCCATGTGGGGCATCAAGGTTCCGCTCGCCTATCTGCTGGGCATCTACTTTAATATGGGCTTGATCGGGGTATGGATCGCCCATGCAGCGGACGAGTGGGTGCGGGGCGTGTTTCATTATTTCCGCTGGACGGGACGCAAGTGGCAGGGCAAAACGCTGCTTCCTCCCCAGGACAGGGTTCAGGAGTCGATGTGAAGGCTGTCCGCAGCCATTGGATGATATGTATTGGGCGGCCTGACCGCCAAGAACAACTTGAACATAGTAAAAATCACAGCGAACTGGCATGCAAAATTGCCAGATTCGCTTTTTTTAATGTGCCACACTTTTCAGGCTGCGAATAAGCAAATCAACACGCCGCAGGCATGAACGCGCTGCGGCGTGTTGACAAAGAAGGACAGGATTTCTTGCGAAGACAGGGGCGATTGCTCAATATGCAGCTTCTCCGTTACACGGGCGAAGTGCAGTTCTTTGGCAGCAGCCAAGCAATAACGAAGGTGACGAAGCTCCATTTGTTATGACCGACTTGTTTCGTGTGTCACATTCGATACTGCTGTGGGGCCATCAGACCGCCTTGTAACCGCCATCCACAAACAGTTCTTCGCCAGCGATGTAACTGCTCTCGTTCGATGCCAGGAATAACACCACTTTGGCGATCTCATCTGTCTGGCCGAGTCTCCCAAATGGTATCATCTGCTTCACAGCATCCTCGGTCACCTCGTTGTTGTCTCGAAAATACTTCTCCATTGCCGGCGTGAGGATCATTCCAGGGGAAACCACATTCACGCGAATGCCCTGGCTTGTAAGGTCGGTCGTCCACGTACGTGCGAACGAGCGGACCGCAGCCTTAGTGGCACTATAGATCGACAAATTGGGAAGCCCTTTGCTGCCCGCCCCCGATCCGGTAAGGATCACCGTGCCTCCAGCCTTCATTAGTGGCAACGCTTTCTGTACGGTGAAGACCATGCCCTTCACGTTCGTAGTGAAAACACGATCGAAGTGCTCTTCCTCGATGCCGCCGAGTGGTGCGGACTCGGAAATTCCTGCGTTAGCAAACACGACGTCAATCTTGCCATGGTCACGCTGGATGAGCTCGTAGAGTCGATCGAGATCGGCGAGGTTGCTGGCGTCTCCCTGGACGCCGACGGCACCGTTGCCGATCTCCTTAGTGGCCTCGTCCAATCGTTCTTGCCGACGCCCTGTAATGTATACATGCGCGCCTTCTGTCGCGAAGTGTTGTGCCGTCGTCAAGCCAATGCCATCACTACCGCCTGTAATTACCACGACCTTGTTCTCAAATCGTTTCATTATTTCATCAACTCTCTTTCGTTTAAAATGGAGGATTACTCCACTTATTATACGGAGGTATCCTCCGCTTTTCAAGTGGCAGCGAGAAAAAACATCATTTCTTTTAGCCCCTAATCTCTTTTGACACGTTCTCCGACTCCCATTACACTAGAGAGAGCGGAGGTTTTCATCAGGCCGATGCGGGGTGTGCATGATTGGTGGGAATACGTTTTTACGTCACAAAAGAATTTGAACAAGCCATGAAGATGCTCATCGAGAAGGAACTTTGGAACTTGAAATCTCCATTCTAAACGGTGCCAATAAACCGAAAAAAATATCGCTTTTTAGTAAGAGAAATCCAGGGCAGACTTAACTGTCCAGGGTAAGGAGGGAAACGCATTGACTGACGTAAATCCACTGCGGGCAGACGCCCAACGAAACCGTGAACGTATCCTTGCTGCAGCTGAAGAGGTCTTCCTGGAGCGAGGTGCCGGTGCTTCGCTGGAAGACGTTGCTAAGCGGGCGGGTGTTGGAATCGGAACGCTCTACCGGCGCTTTCCTACGCGCGAAGAGCTCTTGGCTGCAGCCTACAGCGACCGCTTCTTGTCCTTCGCACAAGCCAGTCGGGAAAGATCTGCCGGGCTTGATCCAGCAAGTGCGGTACGTTCCTATCTTGAAGAACTCGTCCTGAACACGATCGTTTATCGTGGGCTTGCTGTCTCACTGGGAACTGTTCTTGAAGTTGGTACGCCGGGTTGCCATGCGACAAGCGCGGAAGGGGTGCGCTTGCTGGACCAGGCGCAGAAGGCCGGGGTTATTCGTTCTGATATCACCTTCGATGATCTGGTGTACGTCGCAACCGCGACATGCCTTGCTGTTGAACGAGATGACTCGCCGAAATCTCGCATTGCTCATTGGATCGACTTGTTCCTTAACGGCATCAGCGTGCAGAACGGTTCCAGAAACTCAATGGATACAATGAATAGTGAATGAGATGCTTGGCGATGTGGGTATGGGCAAGGTCAGCCTGATGAGCGCAAGACGGGAATCGTCTAAATTTAAAATGGAATGAATGAGGGAGGCCTATGCGTGCGCGCATAGGCCTCCCTGATTTTATACCCCAACTATCACACGAGCAGTCCGACCATTTTCAAGCCGTACAGTATTCCATCCTCGTCCACGGGGCGTGTTACATATTTGGCCGCAGCCTTGGCTTCGGGCACGCCGTTGCCCATAGCGACACTGTTGGTGATCATCGTCAGCATCTGCACATCGTTCAGGGCATCCCCGAAGCAGTATTGATGCTCAGGCGCGATCCCCAGCTTTTCTGTAATTTTGCGGATGCCGATGGCCTTGGAGCCTCCGGAGGGCACAACGTCCACGGAATAGGGATGCCAGCGCACAAAATCAAAGGCTGTGAAGACCTCCTCATAAAACTCTTCCTCCGCGGCCTGGCACATGAGCAGCGACTGGTAAATTTCCCGTCCGTGATAGTAGAGCGGGTCATGCTCGGGCACATACTTCAGCTTAAAGGTGTTCATGCTTTTGGCCACAAACTCATCATTGGGCACGCTGGCTCTCATCGCTTCGTTGCCCATATAAACCACGGCATGGTCATGCTGCAGGGCAAGCTCTGTCATGTTGTGAAGAGCTTCCTTGTCCAGCGGGTGTGAATAAATCAATTCGCCTTTCAGCACAACATACGAACCGTTGTAACAGACGTATGTATCAATCCCGAGCCTGTCACGAATATCCTTGCTCATGAAGGGCGCCCGTCCTGTTGCAATGGCGACCTCATGGCCCAGCTCCTTCAGATCTCTTACGGCCTGCTCGGCACTGGCGGGCAGCTCCTTGTTATGATCCAGTAAAGTACCGTCGATATCAAAGAAAATAATGCTTTTTTCCGGCATGTTCAGAGCACCTGACTTTCCGATTGTAATGTCTTTGAAATTAGCTTGCTTGCTCTATTATAGCAAAGATATGTTCCATAAAAGCCATTAAGGTGGGGCGCCGCTATCCGTGCAGTTTTCGGGGTAATGGTAGACAGGACACCGCCGATCCGCGAGATGATCTTCCATATAAGGAGCGCGGGTATGATGGGTACGAGCGGGGGCCAGTCTAGGAAGAGGAGGTCATGCATTCATGAACAATCAGGAGATTATTCGCTGCCGTGATCATCGCCCTTTCGAACTGCCGGAAGGCCCCTGGGTCATGAAGCAGGTGTGGAATAAGCTGCTGCTGGCGCATTGGCCGGTCAGGCAGGAGGAGCTGCTGCCCTGTATTCCGGATGGGCTGGAGCTGGATTTATGGGAAGGGAAGGCGTGGCTGAGTCTGATTCCTTTTTATATTACCGGGCTAAGAGTGCGCGGGACCCCTCCATTACCCTGGCTCAGCAGGTTTGCGGAGCTGAATGTACGGACTTATGTAACACGTGGAGGCAAGCCCGGAATTTTCTTCTTCAGCCTGGACGCCGAACGGCGGCTTGCAGTGGAAGCGGCACGGCTGCTGCATCTTCCTTATATGTATGCCCGCATGTCTGTTGGCAGGAAAAATGATTGGATTACATATCGAAGCGAGCGCAGGGACAAGAGGGGGCGTCCGGCTGTCTTTGAAGCGTTGTACCGCCCTGCGGCCGAGCGAAAATTCAATGCGCTGCCGGGCACGCTGCTGCACTGGCTGACCGAACGTTACCGCCTCTATGCCGCCGACGGCGCAGGAAGGTTGTATGCCGGAGACATTCACCATCTGCCGTGGGAGCTGCAGGAGGCGGAGCTGAGGATCAGCCGGAATACGATGACAGAGGCGCATGGCATTCATACGCCCAGCCAGCAGCCTGCGCTGATTTCATTTGCAGAACAGCAGGAGACCCTCTTTTGGCCCATCCGACGCATTTAAGTGAGGATTTTGCAAAGTCCCGAAGTAAAAAGCAGGCCCCTTCCGCTTAAAGCAGAGGGGGCCTGCGATGTTAATCGATCAGTATAACTTGCCACTCATTCTGAGCGTTTTGCTTAAAATAAAGGTTGTTGCTGAAATCCCTGATTCCGAATACATCATCCCTGGAGGTGCCGGACACCGGAACAAGAATTCTGCCGTCTTCCTCAATGGCTTTGCCAACCTTATCAAACCGATAGTTCATCGGTTCCTTCAGCACATTTTTGAAATCCGCGCGATCCTCTGTGGCATGATTCGGAAATATTTTTTCATAGCTTGCTTCATCCGGCTTGATGACAGCGGTGAGGAAGGCTTGCAGTGCGGCTTTGAGTCTGTCATCGATCAGAGGATCATCCACGCCGTTCCAGTCAATGAATACCCCGCTTTTAAACAGATCGGGATTGGTGCCGTCAGTATTTTCAGCAGGATCCTTGCCAGAATTAGAATCTTGGGCAGGCTCCTTACCGTTGTCTTGGGCAGGTTTCTCACCTGCAGGCGAAGAGGGCTCCTCGGTGCTTGGCGTTTCTTGCCCAGCCGGTGGAACAGGATCCGCAGTATTCTCCGTATTGCTGGAGCAGGCAGCCATGAAGGCAAGGACGACGACGGTAAACAGGGAAAATATCCGTTTGTTCATTTCTTCCTCCTTGTCTTTCTTCTGATATTAGGAAGCTTATTCCAGGTAGTATATGCTTCCTAATATCTTAAACTTAACCTGCATGAGGAAGTTAAAGCAAATCCATGTGTCCTGGCACAGATCACAGTTGAAAAAAATGATTGGACTGTGAAGGTCAGTACGGATCCATGCATTTTATTCGTCTTTTAAGGTGGAGAGGATAAATACGGTGTTCGTACGGGTGACTGAGTGCTTGTTTTTGAGGGTCTCCGTAATAAACTGTTCAAGCGACTGGATATCCGGCAGGGATACCTTCAGCAGATAGTCGTATTCGCCTGCCGTGTGATGGCATTCCAGCACATACTCCGACTCAATAATTTTCGTTCTGAATTGATGAGTTTCTTCGTTTCCCTGAATAACTACGAATATGTATGCCAGACAATGCTGTCCCAGTGTATGGCGGTTCAGCTTGACAGTGAAACGGTCGATAACACCGCTGCTTTCCAGCTTGCGGATACGTTCAGCCACAGCAGGAACGGACAGGTGTATCGTCTTGCTGATTTCCGAGCTGGTCATGCGGCTGTTTTGCTGAAGCATTTCGAGAATGCGTTGATCAGTAGCATCCATAGGTTGATGCACCCCCGTTTTTTAAGTTCATTATATCTGCTTGTTAACATGATTCAACGAATTACACAATTGTCTTAAATGTTAACATAAAAAGTAAGGTTGAGTTAAATTTTTTAGTTCAGTCCGTGCAAATGGTACTCCAACTTAAGATTTTTAAGCGTATTCATTTTAACGCCAAAAAGAAGCCTGCGTCTGCCCAACTGTTCTGTTGTTCTGTGTCCCGCCTAACCGATCCGCCAGCTACCTAACCGATCCTGCAAAACCCATGCGCATCAACGAATAGCTCATCCCGTGGCAGATTGCACGATTGCCCGTTGTAGCAGGGTTTCTTAAGATATCAGCAAGTATTAACTTCGAAGCTCATGCTTCCTGATATCGCAAGAAAAACTTCCGCTACAAGAAAAACTTCCACAAAATGTGGTCTGTCTTCTTTGGAGGTACTTTTTATGGACGTTTTTCTTACCATCAGGGTGAGCCATCAACCGCAGGAGCATTCACGAAAGGGGGCAGGAACAGATGGCTGAACTGTCGGAGCAAGCCGAACTGGAGCAGGCGTACGCGGGCTCGTCCGTCAAAATCAGAAACCGTTACGCGCAAAATATCCGCAAGCATTGGATGCTGTATGTCATGATCATGCCCGGAATCCTGTTTTATATCGTATTCAAGTACGTCCCGCTCGCGGGAAGCGTCATCGCTTTTCAGGATTATCAAATATTCAAGGGGATTCTGAACAGTCCCTGGGTTGGGCTCGACAACTTCAAATTCATTTTCACGTATCAGGACTTTTACCAGGTTTTGCGCAACACCGCTTTGATAGCGCTTTATCAGCTGGTCATCGGGTTTCCGGCGCCGATTCTGCTGGCGCTGCTATTTAATGAAGTGAGGCTGATGCTTGCAAAACGTGTCCTGCAGAGCCTTTTCTATCTTCCGCATTTTCTGTCATGGGTCGTCGTTGGCGGTATTGTGTTCGAGGTGCTGGCTACCGGCGGAATCGTAAACACTGTCCGCGGCTGGTTCGGGTTCGAGCCGGTCCTGTATATGCAGCAAGAGCGGTATTTCCGCTCGATTGTCGTAATATCCTCGATCTGGAAGGAGGTCGGCTGGGGAACGATTATATATCTGGCCGCGCTCAGCGGTATTGATCCCACCCAATATGAAGCGGCTGTCGTTGACGGAGCGAACCGCTGGAAGCAGACTTTGTACATTACACTGCCTGCCCTGTTCCCTACGGCGCTCATTCTGTTCCTGTTGAACATCGGCAACTTCCTGGAGCTGGGCTTTGACCAAATCTATAATCTGCTGACACCGATGACCTACTCCGTCGGGGATATTATCGAGACCTATGTGTACCGCTCAGGGGTGCTGCAGGGACAATACAGTGTGACAACAGCCATTGGGGTATTTCAGTCGGTCATCGGCTTCATTTTGCTCTGGATCTTTAATCGGCTGGCGAAAAAATCGGGAGAGGGGCTGTGGTGATGAAACGGACCGCCGGAGAAAAAGGCTTTCAAATTGTCAACTATGTGATTCTTGCCGCCGCAGCACTAACGATGATCATTCCGCTGCTGCACCTGCTGGCTGTCTCGCTCAGCTCTCCGATTGCCGCCGATTCCAAGGCTGTCTTCCTGCTGCCGGTCGAATTTACGACCGCTTCGTGGGAGCATATTTTGCAGGATGGCGGGCTGTGGCGTTCATTCGGAATTACAGTTTTTATCGCTGTCGCAGGCACGGCGCTCAGCATGCTGTTTTCGGTGCTGACGGCGTTTCCTCTGTCCCGTAAGGAGTTCCTGCTGCGCAGGCCTGTCATGCTGGCTATCGTCATTACGATGATCTTCAATGCGCCGATGATCCCTTTTTTCCTGACCGTACGGGAGCTTGGCATGATGAATTCCTTATGGTCGCTCATTCTTCCGGGGGTGATCGGCACCTTCAACATGATTATTTTGCGTACCTTTTTCATGGGGCTGCCCAAGGAGCTTGATGACTCGGCGCGCATCGACGGCTGCAATGATTTCCGCATTTTGTTCCAGATTTATCTGCCGCTCTCGAAGCCTGTACTGGCAACAGTTAGCCTGTTCTACGCCGTCGGTTACTGGAATACGTTCCAGCGCGCGGTGCTGTTCCTCCGCGATCCGGGGCTGTGGCCCCTGCAGATGAAGCTGAGGGCTTACCTGACGAGCCCGGAGGAGCTGGCGCAGGTCAATCTCCTTCTGGGGGATTACGACTACAATACGACAACGCTCAAGGCGGCTACCATTATTTTTGCAAGCGTTCCCATCATTCTGGTGTACCCTTATTTGCAGAAGTATTTTGTGAAAGGTGCACTGCTCGGCTCCTTGAAGGAATAAGCGATAGTCAGGGCCAGGATTGATCATGGATCAACATCATAAGGGGGATTCAAATGAAAAGGAAGCTACGGATGACAACGTGGAGAAAATGGGGTGTGCTGCTGCTGTCCATGGCCGTGCTTGGCGGATGCGGCGGCGGAGCCGACGGGAACGGAAGCGGTGAACCGCAGACAAGTGCCGAAAATCCCGGCGCAGTGAAGGTCAAAGTGTTCAAGAGCCATATGGGCCTAGGAACGATTCCTGGCCCTGGCGACGCTCACGTAAAGTACGTTGCTGAGAAAACCGGCGTGGAATACGAGCTGATGACGACACCTCCCGGCTCTGAGCCGGCGGAGTACCTGAACGTGATGATCGCTTCAGGCGAGCTGCCGGACATTCTGCGCCCTATCGGCGGAGTGGAGCAGACGCTCATTCAGCAGGGCGGTGCGCTGCCGCTGGACGATCTGCTGCCGAAATATGCGCCGCACGTCTGGAACAGCATCCCCGAGGAGGCATGGAATATTGTGCGTTCGGCCTCGGAGGACGGGAAAATCTATTATGTGCCCAAGGTGTTCCTTGTGCCCGAGCGGGCGCCGCTCATCCGCAAGGATTGGATCGACAAGGTCGGCATGAAGATGCCGGAGACGGTGGAGGACTACGTGGAGCTGCTGAAGGCATTCCGCGACAAGGACCCGAACGGCAACGGCAAGCAGGATGAGCTGCCGACGAGCGGGCGGGAGTTCGGGCGCTGGATGGACCATTTATTCGCCATTTACGGGGTGGCTATGTGGGAAGGGTATCCCGAATGGGACATCTATGACGGCAAAATCCAGTACGCCGGTGTTACCGAAAATATGAGAGAAGCGATTAAATTCATACAGATGTTATATAAGGAAAAGCTGCTGGACAACGAAACCTTCCTGAACAAGGGTGAAGTATGGCAGGCCAAAATCAACAACAATCTGGTGGGAAGCTGGTACCACCTGCCCGCTAACGTCCGCGACCGCTATAATGCGATCCTGACCCAGGCGCCGGATGCTTATATTGAGGTGATGCCGATTCCGAAGGCGGAGGGTTTTGACGGTTTTGTCACCCAGAAAAGCATGGGCGAGCCTGAATGGATGATTCCGGCGGTTGCGGAGCAAAATGCGCCTAATGCCCTGAAGCTGCTCGATTTCTTCTATGATCCGGCCAATGAGGAGTTTGTCCGCTATGGGATTGAAGGGCAGCATTATGTGGTGAAGGACGGCGAGAAAGTTATTCTGCCTCCGGCCGACGACAGGCCGCTCGCGCTGGGGATGAAGAATTTCACCACTGCCGAGGACATGGATAAGCGCATTGATGAAACCTATCCGAAGGAGCAGCGGCAAATGGTGAAGGATATGTTCATCGTCAGCACCGCCGATGCACGCCGGATTGCGGGGGACGGCCTCCCGGCTGCCGTTTATGACGGATTCCCGGATATTCAATCCCATAAGCTGTTCCAGGAATATTTGACGAAAATCGTGATTGGCGAGCTGCCGATTGAGGCATTTGATGAATATGTGGCGAAATGGAAGGCGTCGGGCGGAGATCAGGTGACGGAGCGTGTGCAGGCCTGGTACGACAAGGTGAAAAAATAAGTAAGGAAAGAAGTCGGATTTACCGGGTCGTAACGAAGGAAGGCGAGCAGTATAATAGCGTTATACTGCATAAATAAGGTGGGAGACAGCTATGGCCCGGTCCTTTGTCCAATGGTTGAAAGGCAGTCTTGCCAACACTCAGACCCGGCTGCTGCTGGTGCTTACGGCGGCGGTGTTCCTCATCATTACAGCAGTGGGGGTGGCGGCGTATTATACGTCCAAGGCCGTGCTGCAGGAGGAACTGAGTGAGCCTCAGCACCAGCTTTTGCGCATCGGCATGAATTCCATCGATGAGTACATCCGGGAGGGCGACCAGCTCGCGGTCAAAATAGCATTAAACAATGAGGTGTACCAGTTTTTGACCGGCGCGAATCAGGCTTCGTACAGAAATATTACGGAATTGGTGCAGTTTCTGAATACGATGGTCAACAGCACAGTCTATATTAAAAGCGCTTACATTTATGATGTGAAGCGGGAGAGCATGGTGGCATTTCCGCAGGGCTTCAGCTCCAGCAAGGCCAATTTCGCCGATTCCGAATGGACGGATGGCATCGCGGATGAATTCGGGGACCGGATGATGCTGGTCAAGAAAAGAAGTGTGCCGTCGGGGGCGGCGGCAGCCGGATCAGAAATTACGCTGTTCCGCAAAATTATGATTCAGGGCGAGATGAGGGGCATCATTGCGGTCAATTTCAAGCCTGAGCAGCTGTTCTCGCATATGCTTTTGCCCTCCGTATCCCATTTGGACAGCCGCCGCTTCGTACTGGATTCGTCAGGCAGGACGCTGTATGAGCTGGGAACCTTCGACTTTGGACAGGGAGCGGCGCAGGCCGCCGTGAAGCAATTGAACGGAGCGCGGCTCGGTGACTTCGATCACGGGGGAAGGAGACTGCTCGCCACCCAGATCGAATCGCCGGTCACAGGCTGGCGCTACCTGTCCGTCGTATCGCAGAACAGCCTGCTGTCCAATACCCGCAAAATCCGCGATGCGGTCATTGCGGTATCGATTGCGGCACTGCTGACGGGCGCGGTGGCTATCGCCTACTACAATGCCGCAGCCTTCAGGCCGGTCCGCCGTATGAGAGAGCTGTTCAGTAATTACGACTCCCGTCGGGTCAGTACGGATCTAAGGGATCTGGAGCGGGTGACTGGAGAGCTGCTGACAGACCATGCCCAGCTATCGGTCCGCCTGCGGCAGACGATGCCGGAGGCAGCTTCCAAGCTGCTCGCAGACATTTATGCTGGCAATATCACTGGGCAAAGGGATATCAGCGGGAAGTGGAGCCGTTATTTTAAGGACTGGACCGGTGCGCCGCTGCTCGTGGTCATGGTGTCCATTGACGATTACGCGGCCTGGAGCAGACGGTTTGCCCAGTCAGACCATTCGCTGCTGAAATTTGCCATGACCAATATTATTACGGAGCTGTTCGCGCAGAGCTGGCTCGTTCTGGCCTCCGATCTGGGTAGAGACCGGATGGCGGTACTGCTGCAGCCGGTAGGCACCGGGGAGCCCGATCATGCGCAGGCAGTGCTTGCCATGGCCTCGGAGGAGATTTTCCGCTTGCTGAAGTTTCAGGTGTCGGCAGGCATCAGCATTTGCAGCGGCGGGCCCGGATGTCTGCGGCAGGCAATGTATGACGCGGAAACAGCCCTGGGCTATCGGCTGTACAAGGGCTACGGGCAGGTGATCCATTTCCGCGAGGTGCCGAGGGATTGTCTTAAGGCGAAGCGGCCGCCTGAAGCCGAGCTGCAGGCCAGGCTGGCGGAGGCCGTCGAGGCGGGCAGCGGAGAGCGGGCTTTGGCAGTGCTGGATAAGCTGGTCAGCCAGATCCGTGAGGACGAATGGCAGCCGGCGGTGGCGGCGCATTATCTGGAATCACTGTATGTGGGGCTGAAGCGGCTGCAGCAGGGAAGGGAAGCCGAAAGAGACGGTGAATGCGAAGCGCCTTTTTTCTGTACAATGCAGCTGGAGGACGCCGCTGGATATTTGCGGAGACAGACAGAGGAGCTCGCCGCCTCCTACGGCAGGGTGCAGGAAAGCAAGGATTTTATCCTCTGCCGGCAGATGATCGATTATATGAATCAGCATCTGAACGATCCGGTAGGTGTGCAGGAGATTGCGGATCATACGGGCATCAGCGTCAGCCTGGCCAGCCAGCTGTTCAAGCAGGAAATGAACGAGACGATACATGGCTACTTTACGAGACTGCGGATGGAGCGTGCGTGCGAGCTGCTGATCCGAACAGATTACAAAATATCGGAAATTGCGATGATGGTCGGTTATCAGCATGAGAACAGTTTTATCCGGGTGTACCGCAAATATAAGGATATTACGCCGGGCAAATACAGGGAAATGATGCGCGGCCGCAAGGAAGCACTGCCGGATTGAACGGCACGCTCTTGCGGTTGCTGCATCCTGAAAAGGAGGCTGTATGTGTAGTGGACAGAAAGCGGATTGTTGAGCGGCACCATCCGGTGCTGACGCGGCTTGAACCCCTGTCGCCGTTATCCGTCGGCAATGGAGAGTTTGCGTTCAGCGCCGATTTTACGGGACTGCAGACGTTCCCGGAGCTGTACGAGGTGCCGCTTGGGACACAGTCGAACTGGAGCTGGCATTACAGCGGAGGGCATCATGTGTATGGCGGGCAGGATGTGGAGTACCAGCAATATGAAACGTACGGCCGCAAGGTAGGGTATCCAATGAAGCCCGGGGACAGGGAGGATGCCTATCACTGGCTGCGTCAAAATCCGCATCGGCTTCAACTGGGCCGTATCTCCTTCCGTCTGCTGCATCCTGACGGTCGGCAGATGGAGGCTTTGGAAGTGGTTCCGGTCAGGCAGGAGCTGAATTTGTGGACAGGAACGCTGCACAGCAGCTTTTCGGCCGGGGGGACGGAGGTGCACGTGACGACGGCCTGCCATCCGCAGCAGGATTGTCTGGGGATACGTGTGGAGTCAGAGCTGCTGCGGGAAGGGCAGCTGCACGTATTCGTGCGCTTCCCGGCACCGGATATGACACACCGCAGCTGGTCCAAGTCGGTGTTTCCCGACTGGGGGAATGACAGCAGGCACAGTACGCGTCTGGCGGGGAGCTCTGCCAATTCGGTCCGGCTGAAACGCGCGATGGACGAGGACGGCTACAGCGTGCAGTGGCAATGGTCGGCGGGACAGCTTGAGCAGACCGGTGCGCATGAATTTACACTACGTCCTGACTCGGGCGGGACTGTGTTTGAATTTGCGGCGGCTTTTGGACTTGAAGAGCCGCACACGGAGCCGGTGGAGCAGATTTTGGCCGCCAGCGCCGCCCATTGGGAAGCGTTCTGGCACAGCGGGGCCGCTGTCAGCTTCGAGGGCAGCGCAGACCCGCGGGCCGCTGAGCTGGAACGGCGGGTCGTACTGTCCCAGTTCCTGTGCGCGCTGCACAGTGCAGGCTCGCTGCCGCCGCAGGAGACCGGCCTGATGTACAACAGCTGGTTTGGCAAGCTGCACCTGGAGATGCACTGGTGGCATGCAGCTCATTTCCCGCTGTGGGGGCGGGCGGAGCTGCTGCGCAAGAGCATGGACTGGTATCTGTCCATATTGCCCCGCGCCCGCGAGCTGGCGCGTTCGCAGGGCTATGAAGGCGCGCGTTGGCCGAAGATGGTCGGCCCTGACGGCAGGCAGACGCCTTCGCCCGTAGCGCCTGCCCTAATCTGGCAGCAGCCGCACCCGATGGTGCTGGCGGAGTTGTGTTATCTGGCCGAGCCCGTGCGTGATCTGCTGGAACGGTATCAGGCCATCGTCTTTGAAGCTGCCGATTTCATGGTGTCCTACGCCCACTGGGATGAAGTGCGGCAGGCCTATGTGCTGGGGCCGCCGCTCATCCCCGCCCAGGAGAATCACGCCATGGAGCTGAGCATGAACCCGCCTTATGAGCTTGAATATTGGCGGTTCGGGCTGGAAATCGCCGTGAAATGGGCGGAGCGGCTGGACGTTCCCGCCAACCCAGCATGGGTTCGAGTGGCGGACAGTATGGCGAAGCCGAGGCAGGAGGAAGGTGTATATCTGGCGCACGAGCATTGCCTGGACACGTTTACAGCTAAGAACCATGACCATCCGTCCATGGTCGGCGCCCTCGGACTGCTGCCGGGTACGCTCATCGACCGGGACATAATGAGAAATACGCTGTTTAAGGTCAAGGAGTGCTGGGATTGGGACTCGGCCTGGGGCTGGGATTTTCCGATGTGCGCGATGACGGCGGCCCGGCTGGGCGAGCGGGAGCTTGCCGTGGATTTTCTGCTGATGGATGCAGTGAAAAATACGTATTTGCCCAATGGGCACAACTATCAGCGGCCGGGGCTATGGGCGTATCTGCCGGGCAACGGCGGTCTGCTGACAGCGGTAGCCATGATGGCGGCAGGCTGGGCGTCCGGTGAAGAGCGGGATTGTCCGGGTTTTCCGACAGACGGCTGGTCAGTGCAGTGGGAAGGGCTGCAGCCCTGGCTATGACCATGCCTGATGGGTGTGCTTGTAATTTACCGAAAGCACGCACCTGGCTTACGCTCAGCAGAAAGACTTAAGTTAAGCACGGTCTGTCTTAGGTTAGGTGATCTGTTTAAGGCTAAGTGATCTGTCTCAGGCGATATGGATAGTCTCAGGCAATATGTCGGTTGGCATTTCTCTATACTGACTTCGAGAGGGGATAAGCGATGGGAAAAGGAACAGTATCGCCCGCGGAATGGAAGCTGTACAAGGACCGTGTCACCGGACTTCCTGTCCGGCAGCTTACGGATTACAAGGCGCACAGCCATCATTTGTATTTTACGGAAAACGGCTGGTATGACGGCGGGAAGCGTGTGCTGTTCGTGTCGGACCGCGATAACACAACCAACCTGTTCTCCATCCATCTGGACAGCGGGCTGATCACACAATTGACGGACTATGCGGATAACGATCAGCTGGACGCCTGTCTCTCCCCGGACGACAGCCTGGCGTTTGTCAGAGTGAGGGGTACGGTGGTGCGGCTGGATCTGGTTACTCTAGAGGAGCGGACGCTATATGAGTGTCCGTCCGGATTTCAGATCGGGAATATAAGCTGTACGGCAGACGGCAGATCCGTAATTACCTGCATTCAGGAGGATCTGTCGCACAGACTCGACTTGGACCTTGGCAACGGCTACGTAGGGCATCGCGAGCTGATGGAGGCGGCACCGGTCAGCCGGATCATCGAGATTCCTGCTGACTCAGGTAACGCCCGCACGGTGTATGAGGACCGCTGCTTCATTACCCATATCAACGCATCACCGACAGAGCCCTGGCTGCTGACTTTTTGCCATGAAGGGCCGTGGCATCTGGTGGATCACCGGGTCTGGGGCCTGGATCTGCGCACAGGCCGTGCCTGGAAAATTCGGGAGCGGCTGGAGCCGGGTGAAAAGGTGGGGCATGAGTTCTTTTTCCCGGATGGCCAGCGGATTGGCTATCACGGGTTTCGGCTGAACGGCACCAACTTCTTCGGCAGCATTCGTTATGACAACACCGGCATGGAAGAGACGGATTTCCCCTTCGATACATGGCATGCCCATCAGGACGGCGGATCGCAGGCAGTAGTGGACGGCAAGGGCCCTGTAAAAACGCTGAGCCTGTGGCGGAAAAAGGCGGATTGTACCTATGACGGGCCGCGAGTGTTGTGCGAGCTGCGGTGCAGCTTTCATTCGCAGAAGGTGCATGCCCATCCCCGCTTCAGTCCGCAAGGAGACCGGATTCTGTTCACCAGCGACCGGACGGGATATGCCAATGTGTATTTGATTGAGCTCCCGGAGGAGATTGATGTGCTGCCCTTGCAGGGCGAATAAATCCGTGAAGAATCGCTTCGTAGATAATTCAAAGACAAAAATATGCGAAATAGGGAGAAAAAATTCGCCGAAAAGTTCGCCGAAATCATGCATTTTCACATCAATAGAGCCCCCTCGGTCTGCAAGATAGCGAAAAAGAACGGATTCAAGAGCAATAAAGTCTCCTGAGTCCGGTTCGTTGCGGAGGCGGTCATATAAAAAAGCGGTTTTTTCCTTCACGGAGAAAGCCGCTTTTTCCATTCAAATAGGGCGAATTTTCGGCTATATGTGTCTATAATAGAAACAAGAAAGAGGGATGAAGTGACTCAGCTAAAAAGGAGGCCGCTAGCATGAACTTGAACTACTACAACACGTTTATCGCTGTTTCCCCGGATTGTCCTGTTATGGATGGCACAATTCCGCAGGAAAGAGCGGGCAAGCCGACAAAGGCAGGCATTGAGTACGAGCTGGCAGCTGGGCAGCCTTATTTCTATACACAGGAGGAGCTTCTGTATCAGGTATACATCCGGCACAAGGAGATTCCGGAAGAAGAGCTGGAGCAGCGCGGTGCGGAGATTCGCAGTGCTTTTTTCGGCAGATCACAGGCCTGTCTCAGAGCGAGCATGCTGCCGAAGAAGTTCGGCTGGGGCATTCATTTTAATGCCGAAGGAAAGCTGGCCCTGGTGCCAATGGAGTCGGAGCAGTACCGGAGTTATACGGCAGGGGAGCATAAAGAAGTAAAAGTCATCCCGGCAATGAGGAATGCACGGCCCAAATAATCCCCAGGAAATACTTTGGCAACTATGTAACCGCTATCTTTTTTTGGCTGTAGGATATTGAAACAGTACGTTCACCTTGGTTATAGTGTAACTAAGAAATGTTTAATTTTGAAACAGAGGATGATGCACGTGAAGGTACTGGCCATTGCGCCGTATGAAGGTTTGAAAGAGATGATTCTCAGCCTGGCAGAAGGCCAGGACATGGAGTTGAGGGTGGAAACAGGGGATTTGCAGCAGGGGTTAAAATACGCCGAGGAAGCGGCACGTAAAGGGACGGATATCATAATCAGCCGCGGCGGCACGGCCAAGCTGATCCAGTCCAGAGTCGCCATCCCTGTCATTGAGATTGAAGTGTCCGGCTACGATATGCTCAGGGTATTGACGTTAGCCAAAGGATATCCCGGAAAGGTGGCCATTGTCGGCTTCGCCCAGGTGGTCGCCGGTGCGGCGGCGGTGTGCGAAGTGCTGGATATGAAGATTTCCTCGTATACGGTCCAGGATGAATCGGGGGTAGGCCAGGTACTGCAGGAGCTGCGGGAGCAGGGCTATCAGATTATCGTCGGGGACGTCATTACCGTCAAGGAAGCGGAAAAGCTGGGGTTGATCGGTTTTTTGCTGACCTCGGGTAAAGAGAGCGTGCTGCGTTCATTCCAGCAGGCGCGGAAGTGGCATGCGCTGTTCGAAGCGTTCAAACGGGACTATGGCATGGCTTACCAGGTGCTCCAGGCAGAGCAGGCGGGGGTGGCCGTTTATGACCGCGAGCAGCGGCAGGTGTTCGGCAATCCGTATTTTAGTCGGCAGGTCGCCCCTTTTTTGGATTCAGACAAAATAGGCAGTGTCGTCCATCAAATCCTGATGAATGGTCCGTTCCATACAATGCTGGAGCAGAAGGAGCAAATCTGGCGGGTCAGCGGTTACCCGCTGCAGGGTCCGGGCGGGCCTTTGGCCGTATTGCGGATTACGGGCGGAAAAAGCCGGGATGAAATCAGGCTGAGGGGGGCTTCCCTTGTACCTGCAGAAGCCGGCTTGCGCGCGGCGCAGGTGGCCGGCAACATCGTCAGCCATAACAGCAGGATGAGGCATGCGCTGGACAAGGCGCGGAGCTATCGTGATCAGGAGCTTTCCGTCTGGATTTCCGGGGAAAAGGGGACGGGCAAGGAGCTGCTGGCACAGTTTATTCATTTTGGCGGCGAAAGAGGACTGCGGCCGTTTCTGAAGATCGAATGTGGACTGGCTTCACAGGAGCTGTGGGACACGCTGCTGAGTGAGGAGCGGAATGAGGAGCTGTTCGGCAGTCTTGCGCAGGGCACTGTATTTTTGCGCGACATTGACGCCCTTGGCGAAGGTGAGCAGAAGAGATTGGCCGACTATCTGGACAAGCATGCGCCTGCTTTTCAGTGGATTGCGTCCTCCAGGGAGGATATTCTGGAGCGGATCGAGAATGGCGGTTTCAGCGCGGAGCTGTATTACAGGCTGGCGGAAGTCACGCTGCCCCTGCCCTCGCTCAGGGAACGCAAAGAGGATATTGAAGGCTTGTCCCTGCTGTATATCAACGAATATAACGCCAAATACGGCAAGCAGGTGGTCGGGCTCAGAGATGAGGCGAGAGAGCAGCTCGAACGGTTTGAATGGCGCGGCAATATTCACCAGCTGCGGCAAGTGATGGAGGAAGCCGTGCTGATTGCCAAAGGATTGTACATTGAGCAGGGGGAAATCAGCGGGGTGTTGTCCACCAGACAAATGCGGCCCGAGTACGGGAAACCGGACTTTGATCTCAGCGGAACGCTGGAGGAAATTGAGCAGCGGATTATACACCAGGTGTTGCTGGAGGAAGGCATGAATCAGGTGAAAACCGCCGAACGGCTGGGCATCAGCCGTACTACGCTGTGGCGGAAGATAAAGTAACTAGCTAAACACTACAACATGTTTCATAATGAAGCATGTTGTTTTTAATTTGAACAATTTACCAAAACGTGTTGTTAAATTGAACATGCAAGACTATAATCTCTTTTGAAAGCGCTTGTAATGGAAATAGTTCAATTATGAAACAAGTCCACTTGAATTAGGAGGCTTAACCATGAGATTCAAAGGCATTATTCCCGCGATGCTGCCCCCTTTGACGGAAGAGCAGCATGTGAATGAGCAGGTAACCCGTCAGCTTACACGGCGGATGATCGATGCGGGTGTTAACGGTGTGTTTGCCCTCGGAACGAACGGGAAGTTTCATTTACTGGAGGAGAAGGAGAAGCTGAATAATGAATGATCCGGCCGTTGCCGGCTCTTCCCGAGAAATGTAAGCGTTTGTATAACCTTTTTGGAGCATGAAGGGAGCTGTCATATGGAAAATTTAAGCGCAGGAACAATACTTTTCATATTGTCTGTAATTGCTGTCTATATTGTAATTACAACTTTACTGACTTTTAAAATGCGTAGTAAATCCAGCTCTGAATTTAATAATGCAGCCAAATCATTACCAGCTATCGTGGTTGGGGTATTAATGATGTCTGAGTTCATTGGCACGAAGTCGACCATAGGTACAGCAGAGTCGGCATTTACACATGGTATCGCCTCTTCGTGGTCGTTATTGGCAGGCTCTATCGGCTTTTTCATGTTTGCGTTCTTTCTGGTCAGCAGGTTCTACAACACCGGCCATTATACGATTTCCGGTATTGTGCGCGAAAAATTCGGCACCTCCACAAAAGTGGTCGTTTCTATAATCATGATCGTATCCCTATTGGTCGTGAATCTGGGCAATTATTTGAGCGGGGCAGCCGCGATTTCATCTATTTTGGGTATTCCGATTATGACCTGTGCCATTATTACGATGATTATCAGTACCATTTATTTTACCTTCGGCGGGATGAAGGGTGTGGCGTGGATTACATTGCTTCACTCGGCCTTCAAATACGCGGGAATTCTGCTTACGGCATTCATAGCACTATACCTGACAGGTGGCTTGAAGCCAATGCAGATGGCGCTTCCAGAACATTACTTTACTTGGGACGGTACAATTGGTACGAGCAAAATCATTGCATGGATTATCGGCACGATGGGTGCGATTTTCTCCACACAGTTTATTATTCAAGCGATTACGTCTACCAAGGATGCCAAAGCGGCCAAGCGGGCTACAATCTATGCGGGGTTGTTGTTCCTCCCTCTTGGATTGGCTGTAGCGATTATCGGTGTCTGTGCTCGTTATCTGTATCCAGATATTGATCCGATCTATGCATTCCCTGTATTTATGCAGCATATGAATCCGATTCTGAGCGCGATTGTTGCCACTTCATTGGTTGCTTCCATTTTTGTAGGCGTTTCCACGGTGGCGCTGTCTACGACAACGCTGCTGATGGATGACTTTATTTTGCCGAAAATGCAGGAAGTGACGCCGGAAAAGCGGATGAAGATGACGCGAATCATCGCGGTGATCGTAGGCATTATTCCGCTAATCGGTGTGGCATTTGCTCCTGAACTGCTTTCTCTTTCCTTCTTCACCCGTGCACTTCGCGCAGCGATCGCAGTGGTTGCAGGGATGGGCTTCTTCTTGCCGCTGTACAGCTCGAACCGCGGAGCAACGATTGGCCTCTCCCTATCAGCAATAGCGACAACCGTATGGTACTTGCTTGGTGACCCCTATGGCATTGACAACATGTATATTGCCGTGGTTACACCGATGATTGTCATGTTTATTGATCGGTTCATCGGCAAGCCGCAGCAGAAATCCAGCTCTCAACAGACAGATATCCGTGTAAAAATATGAAATCGGGAGGAATTTCAACATGAGCAATCCACAGGAAACTGTACATTTTCATTATGAAGTTACACAGACAGCCGGGGAGAAATACCGTGAGGATGCCTTTATTCCTTCGGATGCTGTACAGAATCATGCAGCCAATCTGCATGTACTCGACAATGGTGACTTGTTATGTGTATGGTTCGCCGGTACCCAGGAGGGCATCCCTGATATTTCGATCTACCTGTCACGATTGAATAAAGGCACCAACAAGTGGACGAAGCCTGTAAAACTATCGGATGATCCGACGCGTTCGGAGCAAAATCCGGTACTGTTCTCCGCGCCGGATGGCAAGCTGTGGCTGCTGTATACAGCCCAAAAGTCCGGCAATCAGGATACGGCTGTGATTCGTTATAGGGTTTCTGAGGATCAGGGGTACACGTGGGGTGAAATCGATACGTTGTTCGATACGCCGGGAATCTTCATTCGCCAGCCAATCACGGTCCTCGATAATGGAGACTGGCTGCTGCCCATCTGGTACTGTTACACGAATCCAGGTGAGAAATGGACAGGAAACAAGGATGTAAGCGCCGTGAAAATTTCCTCGGATCAAGGCCGAACCTGGACAGAGGTCTCTGTGCCGGATAGCCTGGGCTGTGTTCACATGAATATTGAGAAATTGGATGACGGAAGACTCATTGCTTTATTCCGGAGCCGCTGGGCTGATCATATCTATCAAAGTGAGTCCAGCGACAATGGCCGAACCTGGAGCAGTCCGCGCCCGACTTCGCTGCCCAATAATAATTCATCCATTCAATTTACGAAGCTGTCGAATGGTCATCTGGCGCTCGTGTTCAATAATATCAGTGCTACGGAGTCCATGGAACGGCGTGCCTCGTTATAAGATGAAATAGAAGATGAAGAAGAAGAATTGAGCGGTAATGCAGAAGCCGTGTCGTCAAATGATGAACGGCAAGCCTTTTGGGGAGCGCCGCGGGCGCCCATGACCATCGCCATCTCCAAGGATAATGGTGCTACCTGGTCCGCTACTCGTAATATTGAAATCGGGGATGGATATGCGATGACGAATAATTCGAAAGATAAGCTGAACCGCGAATATTCTTATCCTTCCATTAAGCAGTCAGCAGACGGTAAAATCCACATTGCCTTTACGTACTTCCGGCAGGCGATTAAATATGTGGTTATTAGCGAACCGTTTGTGGAGCAGGATTGATGCATCTGCACATCCTAAGGAGGTGTGACCATTGATCTTGGCTGCATTAGATCAAGCTGAGTTGTTCCGCCATCTACATCCTGGGTTTGACGAGGCCTTTGCTTTTATGCAGCAAAGCTCTACAAGGGATCTTGTCCCAGGCAAATATGAAATAGATGGTGATCGGGTATTTGCAATGGTGCAAGAATATGTTACAAAGCCTGAGAGCGAGTGTGACTGGGAAAGTCATCGTGAGTACATTGATATTCAATATTTAGTATTAGGGCAGGAGCAGATGAACAGTGCACCGTTGGACCGGCTTATCGACCAGTCCGATTATGTAACTGCCACAGATAAGATCAGCTACCGCTCCGCTTTGTCACCTTACAGCTCTCTGCAGGTGAGAGCGGGTCAGTTCACGATCTTCTTTCCAGAAGACGGTCATCAGGCGTGCATTTGTTCGGGCACTTCCGAGGTTGTGAAGAAAATTGTAATTAAAGTAAAGGCATCTGCCCAATGCGCACATCAGACGAAAAATGGGGAGTGAAGCATCATGCTCTTGGAAGGGAAGGTAGCGATCGTTACAGGAGCGAGCAGAGGCATAGGCAGAGCGATCGCGCTAACACTGGCGACTCATGGCGCTACACTAGTGCTGAACGGAACGCGTGAAGACTTGCTGACTGAGCTTGCAGGGGAAGTGAAGTCTCTGGGACGGTCTTGTGCTGTATGTGCCGGAGATGTGTCGGATCAACAGACAGCTGGGGAGTTAGTGCGTGCCGCTGTGGGTCAATTTGGCCGGATCGACATTCTTGTCAATAATGCGGGAATCAACAGGCGCGCCTCAACGTTGGATATGGACCCTGTGGAGGATTGGCAGCGGGTACTGGACATTAATTTGAACGGCACGCTTTATATGTGCAGGGCGTCTCTGCCTTATATGATTGACAACAAGTACGGGAAAATCGTAAATGTAACCTCTACGACGGCTAAAACTCCACATAGGAATGCGGCTCCCTCTTACGGGGCCTCCAAGGCGGGTGTGAACTATTTGACTCAGCATTTGGCCTTGGAGATGGCGAAGCACAACATTTATGTAAACGCTGTTTGCCCAGGGCCAATCGATACCGATATGAGTCAGCAGTGGACAGCTGATTATAGGGAGAGTGTCATCAACCGAATACCGCTTGGGAAATTGGGAACGCCGCAAAATGTGGCTGATGCCGTCTTGTTCCTGTCTTCTTCAATGTCTGATTTTATTACAGGTGAATCTATTAATATTAATGGAGGTACCTATATGAATTGAAGTGATGTAAGAGGCGGAAACGGGACGCAGGGCTTAGAGATGAGGCGAGAGAGCAGCGGATTATACAGCAGGCTGGAGGAAGGCATGAACGAGGTGAATACCGCCGAACGGCTGGGCATCAGCCGCACCACGCTGTGGAGGAAAATAAAGTAACTAGCTAATCAAGACAACATGTTTCATAATGAAACATGTTGTTTTTAATTTGAACAATTTATCAAAATATGTTGTTAAATTGAACAGATAGGACTATAATCACATTTGAAAGCGCTTGTAAATAAAAACAGTTCAATTCTGAAACAGGTCCATTTGAATATAGGAGGCTTAACCATGAAATTCAAAGGCATTATTCCCGCGATGCTGACCCCTTTGACGAAAGAGCAGCAAGTGAATGAGCAGGTAACCCGCCAGCTCACACGACGGATGATCGATGCGGGTGTTAACGGTGTGTTTGCCCTCGGAACGAACGGGGAGTTTCATTTGCTGGATGAGAAGGAGAAGCTGAAGCTGGCTCAAATTGTCGTGGACGAGACGAACGGCGCAGTTCCTGTCATCATGGGCAGCGGAGGAAACGCAACTGCGGACGTCATCGGTCTTTCGAAGAAAATGGAGGAGCTTGGCGCAGATGCCTTGTCCGTCATTACACCGTTTTTTATCGCTCCTTCACAGGAGGAATTATACGTTCATTTTGCCAAAATTGCCGAATCCACTTCGCTGCCGGTGCTTCTGTATAACATTCCTTCACGCACGGGTGTTCATTTGGAAGCGGATACGGTGGCACGGCTGGCCCAAATCCCCAACATTGTCGCCATTAAAGACAGCAGCGGCAAGTTTGAAAATATCCAGCAGTATATTCAGGCAACGAAGGACGAAGATTTCTCCGTGCTGGCAGGCACCGATTCCCTGATCCTGCAGACGTTGAATGCTGGAGGAAGCGGGGCGGTAGCGGCTACGGCCAACATGTTGCCAGAGGTCGTCGTGTCCATTTACCAAAACTGGCTCAAGGGCGACCTTGAAGCAGCGCAGAAGGCGCAGGACCTGCTGAATCCGCTGCGCGATACGTTCAAGCACGGCACTCTGCCGTCCGTATTGAAAAAAGCGGTGGAATTGTCCGGCATTCCTGTCGGCCCGCCGAAGCTGCCGGTCAGCGAGCTGTCCGGAGAGGCTCTGACGATTGTGCAGGAGATGGTGAACAGCTACAAGCTGACCGGGAAGTAAAGCCGGCAACGGTAACTAAGACAAATATTAGAGATAGACCTTAGAGATAGATGAGATACGGGAAGGAGAGTTAACGATGCAGGCATTGTATCAGTTTCAGACCGCGGGCAAAATCATTGCCGGCAGAGACAGCCTTCACACTTTAGGCGAGCATTTGGACACGGTGGCTGCCGGAATCCGCAGCGCCCTGGTTGTGGCGCAGCCGTTTACCCAAAGATCCGGCATCCTGGACGGCTTACTGAAACAGCTCGCGGAGAAGGGAATTCAGGCGCAGGTAACGCTGGATATCTTACCTGAGCCGACGCTGGAAAACATTGAAGAGGTATATCGAAAAACATTGGGTGCAGCGGACGCAAGCGTGGATGTCATTATCGGCATCGGCGGCGGCAGCGTGCTGGACGCGGCCAAAATACTGTCCGTGCTGGGCTCGAACGGAGGCTTCATTCGCAGCTTCCTGGGCACAAACCTGATCAAGCAAGCGGGCATTCCAACGGTGCTTATCCCTACGACATCGGGAACCGGGGCCGAGGTGACACCAAATGCGATTGTTACGATTCCGGAAGAAGAGCTGAAGATCGGAGTGGTCAGCCCTCATCTGCTGCCGCAGCTTGTCATCCTTGATCCGATGGTGACGCTCGGTCTGCCGCAGGCGGTAACCGCCGCCACGGGTATGGATGCTTTTACACATTCGCTTGAATCCTTTATTTCGAACAAGGCGAATCCGATCAGCGACATGTTTGCGCTTGAATCGATCCGCCTGATATCCTCCAGCATTCTTGAAGCGTATCATAACGGCTCATCCGTCGAAGCAAGAGAGAACATGCTGCTTGGCTCGATGTACGGCGGCATGGCGCTGACCAGTGCCGGAACGGCTGCGGTGCATGCCCTGGCCTATCCGCTTGGCGGCAAATTCAAAATTGCGCACGGGGTGGCGAATTCCATGCTGCTGCCGCATGTGATGGAATTCAATATGGACGCGGCTGCTCCCCGTCTGAAGCTTGCTGGCGCAGCGATGGGCCTGGATGTGAAAGGGCTGTCCGAGCAGAAAGCCGCGGAGGCTGTCATCCGGCGTATTGCCGAGTGGACACAGGAGCTGAACATCCCGCAAAATCTGCAGCAGTACGGCGTATCCGAGGAAGATGTCGAGGAGCTGTCCCTCTCCGCCGCGAAGGTTACCCGGCTGCTGAACAATAATCCGAAGCCGGTCAGCGTGGAAGACATGAAAGTGCTCTACCGCAAGCTGCTCCCGCAAAGCTCCTGAAGGTGAAGGCATGAGAATAGCAGTCATTGCCGACGATCTGACAGGCGCCAGCGATTGCGGGGGACAGCTCGTCCATTACGGCCTGCAGGTGTCGGTCGTCCTGGGACGGCGGGAGCCGCACCCGCTTCCGAACGAAGCGGTGATCCTGAATACGGACAGCAGGTCCCTGTCCGGGGAAGAAGCCTACCGGACGGTTCAGGAAGCATGCCGGCAAATCCGCAATGAGCCCTTTGACGTGCTGTACAATAAGATGGATTCCACCATGCGCGGCAACGTCGGGCAGGAGATCAACGCGGTGTATGACATGTTTGCGCCGGATTTTGTCATCATTGCTCCGGCTTATATAGAGAACGGGCGGCAGGTGATCGACGGGATTCATTATGTGAACGGCATCAAACTGCATGAGACGGAAGCTGCTCATGATCCCAAGACGCCGGTGAAGGAATCGCGGCTGGTCAAGCTGATCGGCGATCAGGCACAGCGGAAGGTCGGGCATCTGTCCAGGGCCGATCTGGAGCAGGGAGCGGAGCATATCGCGGCCCGCATGGCGGCGTTCAAGGAACAGCAGATTGCCTATATCGTTGCAGATTCCGAAACGGAAGACCATATGGAGGCGATCGTGAAGCTTATCGCGCCGCTGCCTTATTCGGTGATTTGGGCTGGCTCATCCGGGTTGATCCGGCATCTGCCCCAGGCCTACGGCTTGTCTCGCGTGCACACCGAAGAGGCTCTGCCAAGAACGGAAAAGCCTGTTCTGCTGGTGGTCGGAAGCGTAAGCCCGGCCGGCCGCAGGCAGCTGGAGCGGGTACTGCAGGTGACCGGGGTGACGGGCATCGAAATGGACGCAGTACAGGTGATTAGCGGCGAAGCAGCCATGGAGACCGAAATGGAGAGGCTGCGGCGGCTGGCGGATGACGCCTTGAGCCAGAATAGGCATGTGGTGTTATTTTCATCGGATAAAGTGGAGGAAACGAGAAAAGCCGGGCAGAGGTTCGGCTACAACGCAGTGGAGATCAGCAACCGGATATCGAAGGCGCTGGGGAAATGTGCCGCAGAGCTAGTGCGCAGGCACAGCTTGCAGCATCTGTTCCTGACTGGAGGCGACACGGCGCATCAGGTGTTCCAAAGGCTGAACCTGCATGAATTCCGGCTGCTGTCGGAGGTGGAGAACGGCATACCGCTCGGCAAGCTTTCCGGAGAACAAGATATTTTCGCAGTGACCAAGGCGGGCAACTTCGGCTCGGAAGCTGTAATGGAGAAAGCGGTGCTGAAACTGCAAGGAGGGTCATTATGAAACCAATTATCGGGATTACGATGGGCGACGCGGCGGGCGTCGGACCGGAGATTATCGTAAAGGCGTTAGGACATCGGGAAGTGTATGAGCAATGTCGGCCGGTTGTGTTCGGGGACGCCAAAATCATGAAAAGGGCCCTGAGTGTGACAGGCTCTGATCTGGTGCTGAACCCCGTGCATTCCATCCAGGAGAGCCGGTTCGAACCCGGAACGATGGATTGTCTGGATCTGAACCTGCTGCCGGAGGATCTGCCCTTCGGCCAGCTTTCGGCGGCTGCTGGAGATGCAGCGTTCCAGTTTCTGAAGCGGTCGGTCGAGCTGGCCAAGGACGGGGAAATTCAGGCGATCTGTACAGCTCCGCTGAACAAAGAGGCCCTGCATATGGGCGGCCACCGTTATCCCGGGCATACGGAGATTTTGGCGGATTTGACCGGAACAGAGGACTATTCCATGATGCTGTCTTCGCCCAAGCTGAAGGTCATTCATCTGACGACGCATCAGGGATTGATTGAAGCCATTCAGTCCATCACGCCTGAACGGACTTATAAGGTAATTACGCTGGCTCACGAAACGCTCAAGCGTGCCGGATACGAGAACCCGCGCATCGCTGTCTGCGGCATTAACCCTCATGCGGGCGAGAAGGGGCTGTTCGGCAACGGCGAAGAGGAAAAGCAGCTTGTACCGGGTATCGAAAAAGCGCGGGCGGAAGGTATTAATGTGGAAGGTCCGCTGCCGGGAGATACGGTGTTTTTCCGGGCCGTACGCGGCGATTTCGATATTGTGGTGGCCTGTTACCATGACCAGGGACATATTCCGATCAAGGTGCTGGGCCTGGAGGAAGGCGTGAACATTACGGTCGGCCTGAAAAGCGGCGTAATCCGCACCTCGGTAGACCATGGAACAGCGTTCGATATTGCCGGACAGAACAAGGCGGATGAAGCGAGTCTGCTGGCCGCCATACGTTCCGCTGCGGAGCTGGCGCCAAAGAGTGTATAGGCCGAGAGAAAAGTTATATGGCCGTTAGAGACTATAAGCTGACACAGGGATACATTGCGCACAAGAGCTTATAGGATGAAACACAGTGTTGCTGGTGCGGGCTATGGGTTTTTACGGATCTCATGGCCCGTCATAAGAAGGAGGTAAGTCAGGCATGAAAGTAGTTTCCACATCACCGTCGTTCGGCAAATATTCGGATGAACCGTTCCGATATCTGGAGCAGCATGGCCTTGAACTGGTTCATCTGCCTGCTGATATCGGGGAAGAGGATTTTATCAGGGAGGCTCAGGGAGCAGCCGCGGCCATCGTAGCTTTTAATACCATTAACGGGAATGTGCTTGACCGGATTCCGAGCCTGAAAATTGTATGCAAGCATGGCGTAGGTGTCGACAACATTGAGCTGGAAGCGGCCAAGGAGCGCAGGGTTTGGGTGACCAACGTTCCGAACGCGAATAAACATGCAGTTGCAGATTTTGCTTTCGGGCTGATGCTGGCGCTTGCAAGGCAGATTCCGGCTGCTGATAAGGGCACCAAGGCGGGCGAGTGGCCGAAAATTTTCGGTACGGACGTTTATGGCAAGACGCTTGGCGTCATCGGACTGGGCAGCATCGGGAAAGAGGTGGCGCGCAGAGCCAGCGGATTTGATATGAGCCTGCTTGCGTACGATCCGTATCCTGACCACAAGTTTGCCGAACAGTGGAATGTCCGTCTGGTGGGGCTGGAAGAACTGCTTCGTGAAAGCGACTTCATTACACTGCATATGCCGCTGATCGAGCAGACACGGAATTTAATTGGAGCGGACCAATTCTCTCTGATGAAAGAAAGCGCCTTTCTGGTGAACGCATCCAGAGGCGGTATCGTCAATGAGGAGGCGCTTCATCAGGCGTTGAAAGAGAAAAAAATCGCAGGTGCCGCACTGGACGTATTCGAGCAGGAGCCGCTGACCGAGCATACGCTGTTTGAGCTGCCGAACTTTATCGCTGCCCCGCATATCGCAGGGTATACGGATGGTGCGGTGAACATGCTCGGTATGACCTGTGTCCGCAATATTGTGGACGTAGTCGTCCATGAGAAGGCACCACAGTATGTGGTAAACGGGTTGTAATTATATTTCAACATTGTATCCCGACTTGGGAACAGGGAGGTTAGACAACATGCAAGCTAATGAACTGACAACCGCCACAGAGTCCAAACCTGTCCGCAAAAAGTCAAAAGTCCGCTGGGTAATTGCCTTTCTGATGTGGGCGGCTATCGCGATTAACTATATTGACCGCACGGTGCTTTCGGCTGCCGCTCCGTTTTTGACGGATGAATTCTCGTTAAGCGAAGCGCAAATGGGCATTATCCTGTCCGGCTTCTTTTGGTCTTATGCGCTGCTGCAGATTCCGGCCGGCTGGTTTGCCGACCGTTTCGGCCAGAAGAAAACCCTCGGCTTCGCCGTCATCTGGTGGTCGCTGGCTACGGCGGTAACCGGACTTGCAACAGGCTTCAAGTCACTGCTCGGCTTCCGGGTCGCCCTGGGCGTCGGGGAAGCGGCGGCTTATCCGAGCAATGCGGGAATAGCGTCCAAATGGTTCCCGGATAAGGAAAGAGCGACCGTATCCGGTATTTTTGACAGCGGTTCCAAGTTTGGCGGGGCCATTGCCATGCCGCTGATCGTCTGGCTGATCGCCATGTACGGCTGGAAAATGACTTTTGTCATTATCGGTGTGCTCGGTGTGATCTGGGGCATCATCTGGCTGCTCTATTTCAAGGAAACTCCGGAGCAGCACAAGGGAGTCAATGAAGCGGAGCTGCTGCACATCCGTGAGGGCCAGACCAAGAAAGAAGGCACTGACAGCAAGCAGCCAATGAGATGGTATCAATTGCTGAAGCACAGAAATATTTGGGCAATGTGTATCGGGTTCTTCATGATCAACTATAACTCTTATTTCTTCATCACATGGCTTCCTACGTATCTGGTTAAGGAACGGGGCATGAACCTGATCGAAATGGGAATTATGGCTTCACTGCCGCTGTTGTGTGCGATGGTGGTCGAGGTGGCCGCCGGCTGGTTATCCGACCGTATTTATTCCAGCGGCAAGCTGTCACTGACCGCAACACGTAAGCTCTTTCTGGTCATTGGCCTCCTGATGGCCGCCTGCATCGGGTTTGCCGCATTTGCCGAGTCTGCTGTTCTCGCCGTAGTGCTGCTGTGTATCGCCAAGTCCGGTACGACGGTGGCTGCGTCCCAGGTATGGGCGCTTCCGGGCGATGTGGCTCCGAAGAACATGACCTCTGTTGTAGCGGGGATGCAAAACTCCGTCTCCAACATGGGCGGTGTCGTTGGTCCGATCATTACCGGTTTCATCGTAGCCAGCACGGGCTCCTTTGTACCGGCACTGCTCTTCTCCGCAGCATTGATCGTCATTGCGATCCTGAACTACCTGTTCCTGCTGAAAAAGGTAGAGCCGATTCAAGTGAACAACGCTTAATTTGGAATACCGATCCAAGCTTGAAGCGCAGACGGGGCAGCCCGCTGCGCTTTTCTTGTTCTACTGTTTTTTCTATACAAAATAGAAGACTGGCTCTGGCTTCCTGCTGTCCATCGTACTATAATAAGCTAAACCGTTTATTTCCAGCAATGTAAGTGGCGGAAACGGGACCTAAACCACAGGGAAAGGATGCGTGTCTATGGAAAAGGACCGGACCGGTATGGCACCAGGACAGCATTGGAAGGTGGGAGAGCCCGGAGATGACCGGGAAAGTGACGTCATGACGGACAGCCATCTGGAGACTGGGGAAGCGGAACGCGAGGGAACCGGCGAAGGGCGTGTCCGGGCATTTTTCCAGGAGGAAAGGGAACTGGAGACCGGGCTGAGGGATCTCTTGCCAAGGTATGTGGACATGAAGAGGTACACTTCGCGGGAAACCAAGGAAAAACGCCGTGCCAAACGGTGAATAAATAGCAGAGCAATAATGAAGCAATCTTTCAAGCAGTGCTGATAAGCGGCTGCTTTCAGGAGCGGGGATGTCCAGGCATCTTCGCTCTTTTTTTTCAAATATTACATGGGGGACAGTCCGGGTCAGCTGTATCGCTTCACCGTCTTGCCTTGTTGCAGGTCAGTTCAGTTGGAATAATTTCGTAAATTGAGAACAAACTTTAATTCGTAGTGTAACCATGAACCAACTGACAGAAAGAAGGAGTTTGAGTATGGCTTGCAAGCACCTGGTCATCATTCACGGAAGAGATAAGAAGCCCCGCTGTGAGGAAATGAAAGCTCTGGTGGAGAAGGCGCTGATAGCTGGACTTCAAAGGGTGAATGAGGAATCGGCGGACAAGATCAGAAATAACAGTATAAAACTTTCATTTGTCTACTATGGGGATATCAACAACAGGCTGCTGGTTCAGCGTCATTGCAGGCTCAAGTATATCATGGAAGAAGAAAACGGACAGTGGTATGTAAGGCGCGGTTATTACGATAAAGATCTCGAAACGCTGATACAAAGGCCTACTGCGGAGCATACGAGTGAAGATTACGACAAACTGGTCGCCGATCAGATGGGTGAGCGTCTGAAGGATAACGCGGCAAGCATGTTCAGTCCTGTTTTATCAATATTCGGAATGAGCAATAGAGCCATCAAACGTTTTTTGCCTGATCTCGGTTCCTACTTAGACAGCAGGGTAGTGGGTTCGGAAATCCGTGAACGTCTGCAGTGTCCTCTCGCCAAAGCTCTAAGATGCGATGAAGATGTTATGCTGCTCTCTCACAGCATGGGCTGCATGGTGTCTTATGATGTCTTATGGAAGTTCTCACGTATGAGTGAATACAAGGAGCTATGGAACAAAAAGATAAAGGTTTGGCTCACTCTGGGAAATCCGCTGGGTGAACCTGCCGTTAAAGAGGGACTTTATGATTCGGACGAGCCTGATGACGGCCGATATCCGAAAAATATTGAGCATTGGATTAACATCAGTGCCGTAGATGATTATATATCCCACGATCAAACGGTGCGGGATGATTTCCGTAAGATGCTTCATGAAAAGCTGGTGGGCGCCATTGACGATTTACCTCCGATCTATACGTTTTGGAAGGATCAATGCGGAAAATTCAACGCGCATAACTTTTTCGGCTACCTGAACCATCCCAAGGTGGCAGAGCAGGTCGACAGATGGATTAGAAGTGAGTAAATATCAGAACGATCAGCATAAAACTCTTCAGGACCCCGGCGCGGATGGGAAGATAGCAAAAAACAGCAAAGTTGTTTCAATTTTATTGAAAAAAGGTATGTGTAAATCAAATACACATGCCTTTTTTGCCACCCTCATGTTCAGGTGCCCGGATTATAAAACGAATTTTCATACATATCATTAACAGGGTGGCATTTTTTACACATAAAAAGATAGGAGGAGCGAGTATGCCGAAACCATGGCTGCTTCAGGAAAGTACATATGAGCAGCAGCAGCAGGCCGCCTTCGATAGGTACGAGGCCAGAAGCGGAGAGCGGAAGAAGGCCGCCATGCGTATGCAGGCGGGCAACCCCGTGGAGGCTGCCTCACCGGACAGGATCGCTGTCCGGGAGGCCACCATTGATCCGCGGGACGGACTAGGGCTGGAGCGGGTCATCGGAAATGACGACCTGTTCCCCGTGTCTTACCTTGAGGCAGGCCTGCAGGCGGCCAAATCCGTTTGCAGGATTGAGGTCAGGGATCATATCGGCAGAGTGGCAGGTTACGGCACAGGCTTCCTGGTGTCTCCATCGCTGCTGCTTACCAATAACCACGTACTGTCCCATGAGGATGATGCGCTGTACAGTGTGGCACAGTTCAACTATGAGCTGGATTTGCATTTCAAGCAGCGGCAGATGAAAAGCTTCAATTTTGCCCCTAAGCGGCTGTTTCTGACCGATCCGGAGCTGGATTTCACCTTGGTTGCAGTGGATGAGGAAGCGTCAGACGGAACGCCGCTAAACGGTTTCGGTTATTTAAAGCTGTACAGTGAGCCCGGTAAAATCCTGGAGGGCGAATATGTATCCATCATCCAGCATCCGCAGGGGGCGCCGAAAATGGTAGCTATCCGTGAAAACCGCGTGACCGACATGCTGGAGCATTTTATCCATTACTCCACGGATACGCAGGCCGGATCGTCCGGATCGCCTGTTTTTAATGACCAATGGATAGTGGCCGCCCTGCACCATGCGGGTGTGCCAGATCCGAATGACAGCTCCGTGTTCATTGCGAATGAAGGTGTGCGCATTAGCAGCATTTTGCAGAGGATTGGGCAAAAGAGAGCGGAGTTAAATGCGGAGCAGCGGCGGCTTGTGGATCAGGTCATACACCATTTGGACATATCCGGGCAGGCTGCCGAGACGGTTGAAGAGCTAGGACTAGAATGGTATGAGCATTCCACAGGTTATGATCCCGAGTTTCTGGGTTCGAATTACAAGGTGCCGCATCCAGCCCTGCGCAGCGATCTTGAGGAGGACATCGCTCCACTGATAAACGGTGGGCATATTCTGAACTATACCCATTTTTCGGTCGTAATGAACAAATCGCGGCAGCTTGCGTTTTATACAGCTGTTAATATCGATGGCAGCCAGCTGAGGGACATCGGCCGCAGCGACCGCTGGCTGTTCGATCCCCGAATGGACCGGAAATATCAGTGCGGGCCTCCCGTATACGAGCATCCGGACATTGACCGCGGACATCTGGTGCGCAGACGTGATCCGGTCTGGGGTGAACGTGCTGCCGAGGCGAATGAGGATACCTTCCATTTTACCAATGCCGCCCCGCAGCATAAGAAGCTGAACCAGCAGATCTGGCTTGGTCTGGAGGATTACATCCTGCGGAATACAGACGAGCATAATCTCAAGGTGAGTGTATTTACCGGACCGGTGTTCCGGGAGGATGACATTGAGTACCGTGGAGTACGGATTCCCGCGGAATTCTGGAAAGTGGCCGTGATGGTGAAGACGGACGGCAAGCTGTCCGCCACCGCCTATCTGCTCAGCCAAAAAAGCTTCATCGACGATCTGGAGTTTGCCTTCGGCGAATACAAAACGTATCAAGTCCCGATCCAGCAGATCGAAGAGTTGACCGGACTGGGCTTCGGGGAGCTGAAGCAGCAAGATCCTCTGCATGGGCAGGAGGCCGCGGTGCAGCGGGTGATTAACGGGCCGGGAGATATTGTGCTGTAAAAGGATGTGGAGGCCGCTTCTCTGGAGAAGCAGGTCTCTTTTTTTCAGGTGCTGTTAATTGAATCTCTGAATCTTTATATCTGCTTAGAAGGTAGATTTATTCATAGAGGAAATGTAAAGCGGAGGTTAGATATGTAATTTTGATCATAAAAATGATTAAAATCTGGAAAAAACCCTTGATGAAAACGTTAACATTGGTTAGAATGATGTTACATCCTGGTAAAAGCCTACGGTATTTAAAAATTTATGGGAGAGGAGGCACTAGGGGCAGTTTTTTTAGAAACCATCTTTTTTTGCTTGTTTTATCAATCATCTAAATTAGTAGGAGGAATAGCGAATGAGTAATGTAAAGACGTTTGGCTTTGGCAAGTCTGCGTTTGTGGCTGTTCTGTCTTTGGGTTTATCCGCTTATCTCCTGGCACCTGTCTCTACTGCCGAAGAAGCTTCCGTGGCAAATGATACCTACCAGGAAGTCTTAGCCGGAACGCTGGCAGCAGGTGATCTATATGTCGCGCCTAATGGAAAAGCATCCAATCCCGGCACACTTGCCAGCCCTACTACCCTGGAAAACGCGCTCACACTTGTCCAGCCCGGAAACACGATTTATCTTCGAGGGGGAAATTATGCTTATTCATCTACTGTGACAATTGGACGGGATAACAGTGGAACGAGCAGCTCACGTAAAAACCTCGTGGCCTACAACGGTGAGAAGCCGGTCTTTGATTTCTCCGCTCAAGAATTTAATTCAGCTAACAGAGGGTTGCAGTTATTTGGTAGCTACTGGTATGTAAATGGTATTGAAGTGAAAAACGCTGGGGACAATGGCATCTATATCGCGGGTAACTACAACCGGATTGAGAACGTGGAAACCCATCACAACCGTGATACCGGTCTGCAGCTTGGACGTTATGCATCCACGGCGGGTTTTGATGAATGGCCGAAGTACAACGAGATTATTAACTCCTATTCCCATGATAACTATGATCCGGATAACGGTGAAGACGCGGACGGATTCGCAGCGAAGCTGACCGTAGGTCCTGGCAATGTGTTCAACGGCTGTGTAGCTGCGTACAATGTGGACGATGGCTGGGATTTGTATACCAAATCAGAGACCGGAGCCATCGGACAAGTCACCATCCTGAACAGTGTAGCCCATCATAATGGACAAACCTCGGACGGTACTTCCACCACGGATAGTGACGGCAATGGCTTCAAGCTGGGCGGGGACAAGATCGCAGTCAACCACATCGTGAAGAACAGCATCGCTTTCCAGAACAAGAAGCATGGTTTTACTTATAACAGCAATCCGGGCAGCATCACCATGACGAACAACACCTCCTGGGACAACGGGGAAAGCAACTTTGCCTTCGATAAGGGCACCCATATCTTCACCAACAATCTGTCATTCGATGGCGGAGCCAGCGACAAGACCAGCGGAACGGATACGGACGGCTCCAATGTGTGGTGGAAAAACAAAAAAAGCACAAACGCCAAGGGACTGACCGCCAGCGCCGCCGATTTTGTAAGCATGGACCCGCAGCAAATCACACGCAACAGCAATGGCTCATTTAGTCTCGGCAATTTCCTGAAGCTGGCTTCAGGCAGCGACCTGATCGGCGCGGGGACTCCCGCAGGTACGAATATTGGAGCACGGTAACGCGATAAGCAGAACGATAAGCTTAGTCTGGGACAAGCAGGGATTGCGGCGGTAAAAAATAAAAAAAGGTATGGAGAGGTTCTATTCTGTATGGGTGAATTGAATATTTGGCTATGCTGAAAAAGGACCTTCACTGCAGGGAAGGTCCCTTAGGTTTTTATTTTTTCTTGGCAGGGGCCCACTTGAAGCCGCAGTTCATGCAGCCGTTTATTATTTCATTTCTGCCGATAAACCCGACCAGGATGCTTACTGGTAATGATAGGCTTATTGAAATCCAGCATAGAATACCAATAATGGCTACCCAAGTCTCTGAACTATTGCTGGTGGAATCGTTAGTCACGGCACTATCAGCAATATTAACGGGAGTTAGGATTTCGGCAAAGTTTGTCAAAAACCTCTTTTGCAGAACTGTGGGCAATATTTGTTTTGTTAGAAAAGAACAGAATGATATAGTTACGAAAAAAAAGGACCTTTACCGATTAGAAAGGTCCTTGCTAATTATTTGTTTGTGCAGTTTTTTTGTTTTTTTATATAATAGGTTTCCGCCTGTGAGGTCACTTCTTCCACGATAAAATCTTGCTTGGAGGGGTGAACCCACTCAAGTTGTTGTACTGGGGGCGGTTGGCGGACCGTCCTTATAAATTAATTCATCAAACAGGATGAAACGGCTTTTTGAAAACATCTTTCTGATCCCGTTATAATAAAAAGGCAAGCCTATCTAAAGGTTATATGGAATAGGGAAGTTAAGTGTATTGAATATCTCACAATTAGAGGAGAGTATGAAGAATGTATACGACCATCAACGGATTTCTGAACGATTGGAAGCAGGAAGCCGAGCTAACACTGCAAGTGCTGGACAAGCTGACGGACGCTTCACTGAACCAGGCGGTGTCGGACGCGCAGCCGCGTACGATTGGTGAGATTGCGTGGCACATTGTGCAGAGCGTGCCCTTTTTTCTGGTTCAGATCGGGCTTCAGCAGGAGATTCCAACCCCTGAGCAAGGCTCCGCATCAGCGATCGCACAAGCGTACCGCCGCGTCTGCGAGGCCGCAGTTGCAGAATTGAGTGCAAATTGGGCGGATAAAGACGAAAAATTACCTGAGATGATCAAGGTGTTCGGGGTATATGATATGACTGTCGCTGATGTCTTGAATCAGCTCGTTCGTCATCAGATTCACCATCGCGGTCAACTCACTATTCTGATGCGTCAGGCGGGATTGGCGGCACCGGGCGTATACGGGCCTAACGAGGAAGAGACAGCTGCCATGAGGGCGGCGCAAGCCAACTCGTAGTGCTGATAGAAATGAAAAAAGTCTGTCGCTCCTAGTGAAGCGGCAGGCTTTTTTTTGTAAGAATAGTATTCTAACAGTGCTCTAGTCTTGGTGCGAGCTGTCGTGTTTGCAGTTTTTACGTTGTTAAAATCAGAAAAATTATGACGTTTTTACGATCCTAAATGCTATAATGATAGATGTACAACACACCTTGAGTGGGCGCATCCTCCGAAAGGAGGTGGTGCGAATGAACATTTCGTTTGGTGAAGTTTTAACCTTCGGGATATTCCTGCTAGCGTTACTCACTTACATCGATAAACGAAAGTGACCCCACTCTAAGGTTGGCACCTGTGAGGGTCACTTTTCAGACGTACTTCTAAATCCTGGAGGGCTAACCCACTCAAAGCTGTTGTGCTGGGGACCGACGGCCATCGGTCCTTATTTCTATTTTTAGAATACCATAACAGTTTCTATACCTCAAGACCATGACGTTTTATTGAGCTTGTAAACAGGAGATCTCCGCAATCCACAAGTGATGGATAATTTCTATTTTGACTTGGTTGCGGAAATTTTTGTGTACATAATGAACTTTAATAACCTCTGCGATCTCTTATCTATGAAAAGGGGTGGGAGCTTGAATGTAAGCCGTCTTGTTAAACAAGCCCAAAAAGGCAACAAGGATGCTTTATTACAACTAATTCTAGCTGATAAGGACGCTTATTATCGTCTTGCCTACAGCTACATGAAAAATGAACATGACGCCATGGATGCCATGGAGGACATGATTGTTACGGTTTATGAAAAGCTGGATCAATTGCGAAAAGGCGAAGCCTTTTACAGCTGGAGCAAAACCATTCTCGTCAATCGTTGCAAAACCATGCTCCGCAAAAAGGAACAATTACTTCTGCTGGAACATGACCGGGAACCAGCACTTGCTGCACTGACAGACGATAATCCATATCTCCATACGGAATCCGAGATGGATATGCAGGTGCTGCTCTCCCATCTGAATGATCCGCAGCGGGAAGCCATCGAACTTCGCTTCGTACATGATCTGGCGTATCAGACGATTGCGGACATGACCGGTGCACCAGTTGGCACCATCAAATCAAGAATCTCAAAAGGCATACAAAAACTGAAAGCCATGATCGGAGGTGATCGTTATGAAAACGATCGAGGAGAAATTACAGGAGCACAAACAGATGATGCGTACCGTAAAGGCACCGTCAGATCTTGAGGGCAGACTTCGAAATGCGCTTGAAAATGTTCCTGTTAAGCGAAGAAACCAAAATAGAGCAGTGACCTGGATTGCATCGTCAGCCGCAGCACTCCTGCTGATCGTCGGAACTTATCAATATCCTGCATTTGCTTATTATGGAGGTAAGTTATTTAATACGGCTGAGCTGAGCTCTCTAAACTTTGCCGAACTGGCAGAGCAAGGATACGGGCAAATCGTCAACCAAAGCAAAACGCTTGATGACGGCACGGTCATTACCATTAACGGTGTCATTGCAGACGATAACGGATTGCTCATGTATTACACGATTGACCGACCGGCAGGTTCCATCTTTGATAACAATGGTTCATTCCGTTATGGCGTAAATAAAATACAAGGTTTTTTGACGGACTCATCCCCGAAAGAAGGCAGCGGCAATCATAGCAAAGATGAGACCCATTTTGAGGGAGTATATAAATTCGACCCGGTTAGTCCATTCTCCAGAACATTAACCGTTACATTCAGCGAGTGGCTGGATAATGGGGAACGGGCATTATATCCCATCTCCTTCAATTTTGAAGCGAATAGAGCGATGAAGAGTCTGCTTAAAGAGGACATTTCGAAATCCGTTTCTGTCGATCAAGGAACCGTCTATTATGACTCCATTACGGCTTCACCAACCTCAACCATCGTGAAGGGACATTATGAAATGGATTACGAGGGATACCCAAGATTTTCAGGCACAACAAAGCTTTATGTGAATGGAACAGAGGTAAAATCATGGGGAATGCGGGGGGATCGTTTCACGGAAGAAAGCATCCCGGGATTTGAGCTTGATTTTGATGTGCTTCCGACAGACAAGGTGGAAACCGTTGAACTTGTACTCCAAGATTTCCCTGGATATCAGAAAGTAGACAAAGCTATCTCCTTGGCCGCACCATCAGATCAATCCATTAAAATCGGCAATGAAAAGCTATGGATCCGAAGCGTCACCAAAACCGACACAGGCTATGATATCGTGATCGCCAGAAAACAATTTACTATCCTGGACACGGAAAATTTATCTGTTCAAGCGGGCGATAGCGTTGTCCCTGTATCATCCATTTCTGCATCACGTCCGTGGGATCTGAAGAACGGCAACATTCTGTGGGAGAATACGTATTCTTTTAACACAAAGGAGAAGCCGGAATACCTGCTGCTGGACGGATTCCATTACATTAAAACCTATGACAAGGTAGTATCTATTCCTGTAGGCGAGAAAAAATAAAATCATAGGTTTGTTGCAATCGCTGAGTATTTTCAAGACACCTTGAGTGGGAAGTTTTCTTGTACCACGATAAATTTGCTTGGAGGAGTAAACCCTTCCAGGCAGTTGTGCTGGGACGGTTGGCGGACCGTCCTTTTTCTATTTTTGCAAAAAATGAACCGAATCAGCTTCCATTTCGCCTTTTATATAGACCAAAACTTAGGAAGTGATCACAGATGCATGACGAACAGCATTGGATGCAGCAGTGCCTGAACGGGGACAGGAATGCTTTTTATGAGCTCGTAAAACCCCATCTTAATCGGGTATACAGCACTTCGGTCGCTATTCTGTATTCAACCCACTTGGCGGAGGATGCCGTGCAAAATGGCATGATTGAAGCCTATCAGGCCATTATGAACGGGAAAGAGATTCGCAGCTTCGGCAGCTGGTTTCGACAGCTGGTTGCAATGCGGGCAATGGATCTGGCCCGGGCTCGCGCCAAGCAGGTACAACGGACGGGCGATCTGGAGGGGGCGGAGCCTGCGGATGGACAGGAACTGCCGATGGAATCCCTGCTGCGAAAAGAAGAAAACACCCGGCTGCTGAGCCAGGTGATGTCGCTGGACATCCGCCACCGTACGGTTATTGTGCTTTATTATTATCAGGAAATGTCCATTGAGGAAATTTCTGAAGTGCTTGGTGTCAAGGCGGGCACGGTAAAATCAAGACTTCACACCGCCAGAACAAAGCTGCTCAAACTGAATCAAAAATTAGACCCAAAGCAGGTGAGCTTTAATGTGTAAACATACCACTGAAGAGAATGCCCCTATGGAAGAGCTTCAGCATACTTTGAATCAATTCGAGGCGCCGCAATCGCTCCATACTTTTGCCCAAAACATTACTGTGCATGCAGCGGGCACATCGATAAAAAGAAGACGTCCGCGGAGAAGCATGCTTTATACAGGTCTTGCAGCCGGCTGTACTGCCGCCGTTGCAATCAGTCTGCTTACCGCCCAGGTGTCCCCGGCTTTTGCGAGCGTGATGAACAATATTCCCGGATTTGCTGCCGCTTCCGAGTGGCTCAGCTCCAAGCGCGACAGCGACGGCGTGCAGAATGCGCAGCTGCATAACTATCAACCTTCTGAGCCCGAAGTGTACCAAATTGGAGACGCAACGGTGAGCATAGGGGATGTGTATCTGACAAGCGACAAACTGATTTATAAGACTTTTGTCCGCTCGGATAAAATTAAAAATCATCTGATTACCGATTCTGACGGGAGCTATGTCGATCCGTGGGCGAGCTTCCATGCGGTAAGCCTCGATTTTCCGGGGAAAGGGGGAGGGGCACAGGACGTGATTTTCGACGAAGACACAAAGGAGCCGATTCTGGTGGACACCTCGGAGATCGCAGTCACACCGCAGGAGGTGGATGCATTTCTGAGGAAGAACCCGTCGGAATTGAAATTCGCCCTTTATGAACAGAACGGGACAGACTCGCCGGACAAGCATGAAATCAGCGTGAAATTCGATAAGTCCCAGTGGAAAGAAGACCGGACATTTGTGGTTCATCAGAGCCTTGACGTGGAAGGCGTGCCCGAGATTCAGACGCTCACCGTTGATCAGGTCAAAGTCACACCGATCAATACCTTCGTTGATCTGCAGTTGAATAACATGGATAAGTTTCTCCTGGAAACACAGCTGGCAGAGCCAACCATCAATCTCACTGACGATCAAGGAAACAGATATCCGCTGGATACCTATCTGCCGCTGGATGAAGAGGAGGGACGATATGAGTCCGGTAAAATCAGGCTGGTCTTTAGTTCTTCTCCATACTTTAATGATGCGCTCAAAAAACTGACCCTCCATATCGATGAGCTGGAAGTGTCGGAGATTGGCTCCTTTAGCTTATCGATGAACGAAGCACTGCCCAAAACCATTTCATTCAAGGGCAAGGAAATGACCATTACCGATGCTGATTACAAGGACGGCATGTTAAATTTAAAAATCAAACAAAGTCCCGACAACCGCCAAGGCGTAAGCTTCAGCATTCCATCCTACGAGGCTAAGGTATTGCGTAACCATGAGCTGTACCAAAAGCTGTACGTGGAACAGGAAGGCTACCGGAAAGGAAAGCTTCGAGTGAAGGATGGGCAGGAGGAATATGAGATATCCATTATGGCGCCAAAACAGGATGACTATGATATCGAGATGGTGAGCGAGCGGAGAGCTGTTCCGCTGAACAAAGAGATGGACATTGATTTAAAATGACGGATTGCTGTTAATCTCTTTACTTATTTCTGGCTGATGATCAAGGCATCGGCCTCTGGCTCGAACTCAACGGAAAGCTTCAGAACATCGCTAAAAAAGTCCTCCAGCACGTAAAGCGAGCCGTCAATTATAACTGGAGCAATGCCAAGCGAGATCGGTTCCATATCATTGTACTGGTAGTAGTCTGTATCTTTTTGCACCGTTGTCCAGGATGCGCCTTTTCTGACCTTTGCTGAATGGGTTCCTTGATTCCAAATCACGGTAAAGCCGACACTTTCAGCGACAGCTCTAAGCGGCAGCAACCGATAGCCATGTCCGGTAACCAAGTAAGCGGGTTCGTTCTCCTTTTCATTTCCATTTTTAACGATTCTAACGCTGAAGTCTGTTTGGCCCTTGATGTCTTTGGTAGTTCCGGTGACGACACTACCGGTATTCTCGGATATTGGAAATTCAGTCACTAGTGAAGCCTCTCCGGCATAAGCGGTGGGAGCGGTAGAGGCGGATAACCACAATAAGCAGCTGCTGGTGATGAAGAGCATTGGAATTTTAAAAGATTGTTCCATGGTTATGAACCTCCGCAATTCATTAGTTTCGAGAGCGATCAACAGAAAGATTAAGAGGATAAAAAGAAGAAGTGACCCACTCATAGGTCGGCACCTGTGAGGTCACTTCTTCAGCCCTATTGTTAATGTACCATACCCATTTTTATAGCTCAAGGTGATGATCGCTTATATGGTATGGCAAGAATTATGGAAGAAATGAACACAGATATGCTTCCATTTCGATTTATATTATCTCTTGAATAAGAATGTCTCTGAGTTTAGATTATCCGATCGGTCATTAACTAGTATTCTAACGATACTCAGACTCCGGTGCGAACCCCAAGCTCACATGAATTTCCTGGGAGATTCGCACTTGCTGATGTGGCAAAGGTTTTTAGCTATTTACCGAGAGATAATTACAAGAATATAATAAAGAAATGAAAGGTTCGCACTTTTGCAAGGATAATCCCTTATCCTACAAGGCCTTAATTGACCGCTGTCGCTCCTTACGCAGGAGCGTGGATTGAAATTGGTCTGAATATCCTCGAAAGATCGGAAAACAAGTCGCTCCTTACGCAGGAGCGTGGATTGAAATACTCGGTCTCCCGGCTTTAATGGTGTATCTGGTGTCGCTCCTTACGCAGGAGCGTGGATTGAAATCTTTGCGCGGACGGTGCCATGCCTTGTTTAGGACGTCGCTCCTTACGCAGGAGCGTGGATTGAAATATCAACAAGATGATGCCGGGAGCCATCGAAGCATGTCGCTCCTTACGCAGGAGCGTGGATTGAAATATGAGCGCGTCAAGCTGACAGCTAACAGCGGCACGGGTCGCTCCTTACGCAGGAGCGTGGATTGAAATATCATCCCGAGCAGATGCACCCGGGCCTTGATTGGTCGCTCCTTACGCAGGAGCGTGGATTGAAATTTAGCAATGGAGCCTTGGGTATTGAGGTCAATTCCAGTCGCTCCTTACGCAGGAGCGTGGATTGAAATAAGTACGCCGCTTCAAGAACGTTTAATAAGTCCGTCGCTCCTTACGCAGGAGCGTGGATTGAAATGCATTATGGGTCACCGATGAGGACCGACCAGCTGTCGCTCCTTACGCAGGAGCATGGATTGAAATAGTTGACATATATATTCCCCTCCCTTACATTCCGTCGCTCCTTACGTAGGAGCGTGGATTGAAATGCATTATGGGTCACCGATGAGGACCGACCAGCTGTCGCTCCTTACGCAGGAGCATAGATTGAAATAGTTGACATATATATTCCCCTCCCTTACATTCCGTCGCTCCTTACGCAGGAGCGTGGATTGAAATACCCAGACCAGCCTGTACGCCGCTGATTCCGTCGTCGCTCCTTACGCAGGGGCGTGGATTGAAATCCTAAATAAATTGTACCGTCTTGTATTTTGAGGGGTCGCTCCTTACACAGGAGCGTGGATTGAAATGAGATCACGCCAGAGGAGGCCATTGTTCGGCCGCGTGTCGCTCCTTACGCAGGAGTGTGGATTGAAATATGCCGGTGCTCGCTGGAGTAGTCGAAGATGTTACGTCGCTCCTTACCGCAGGAGCGTGGATTGAAATCTTATAGCTGCTTGCCATGATCTTGTCTGTAAGCGTCACTCCTTATCCATGAGCGTGGATTGAAATGAGGAGCAGGTCAACGGCGGTCTGAAGGATGTCTGCAGTCGCTCCTTACGCAGGAGCCTGGATTGAACTTGTTCTCTCTTTCAGAAGCCTTTTGCGCTTGCTGTGCCTTAGATGCCAATAATCTTTTTGCTTTATTTCCAAATTTTTTGTTTGAATTGAATGAAAAAAGTGGAATTTGATAGTATAATGGGCTATAAATCTGATTCTTAAGTCATATTTTTTAACCTTCTAAGTATTAAGTCACATGTTTAAATGCCTAGAACTTATTCAAACTTTTGAGTAAGCTATACTTTTTTGCAACTGGTCGTTTTAGTTAATTTTAGAAGGTAGGTATAATCCTATGAATTGAAAGGAGAGCGTATTTGGAATACATTGCGCATATTCGTGAGTCTGATAAGCAGGTACAGAGCGTTGCAGAGCATTTATTAGGCGTACAAGCTCTTGCAGAATCATTTGGCGGTAAATTAGGGGTTTCCCATATTGCCGGACTCGCCGGGATGCTGCATGATATGGGGAAGTATACGGAAGAATTTAAGAATTACATACTAATGGCTGTTAATCACCCTGACCAGCCTCCGAAAAAGGGCAGCGTGGACCACTCTACCGCTGGGGGGAAATATCTGTTTTATTTACTTCATAATTCCGAAAAAAATAGTTCAAGCAAAGAAGAAATCCTTTATCGGGTTATTTTAGCGGAGGTAGCAGGGAATGCGATCATATCCCATCATTCCTACCTTCAGGACTACATTGGTCCGGACCTTGAATCGCCATATTTGCGGCGCGTAAGTGATAAGGATTTGAGGGAGTTTGAAGACACCAAGACTCGCTTTCATGAATCCGTCATGGACAGAGAAGCATTTGATGCATATATCGATCAGGCGGTCGCCGAATTGAGAGCTTATCTTGAAAGTAATCGCTCCGTAAATCAAGAGCATGCGCTGATGATGCTGACTAAATTTATATTTAGCGCTCTGGTGGATGCGGATCGGACCAATACCCGTTGTTTTGAAGAGAATACAACATATGAATCTATAAATGCCGCAGACTTATTCCATACCTATTACGATAGATTGATGGAGAAGATTAATTCGTTTGCCGGGCGGGAGGACGCACAATCCCCGATCAATTTGTTAAGAAGAGAAATGTCGGATCAATGTGCGCAGTTTGCGGAAAAGTCGTCAGGAATCTACACTCTATCGATCCCAACAGGCGGCGGGAAGACGCTGGCAAGCTTAAGATATGCATTAAAGCATGCTCAGCTATTCGACAAACAACGTATTATCTATGTTATTCCATTCACAACCATAATTGAACAAAATTCTGATGAAGTGCGCAAAATCCTGGCGGATGAGGCTCGTATTCTTGAACATCACTCCAATGTGATTGAGGAGGATAGCGAAGATGATGAGCATGAGGATGGCTTAATGAATGTGAGGCAAAGATTAAAGCTGGCCAAAGACAACTGGGATGCTCCAATCATTTTCACGACCATGGTCCAGTTTTTGAATGTGTTTTATGCAGATGGGAGCAGAAATATCCGACGTCTTCATAATTTAAGTAAATCGGTTATTATTTTTGACGAAGTGCAGAAGGTGCCCGTTTCATGTATTTCTTTGTTTAATCAAGCCGTCAATTTTTTAAGCTCTTCCGCAAATTCCAGCATTGTTCTTTGTACCGCGACTCAACCTGCATTGGACTTTGTTCGGGATAAATTGAACATTGAGCCTGAAGCTGAAATGATTCATAACCTGGAACAGGTGGCAATTGCATTTAAAAGGGTGGACATAGTCGACCGGGCAACAAAAGAGAAGTATGATAACGTCTCATTGGCTGACTTTGTTATGGAAAAAGTCCAAGAGGTTCAGAGCGTTCTGATCGTCCTTAATACAAAATCGGTTGTAAGAAATTTATACACTTATCTACAAGAGCAAGCCATGACCACCCCTGTATATCATCTTAGTACTTCGATGTGCGCGACTCACAGATATCATATATTGGAAAATGTAAAAAAACATCTTGAAAACAGAGAACCTGTCATATGTATCAGCACCCAGTTGATTGAAGCAGGTGTTGACGTAAGCTTTAAATGTGTAATTCGTTCCTTGGCCGGGTTGGATTCGATCGCACAAGCGGCTGGCAGATGCAATCGTCATGGCGAATATGGTGTGCAGCAGGTATATGTCATCGATCATGAGGAAGAAAACTTGAAATATCTGAAAGAAATCGCAAGAGGGAAAGAGATTGCAAACAAAATACTGTTAGACTTGCGGCGGGATCAAAGCACTCATGGAGGAAGCATCCTTTCTGCACAAGCCATGACAAGATATTTCAGGGAGTTTTATACGGATTTTAAAGACAGATTGAGTTATTTTATACCTAAACTGAACAAAGAAATGACTGAGCTGTTATCAGCTAATAAGAAAGAAAATTCGTATTATCAGGCTTATTGCAGAGAGCACGGGTCACGTCCGCCTCTGTTCTTGGCTAATAGTTATAGGACCGCAGCTGAGTATTTTCGAGTCATAGAAGATCATACGACCTCTGTCATCGTTCCTTATGGAGAAGGCAAAGAAATTATTACGGCCTTAAACGGGCAGCAAAGTATTGAAGACCTTACACTGTTATTGCGTAAAGCACAGAGATTCACGATTAATATATACCCATATGAAAAAGATAATTTGAGTCAAAATGACGGATTGGTTGCCTATTTGGATGGAAAAATCCTGGCATTGAAAGAGGGAGCCTATCACGAAGAATATGGGCTAAACCTTGAAAATGATAGTCCGATGGATTTATACATGCTCTAATCTTTTTATGATTTCATTAAATGAGAGGAGGCTGTATATGAGCAAGGGGATAGAGTTTAGAGTTTACGGGAAGTATGCTCTCTTTACAGATCCTTTAACCAAGCTGGGCGGGGAGAAATTAACCTATAGCGTCCCTACCTATCAGGCTTTAAAAGGAATAGTGGAGTCCATTTACTGGAAACCCACCTTAATCATGGTTGTAGATGAGCTTAAAGTAATGAAACCTATACGCATGGAATCTAAAGGCATTCGCCCGATTGATTATGGAGGTGGCAATACTCTTGCCAACTATACATATTTGAAGGATGTCTGTTATGAAGTGCGCGCTCATTTTGAATTTAACATGCATCGGCCGGAGCTTGCGCATGACCGCAACGAAGGCAAGCATTACAGCATTTTGAAACGCAGCCTGCAAGCTGGGGGCAGACGGGATATTTTTTTAGGGGCCAGAGAATGTCAGGCTTACGTCGAGCCTTGCGAGTTCGGCAAAGAAGAAGGCTTCTATGATTCGTATCCTGAAATTCCTTTAGGAAACATGGTGCATGGCATCAATTATCCGGATGAAACTGGCAGAAACGAGATGGAAGTCAGGCTTTGGAGCCCGGTGATGCAACAGGGAATCATTAAATTCATAAGGCCGGAAGAATGTACCCGGGTTCGGAAAATCTCGGATATGAAGCCTAAGTTATTTGGCGATCAAAATCTCCAGCTGGCAGACGATCTGTTAGCCGAACTGGGAGCGGGGGAGAGGCCATGAGCTGGTTATTGAATTTGTTTGAAACCTACGAATCTAACCTGGACCGCGTCGGAGAAATAGAAAAAACATCTAACAACAGGGAATACACATTGCTGCCTGTCGCTCATACAACACAAAATGCGCATATCGTTGTTGAAATTACCGAGCAAGGTGAATTCCATTCTGCAGAAGTTATCACCAACAAGGAGGACCGGAGCACGTTCATCCCTTGTACGGAAGAATCAGCCAGCCGTGCCGGTTCCAAGGTTGCGCCTTATCCGTTGCACGATAAATTGAGTTACGTAGCCGGGGATTTCGTTGCTTATGGAGGCAAGATCAAAAATGAAGAGCCCTTTGCAGCTTATATCAAGCAATTGGAGGAATGGGCAAATTCACCTTACGCTTGTGCCAAGGTGAAAAGCATTTATGCCTATTTAAGCAAGCGGCAGCTGATCAAGGATCTGGTAGAGTGGAAAATTCTATATCTGGATGGGTACAACAAGCTTATAGATAAATGGGACAGCAAATTTGAGAAAATGTATGGTCAGAAACCATCGATATTCAGCGTAGTCACCGGTGATCAGGAGAGTGCGTTCATCCGCTTTAATGTCTACTCGCCGGATAAAATCCTCACTAAGGTCTGGAAAGACCCTGAAGTGTACGATTCATTTATTCAATACTATAGCCATCAGTTAGGGGAAGTTGACTACTGTTACGTGACGGGGAAGCAGCTGCCGAGCACGGACAGGCACGCCAACAAAATTAGAAACGCGGCGGACAAGGCCAAGCTTATATCCGCGAATGACACCAGTGGTTTTACATTTAGAGGACGTTTTACAAAGAGCCAGGATGCGGCAAGTATCAGCTATGAAGTGTCCCAGAAAGCCCACAATGCCTTAAAATGGCTCATTCATCGTCAGGGCAAAACAATCGATCAGCGTGTTTTTTTAATATGGGGAAATGATGAGCTTGATATTCCAGATATTGCCGAGGATTTCTATTCTTTCGACCCAGAGCCGGATGCCGAGAAAGTGAAAAAGAGCTTTACCAACGAAGAGTTTGCAAGTGAAGTAGCCAAAGCGCTGAGCGGTTATACTAATAAGTTAAACCCTGATTCCAAGTCCAAGGTGAATATTCTGGTTCTTGACTCCGCGACGACGGGCCGTCTTGCCGTGCTCTATTATCGGGACATGGACAAAATGTTATATCTGAGAAAGCTCATAGATTGGCACTCAACCTGTGTGTGGGTTCATCGTTACCGGAAAAACGAGCAGGGAGAGACTGTGCAATTTTTTGGAGCACCTGCGACGAAGGACATAGCTTTTGCCGTTTACGGGCCGAGGGTTAACGAAAAGGTTGTCAAAGGATTAATGGAACGAATGCTTCCCTGTATCGTGGATGGTCAGAAAATTCCAAAGGATATTGTAAGCAGTGCGATTCAGCGGGCGTCGAATCCGGTTGCCATGGAGCCATGGGAATGGGAAAAAACGCTAAGTATTACATGCGCATTGATTAATAAGCAGGAGGGGATAGGTATGCCGCTGGATACGGAAACCAATGATCGGGATTATTTGTTTGGGAGATTGCTGGCGATTGCCGATGTCCTGGAAAGAAACGCGCTAGGGAGAGACGAGAAGCGTGCCACCAACGCAATACGTTATATGAATTCTTTTTCCAGATATCCCGAAAGAACCTGGAAGACTATTCAGACGGCATTACAACCGCATCAGGCGAGACTTGGGACCAAAGCTGCCTATTATTCGCGTTTGATCGATGAAGTTGCTTCGAAACTTTCGATAAAAGACTTTAACAATAAATCGCTATCCGGCAAATATCTGCTCGGATTTTACAGCCAGCGTCATGAGCTTTATAACAACAAGAGCCAAACCAACGACGTATTACAAATAGAAACAGTACAAGAGGAGGAGTAATCATATGTCTACTTTGGATCATAAAATTGATTTTGCCGTTGTGTTATCTGTAAGGAAAGCCAACCCGAATGGTGACCCTTTGAATGGGAACCGCCCGCGCCAAAACTACGACGGATACGGTGAAATTTCGGATGTAGCCTTAAAACGGAAAATTAGGAACCGTCTGCAAGATATGGGAGAAGCGATTCTGGTTCAGTCGAATGACCGGAAAACGGATGCATTTAGCAGTTTAAGAGAGAGAGTAGATGCGAATCCTGAACTGGATAAAATTTTGAAGAGTAAGACCAGCTCAAGTGAAGAGTTTGCCAAAATTGCCTGTGAAACCTGGTTTGACGTGCGCAGCTTTGGACAGGTATTTGCCTTTAAGGGAGATAAAGGAGGCGGTGTGTCGGTAGGCGTCAGAGGTCCCGTATCTATCCATACCGCAACAAGCGTTGATCCGATTGACATTACAAGCGTGCAGATTACAAAAAGCGTCAATTCAGAGCCTGGGAAAGACCGAGGTTCGGATACGATGGGGATGAAGCACCGCGTTGATTTTGGTGTGTATGTATTCTATGGAAGCATTAACACGCAGATGGCAGAGAAAACAGGGTTCACGAACGAAGACGCAGCAAAGATTAAGGAAAGCCTGATTACCTTGTTTGAAAATGACGCTTCTTCCGCCAGACCGGAGGGTAGCATGGAGGTACATAAAGTATTTTGGTGGGAGCATGCTTCCAAATTGGGGCAACACTCTTCCGCCAAAGTGCATCGTTCTTTGTCAGTTACCTCTAAAGTGGAGGAGCCTAAAGGAATAGAGGATTATGATATTGCTTTAAATGAACTGGAAGGGCTAAAAGTTGAGGATATCGATGGCCGTTAATGAAGAAGATGAACTAATGCTCTCTGGTATTCAGCACTTTGAATTTTGCAAACGGCAATGGGCGTTAATCCACATCGAACAGCAGTGGGCTGAAAATGTCAGAACGATTGAGGGCCAGTATATCCACCGGAACGCCGATCAACCTTTTACAAGAGAAAAGCGGGGCGACAAGCTTGTCGTCCGTGCTTTGCCTGTAAGATCGGCTGAACTGGGGATTGCAGGTATTTGTGATGTCGTTGAATTTGTAAAAGATGAACATGGCGTTGAAATCAGCGGTGCGGAGGGCAAATATATAGCTTTTCCCGTCGAATACAAACGAGGTAAACCGAAGCTGAATGATGCCGATGTTCTGCAACTGGCAGCCCAGGCAGTCTGCCTGGAGGAAATGCTGCTCTGTGAGGTATCTACCGGGTATCTTTTCTATGATGAAATCAAACACAGAGTTGAAGTGAAGCTGACCTCCGAAGTTAAGAATAAGGTAAAGCTGATTGTGAAAGAAATGCAGGATTATTACCGCCGCAGACATACTCCCAAAGTGAAAACCGGAACATTTTGCAAAAGCTGTTCTCTTCAAGATATTTGTTTGCCCAAGCTGATGAACAAGCAATCGGTGAAAAGCTATATTGAGGGGAAAATAAAAGAATGAAGAAGCTGTTAAATACGTTATACATCACACAGCCATCGGTTTATTTATCGCTGGATGGAGATAATATCGTGCTCACAAAGGAGCAGGAGAAAATGGGCAGGTTACCGTTGCATAACCTGGAATCGATTGTGGCTTTCGGTTATACGGGAGCCAGCCCTGCCCTGATGGGGTATTGTGCAGAGAATAATATTTCCATGATGTTTCTAAGTATGAATGGTAGATTTCTGGCCAGAGTGATTGGGCAAAGCAAGGGAAATGTAGTGCTAAGAAAAAAGCAATATATCATGTCCGATAATGAGACCTTATCTGCCAGGATTGCACGAAACTTTATTCTGGCCAAAATCTTCAATCAGAAATGGATGCTGGAGCGCATGACGAGAGAGTATCCGTTACGGATCGATGTTGCACAATTCAAAGAAACCAGCAAGCAGTTATCTTCTCTGATTTATGAGATAAGAGAATGTGAGCAGTTGGACAGATTAAGGGGGCTTGAAGGTCAAGCAGCTGTCAGTTATAACAAATTATTTAATGAAATGATATTGCAGCAAAAGGAAGATTTTTATTTTTATTCACGTTCTCGCAGGCCGCCATTGGATAACGTAAACGCCATGCTCTCTCTGGCTTATACTTTGCTGGCACATGATACCGCATCCGCACTGGAAGCGGTTGGATTGGATGCCTATGTGGGTTTTCTTCATCGAGACCGGCCCGGTCGTGCATCCTTGGCACTTGACCTTATGGAAGAACTTCGTGGCGTCCTGGCGGATAAGTTTGTGTTATCGTTAATCAACAAGAAACTCGTGAAGAAGGAAGATTTTCTGCAAAAAGAAAATGGCGCTGTTATTATGACTCCTGAAGCCAGGAAAACGTTTTTGGTAGCTTGGCAAACCAAGAAGCAGGAAAAAATAACCCACCCATATCTGGGTGAAAAAATCTCTTGGGGATTGGTTCCACACGCGCAGGCTTTGCTATTGGCGCGTCATTTGCGTAATGACCTGGATGAATACCCTCCGTTTTTATGGAAGTAGGTGCAGTAAGTGTTGATATTAATTACGTACGATGTAAGTACATTGAGTAGTGCGGGGCAGGGCAGGCTGCGAAGAGTATCGAAGATATGCCAAAATTATGGACAGCGGGTGCAAAATTCAGTTTTTGAGTGTATCGTTGACGCGGCTCAATTTGCCGAATTGAAAATCAAGCTGAACAGTGTCATTGATCCGACCGAAGACAGTTTGCGATTCTATCAGCTAGGCAACAATTACAAGAACAAGGTTGAGCATGTGGGTATCAAACAATCGATTGATATAGAAGGCCCATTAATCTTGTAGTGCGAATATGAAGCTCCCATAAAAACCCCGGGTCATTCGCACCAGTTTTATTACAGATATTGTAATATAATTTGTTTGGATACTGTTCCTTTGTTTTTATTTTGAAAGATATAGATTGATTTTTAGCCAACAGGAGGTATTAATTCCTTTTGTTGGCTAAAAATCGCTGTCGCTCCTTACACTGGAGCGTGGATTGAAATGTGCTTTCTTTCGGACTCATAAATTCAAAGCTTCGTCGCTCCTTACACTGGAGCGTGGATTGAAATCGCTTATTTTTCCGAACCCTGCAATACACATTTGTGTCGCTCCTTACACTGGAGCGTGGATTGAAATCCGATTGTCCCTCATGTCATCGATGTGGACTTGTTCCAGTCGCTCCTTACACTGGAGTGTGGATTGAAATATAAATGCTCCCATGGTTTAGATTCCTCCTTTCACGAGTCGCTCCTTACACTGGAGCGTGGATTGAAATAAGTAGCTACGGGAGCAACAGCTCAGGAAATGGTAGTCGCTCCTTACACAGGAGCGTGGATTGAAATTTACTATTTTCGAACGGGACTGTGAGATATTAGAAAAGTCGCTCCTTACACTGGAGCGTGGATTGAAATATCTTGGATGTTGGCATCGACCCCGCAACCGGCGTCGCTCCTTACACAGGAGCGTGGATTGAAATCACGCGACTATGACGCCTCCTATTGCGAATACAGCGGTCGCTCCTTACACAGGAGCGTGGATTGAAATATCTGCCTTACCGAAGATAGTAAACCCTGCAGCTATGTCGCTCCTTACACAGGAGCGTGGATTGAAATACGAATAGCGAGAGATTCCAGGGAAGTAACTCGCCTAGTCGCTCCTTACACAGGAGCGTGAATTGAAATATCCAATTCACTGCTGGCCGTCTTGGCCCCCGTGTCGCTCCTTACACAGGAGCGTGGATTGAAATCTAGCATTGCTGCTAAGATGTCCATTTTTTTTTGACAGTCGCTCCTTATTCAGGAGCGTGGATTGAAATCTTCGGGAATGCCAAGATCGACGCCATTGTGAGTCGCTCCTTATGCAGGTGCGTGGATTGAAATCTTGCGGACTACGGCATTAGGTTGGACTGGTGGGATGTCGCTCCTTACGCAGGAGAGTGGATTGAAATGTTAAGATGACGGCCGGTTCCATCGTTAAATCGCTGTCGCTCCTTATGCAGGAGCGTGGATTGAAGTAGTCGATTGATGGCGCTATGCCGCAAAACCAAAGGAGGTCGCTCCTTAGGCACAAGCATGGCCTGAGGATACCGGGGGTGTCCCGATAGTTGCGCCACTCCTAACGAAGGGCGCGAATGGGGAGATTCTCTCTCCATTCGCGTTATAGGTTTGAGGTGGTAATTTATAGGGAAACCCGCCTATCCATAATGAGGAACAGGCGGGTTTATTAGATTTTATATGGAATCACTTAGTCTTTTTCCGTGCCCATAATCTCCCGAATTATATTGCGGGCTAAGTGTATTTTCTCCGGATTCGATTTTCTGAGGATAGATACAATTTCTATAATTTCTTCATCAGACTCGACTATCTTTGGATCTTCATCTACGTAGGTGAATAACTGAATTAGATTAACATCCAATGCTGCTGCGATTTTGGCTAAGTTCAACAAAGATACATTTTTTTCGCCACGTTCGATCTGTCCTATGTATGAAAAATGAAACCCTCCTTTTTCCCCAAGAGTCTCCTGCGATAAATCTTTTTCTTTACGCAAAACACGAATTCTGGCACCTACCAGTTTCAATATTTCCTTATCCTTCATGTATCTACACCTCACTATTAAAAAGTGTAGACAAGTTTTTATAGAGCATACACTAGTCGATTGAAATCATTGATACTAATATGTATCAATTGTATGTATAATAATCTTATCCTTATTCTTAGGGGGGAATTAGATTATGGAAAGCAATGTCTCTTATGTAAAGTATGCGCCTTTAAGACACAAAGAGCTGCAACGAATGAATATATCACCTTCGGAACAACAAGATAATCTTGAATTAATAAGAAAAACGCAATACCTTTATGATCTATCTGTTAATTTCCACAATATTGCACACCATCACATGAAATTATCCTTAATTTTTTGTGATCATAACCAGCCTCTTTCTAGCCTGATCCTTTGCGATTGGGCTATTACCTCCATGCTCAAAGCTTTATACATCAAAGAGAACAACAAACCATTTCCGGAGAGATTTTTCTCTATGGTAGAACTTTTGCACCTGCTGCATACTGAATCTGCTCCTGCGTTGGATGTTGTCATTTTCATCGGCACCATTCAGTATCTTACTTCTCACTTGGAGAGAGACCAAATCTCTAAAATGAAGAAGAAAAACGTCACCCGCTTGCTGAAAAGAACTGATGAGATTCTATATCTACTTTCAACAAGAATTATGAACAACCCCTCAGAGCGCTATCAATCTATTTTCTAAAAAGCTTCATGTAAAAGAAGAAAAACCACATTAATGAATTGCTGGTGCGAACCCCAAGCTCACATGAATTTCCCGGGAGATTCGCACTTGCTAGTGCAATAAGGATTATGGCTATTTACGGGGTAATGATGGCAAGAATATAATAAAGAAATGAAGGGTTCGCACTTTTGCTTAGACGATCCCTTGTTCTATAAGGCCTTAACTGGCCGCTGTCGCTCCTTACACAGGAGCGTGGATTGAAATATTGTCTCCACCTTCAGCAACCGGCTTGATATGGTCCACGTCGCTCCTTACACAGGAGCGTGGATTGAAATACCGCGCATTTTAAATCACCTCAGATCAATCTTAATCGTCGCTCCTTACACAGGAGCGTGGATTGAAATTTGTACAAAAAGGAGTGTGGGAAGCATGGGTGTCGTGTCGCTCCTTACACAGGAGCGTGGATTGAAATTACCTCACCCAACAGTCCTGCCCCCGAAACCGTGTCGGTCGCTCCTTACACAGGAGCGTGGATTGAAATTACATCGCCAACGAATTGCTGTCATTAATCGAAAGTCGCTCCTTACACAGGAGCGTGGATTGAAATTTCCGCCTCCCATACTTTCACGTAAGACAGACGAAGTCGCTCCTTACACAGGAGCGTGGATTGAAATGACTAAACACCGCCTTTTGCAACAGAGAACTTATTTCGTCGCTCCATTTACAGGAGCCTGAATTTTTAAATGCATAAAAGTGAAAGTGAATTGTCAAATGAAGCGAAAGTCTGTGGAAGATAGCACGAAGGTCATATCAAAGTTGGACCTAATGCCGCTGTGCCCTGAATTTCTATTTTAGTAGAATTTAATTCTATAAAGTGGAAATGGGAGTGTAGGCATGGCGAAAATACAGATACCTGCGGATCTCATGATGGAAGTTGCTCGAAGGCTTAGAGTTGGGAAAGATCAGTTAGAATACATACTGGAGCAAAACTTATCTAGAACGACTGCCTTGTTGAATGAGTTTGAGGGAGACACAGCGAGAAGGTTCCGTTCTCTGCATGAAGAGAATTCGAAGCTACTTGGCTTGGTCCCGGTAAATCTCCAAAAAGCAGCAGATGAATTAGTTTCCATTGTGAACAAGTTTGTTGACGCAGACTCGGGCATAGTCCAAATTCCTGATCTCGTTGGGACGATGAGCATTCATGATTATGCTGGAGATTTTTTCAAACCGGACTTTGGAACTATCGGGCCTGAGCATACCAGTTTTGCCCAACTGAATGAGCTGCCTGATAATAAATATGCTTCTACCGAAAGGCCACCAAGGGAAGAACCGGAGAAAGGGTTCGGCGACCATGTTAGTGATTTTTTCGAAGGGGCATGGAAACCACTCAGCACATTGGGCGATGACATAGTTAAACTTGGCGAACAAATGGAAGAAGACCCAGTAGGGACGCTTGGTGGAATGGCACGAGATGCGATTGCTGCACCGGTGGAGGGCGCGGTGAGTGGGGCAACCTTCGGGTGGAATTATCTTTGGGGCTCAGGTGGCGCAAGGGAACAGGTAAAAGAATATGTAGAGACGGAAAAACAAGAATTTGAGGAGCAGGGTGCGGCCTTTTATGCTGGAACAGCAGCCTCGACATTGGCTGTTCAGTTTCTTGGTAGAAGAACAGGTATTAAAGGAAAGTTAGGGGACGGTGGAAAATATGCCATTAGCAATGGGCGGGATAAACTGGAGGATAAAGTTTCTAAGAGGAATGGTGACTTTGAACAGGCTTTATACCGCAGAACTTCCAACACAGGAGCATTCAAGGACCTCTCTGAGCCGATGCAACTAAGACACGTTGAAAATGTAGCTAAAGATGCGGAAATAGGGTTAAAGGATATAAAAATAGAAATAGTTCGAGACCCTGAATTAGTTGGAAAGGGCTTATACGGTTGGGCTGACCCGAAAGGAAATAAGATTATATTATATCCGGATGCATTTAGTGATAAAGAAAATCTAGTTAAAACATTAGGTCACGAGAGAATTCATATTTACCAAACAAAAGTATTTGGTAAGCCCCAAGGTCAGGAGATGTTACTTGAGTTTGAGAAAGGGGCCTATGGCTCAGAGGATTCGTGGTGGGAGTATTATAACAGAAAGGAGAAATAAAATGTCCGAATCTCAATTTAAGGATTGGATTAAGCTATCTGCTGTCATAGCAGATGTGCAAGATACTACAAATATTGAATGCCCAAACTGTCACCAATTTGATGTGGATTATCAATATGTCGGAGACATACAGTCAAGAACAGGTTTTTTGGATATCTGGTGTAATGCTTGTCTGCACGGTATTCATTTATCAAGGACAAAAGCACCTGAAAAAGCTTCCATAATCCCATTTGATGCAGTTGAAGAATATACAAAGAAAGTTCCTAAATTCACTCCAATCGAACCAGTATAAATTTGTCCATTAGGAGATAACAAATACGGCTGGATATAGGTAAGGGCGGTGGATGGATAAAAATGGAGAATGAAAAATGGAAGCTCGATGTATTTCTGTTAGATGGTTACACATATCGTGCGAATGTAAAATCTATTCCTATTGTGGTAAGATTATCATCTACAGATAAAATTGAAATCGCGGATAAAATTGATTTAAGAGAAATATTGCTTATACAAGATGGCAAAGATGTCTTCGGAGGATATATTAGATCCCGATTGGGAATGGAAAAAGACACAATAACCATCTCTTCTGAAAAACCCCACCATATGTTATATGATATATGTAATTATGAAGATAGCGAATTGAATCCGGGCGAGTATGGAGTGAGTGTTAAACTGCAAGCTTACCGTTACGAGAATGGGGAGAGAAAGGAAACCGTTAATTTAGAAGGAAAGACAAAGCTAATAATGATGTAACCTTTAATTTGCTGATCAAGTGTTTTTAAAAACCCCAGGAAGAGTTGGTCAAGACCCCATTTTGTAGACATTGAAAAAAGACCCTAGGCGGTAAACTGGCGTCGGTACTCTACCGGCGTCAG
>NZ_JBHIRX010000020.1:0-128760 GCF_042138595.1 Paenibacillus terreus | reverse complement strand
GCAGATCGGTTCGAGATTATGAGGTGATCTTAGCAGAAAGCAGAGCGTTTAGGTGATGTGAAACCGACCGAGAGAGAGGGAGGGGGAGCGGAGCAAAGCCCTGAAAAAATAAAAGACTCTAGCCCTCGTTGCCGCTTGAATCTGAATTTTTCCGATGTCCTCGTTCATGCTAACCCACACCGTTCAAGCCACGCACATCATGCTCACCTTTCCTCGTTCAAGCTCTGTGATCAGGACGCAGCCGCAAGAGGCTGAATCGGTTGGCGCGCAATCAGTCGGCGGTAAGGGATTGCCGGAATCGCCACGCCCATGGACAGCAACTTCTGCCACATCGGTTCTTCCGCTCCGGGCAGGCGCAGTCGGCGGCGTCCGGTGTACTCGTTGAGGTATGCCTGCAGATGCTTCGTCCCTAAGGCTATATACGTACGCTTCAGCGATGTCCACGCCTCGCTCACGACGTTTCGCAAGGGTCTATACAGCCGAAAGGCTTGAGGGAACGACTGTACCGCCGATGCACGGACATCTACCTGTTCGTTGATGAACGCAGCGAGTTCGAGTCGATTCGCTCCGTTCCCATCTCCCCTCGTCTGCGGCACCAGACGGATTTTGACCCGTTCCGGCTCGCCCGATTCCGTAACCGTGCATCCCGCTACGACTGCCGAGGCATACGGATGAGGAAACTGTGGCCGGGCCGGATTACGCCCATACAGGTCGCTGTTCACCTTCACGTCTCCGCAGAGCAGCTCCCGGGCATCGAACTCCCCGATGGCATGGCGGATGCGGTGGAGCATCGACCAGGCGGTCTTGTAGGTGACCTGGATCACCTGGCTCAGCCGCATCGCCGAGATGCCGTCGGGCAGCAGGAACAACTCCAGCGCCTGGAACCACTTGGTCAGGGGGAGATGGGTTCGTTCAAAAATCGTACCGACCAAAGCCGACGTTTGATGCGCACACCTGGCACATTCGAACAAGGGAATACGCCGGGAAGTCAGACGGCTGCAGCGGGTATGAGCGCAACGCGGGCAGACGAAGCCATTCGGCCACTTCATCGCGATCAATGCCTCCATGCAGTCCTGCTCGTTATGATAACGACTGCTAAAGGATTGAAGTTCCGTTTCCACTTGGACTTCCATGTCTGCTCGCCCCCGAATCAATAATGTACGAACATGTGTTCTTTTTTTCATTATACCAAACGTATGTTCCTGTTTCAAGCCGAATATCCCACTTGAGCTGCCTCTTTTTTTCTTATCTCTTATCTCTTTATTCCTTCCCCTAGGCTCACCTCAACCCCCGCATTCTGAGCGAAAGGGATAATCATGCAAAGCTGTATGAAGAGGTAACAGGTAACAGGCAATAGGCAGCAGGCAACGGACACCAGATACCAGATACCAGATACCAGATACCAAACACCAAACACCATACTCTATAGACACCCGTCTCACTCGGGGTACTAGACTCTGAGCGGAGCGAATCCCCTTCTTCCAAGAAAGCTAGAAAAAAGCTGTCTGCTGATTCAGCGTCAACTCCAGCTGTGGATCCCCGTTTTGCCCAGTTACCAGTTATATCAAGGCCTGTTTGCCGATTTCATGCTGTGAAAGTTGAGAAAATAACGGCTAAACTAAAAAAAGACCACTGAAGTTACACCTTCAATGATCTTTTCAACAGCTGCCTATGATTTGGGATTGGGTTGGATCCATTCGGCTAAAAAGCCATGCAATGCCTTAACCAATCCGTCCGGATCGCTCAGCATGGGCAAGTGTCCGGTATTTAAGGTTTTGACCTGCTGCGGGGAAAAATTTAGAATCATTTTATCCTGAAGGGACGGGCTGAATTCTCTATCCTCCATTAACTTGATGTACAGTTTGGGCACCGAAGGAACAGACACATCCAGTTTACCTGTGTATACGCCGACAGACTCTGGAGTAAAGTTCCTGACAATTTCCTCGGTTTGTTTCTGGGAAAGACCGCTGCATAAGCTGGAACGGATGACTGATTCAGGGGGACGGGTGCCAAAGAATCGCAGAAGAACAGGCATCACAATCCGCCCAGGGAAAGGTAGAATGGAAATAAAAGACCCGCTCTTCTTGGGAATTGCCGCTCCAACGGCTGCAAATCCCACCAAGCGCCCCCTTAATTGTGCGGCGGCTCTCAGGGCCGGAATTGCTCCAAGGGAATGAGCCACGATAATAAATTTTTCTACCTTCCACTCTTCCAGCTGTCTTTGGATATAAGCTGTATAATCATGAAGCGAAAGCTTCCGGGCAGATTCGTGATCCCCGTTACGCAGCGGGAAATCAATCATTAAACAAGGATTGTCCAATCCTGCAGCAACCTTTTCCCAGATACCGCTGTTTAAGCCGGCGCCATGAATAAATGCGAAGCCGATCTTTTCCCGGGTAAATTGTTCAACCTTCATCTGAAGTCCCTCCGTATCCATAATTTATAGAGATACTATAACCGAAAAACCGGTCAATTTCTGTCTTATTTAAAGATATAATATTAAGAAAGAAGGAGGAATGAATTTTTGTTAAAAGCACAGCGCCTCATCCAGCTGATCATGATCATTAACGCTAAAAAGTCTTTTACGGTCCAGGAACTGGCCGATGAATTCGGCCTCTCCTACCGGACGATCACAAGAGATTTACAGGAACTGAGTGAACTCGGTATCCCACTTTACTCCATTCAGGGGCGGGGAGGAGGCTACAAGCTGCTGCGGGACAGAACGCTTCCCCCGATTGCATTCTCGGAAAGCGAGGCCATCGCTTTATTTTTCGCTAGTCAGTCTTTGCAGTTTTTCGGTTCATTACCTTTTGAAGAGGGGGCCAGTTCGGCCCTGAACAAGTTTTATCACTATCTGCCTGATGATATCAAAGAACAAATTGATCGTCTCAAAAATAAAGTGGCCATTTGGAGCCCCTATCGAGCAACAGACCCGGAATGTTTGAAAACGCTGCTGCAGGCCATCATGACCCGCAGCGCTGTGAGTATTGAGTACAACTCGCGTCACGGTGTAAGACAGCGAAACATTCAGCCGGTCGGTCTCTATTCGAGCCATGGCTACTGGTATTGCCCAGCTTTTTGTTATCTGAAAGGAGATTACAGATTGTTCCGTGCTGACCGAATTTTAAAGGCGCAACTGAATGAATCCATTCCCTGGCGGAAAGATGTCGAGCAATTCGATTTAAGGAACCCGCCTGAAAAAAACGGAGCTGACCAGGCTTCTCTAACCGTCGAACTCACTGCAAACGGTGTGCGGCTGCTTGAATCAGAAAGCTGGTTCGGCCCTGCCATTGAACGCCGCGAAGACGGCAGAGGAACGGCCACCATCTTGGTGCCTGCAGAAAATATGAAATTTTACTTGGATTTGATCTGGCAATTGGGGGAAGACGCAAGGGTTCTTGAGCCAACGGAAGCGATTGAGTATATCAAGCAAAAAATCAAGATCATGAGTTTGAATTATAACTAAACAAAGAAAGACGCGCGGGAAAAAGAACAAGAACTTGGATCTCATACGGTGATTCTATTGAGCATTTTCTAATTATTCGTACGGAGGTGTGTAATATTTCAACGCGATTTGTCATGAAAAAGAACATTCTAATAATACTGAGTGTGCTGACTTTTGGATTGCTGTGTTATGTTTTTTATAGCGGGTATATGTACACAAATACTTATTATAAACATGAGCATATTAAAGGAGTCGTTGTAGAACTCTCTGATAATAGACCAGGTATCGGCTCAACCACTCAATCCATTATATCAACGGATGAGCAGGAAATTGCTGAAGTCATTCGACTCTTACACGAAAGGACGGTTATCAAATTATTTCCTGACATTGGACCTGTGAAAGTGTATACGAAGGACTATTTTGATGTACGAATTGAGTTTATTTCCGATACCGATTTAACTTTAGAGTACCGTATCGATTCTTTAGGGCATGTTGAGGTAAAAAAGGGCTTCGGTAATAAAGCTTCAAATACAATGATTTTGGGCGGCAGCAGCAAGCAATGGTTTAATGAAGCGAAAGACTTGTTTGAGGACAAGAAGCAGAACAGCTTGTGGTCATACAGAAAACAGGAGTGAAACGGCAAACCGCCGTTTCACTTTCTTTACTCATAACACTTACTTTTCAACTAACACTTACTTTTCAACGGAGTTAGCACTTTAAGTGTTTAATATAAAAAGGCGTGTCATTACGCGGTTGTTTGCTCCCAAAAAGGGGCCAAATTGACTGATAGCACCTCAATGACTTCATCAAACATCGTTTCCACCGAGTGATCTTGAGGGTTCCTGCTCCACTGCAAAGCCGATCCGAATATGCCCCAACTGATAACGAGTGCCATGGCTTCCAATTTTTCTTGTGAAAAGCCCTGTATGTCCACATCATTTACCCGTTTAAGCAGAAGCCGATGAATATCCTGATGCATGGCATTTTCAAACATCGCTTCAAATTGCTTGTCTCCCGGCGTACTGCATTGTTGAAACTGCAAAAGAAAATCGAATATGGTCTGAATGAGGATTCGCAAATTGTCCGCGTTGCATCTTGCTTCTTCCGGCAGTCTATTCATTATCGTCATTTGGAACTTTTCCGTCATCCAGTATTCAAGAAATTCATATTTATCCTGAAAATGCGCATAAAATGTTGTCCGATTTACGGCCGCTTGATTCGTAATATCGTGCACGGAAATGGAATAGATGTTTCTCTTCTTCCCAATCAAATCGTTAAAAGCCTGCACGAACAGTTGGCGGGTTCTTTTAACACGCGGATCCTCGGGATTTACCGACATTTTACCCCCCCACTTTCTCTTAAACTCAATAAACAGACAAAAAGACAAAAATGTTGGGAACACAACAAAAGCAGCTTTTTGCAGGTTGTTTGCCCGAGTCAATCCTTCTATCTTTTACTTATACGATTATGATTGCACAAACAACATCGTATGACAAGAAACTCTCATTATCTGAATTTAAACATGAAAGGAAGAATAATAAAATGATTGTTGTTACTGGAGCCAATGGAAAATTAGGTCGGCAGGTCGTAGAGGAACTTCTCAAACGTGTTTCTGCCGGAGATATTGGTGTGAGTGTCCGTGATGTGAGCAAGGTACAGGATCTAAAAGAACGCGGAGTCCGTGTTCGGCAAGGAAATTTCGATGATTCCGACAGTCTTCTGCACGCCTTCGAGGGAGCGTCTCAGGTTCTCATGATCTCGTCTCACTCCTTGGGGGAAGCTGCTGTTCGTCAGCATCAAACCGCAATCGGCTCGGCAAAGAAAGCCGGTGTTAGTAGACTGCTGTACACTAGCCAAATGTTTTCATCTGCAACGTCACATTTTCCGCCCATGGACGTTCATGCTGCTACAGAAGAGATGCTACAATCTTCAGGAATGGCTTTCACATCGGTGCGAAACGGCTTTTATGCCGCATCAGCGATCATGTGGATGGGGGATGCCTTGCAAACAGGGGAATTGATTGCTCCGGAGGATGGTCCTGTTGCCTGGACTACCCATTCCGACCTGGCTGAAGCCATGGCGGTAATCCTGACAGAGCAGAGATATGATGGTATAACTCCTTCCCTAACGGCTTCCGAGGCGATTGACATGGATAGAATTGCATCGATTGCTTCCAGGGTCCTGGATCGACCGATTCGGCGAATCGTCGTGTCGGATGATGAATATCGGAACCACTTGGTGTCCCGAGGATTACCGGAAGCGATGGTCAGCATGCTTACAGGTATGTTTCAGGCAAGTCGACAGGGAGATTTCGCCCAAACCGATCCCGCTTTGGAAAACCTGATTGGCAGAACCCCGGTGAGTTTTACGGATTTTTTGAAAGCTTATCTTTAAAGGGTTATTAATTCAACTTTCGCAGCTTGAAACTGGCAAATAAGTCTTGATGTATTTGGGTAGTCCCGCCATCTACTGCTGAGGCTGACATTGATTACTGCAAGTAAACGTAATGAAGGCTGCCGGCGATCGGCAGCCACATTTGTTCTGTATGAGCAATAGTACTCTAACCAACTGTGCTTGCAACATTATTTCCCGTTCAAATGATAAATAAGTTGCACAACGCCAGAGGATAACGTTCTTGTATTAACCATTTTTAAATTTAACCTCTGTTTTATATCCGTAAACAACGGTTTTCCTTCTCCCAAAATAACGGGATGAACAGATAATCTAAATTCATCAACAAGCCCTAAATTGATAAAAGTTGTAATAAGACTTGCTCCACCATATAGCCAGATGTCTTTACCTGGTCTATTCTTTATTTTATTTACTTCTTCAAGAATATTATCATTTATGAATATTGCTTTGTTATCACTCCCTTTTTGTGTCCTGGAAAACACATATTTCTCTTTGTTATGAATTAATCCCCAAATTTCTTTATCCGTATCCGTTTGTTCCATTTCTGGAGTAAATTGTCCCCATAAATCATAGCTTTTTCTTCCATAAAAAATAGTATCGATTTGATTTAAGAAATCAGTAAACCCCATCTCAGCGTCCATAATGCACCAATCGACTTCCCCATTTTTCCCTTCAATAAAACCGTCTAAAGTAACTGCTAAATCTAAAATGATTTTTCGTTTCATGATTGTTGCTCCTTTCGTTGATCTATCACTTATTATAGACCTTATATATGTCACCTTATGTCCTATTAATAACAGGAAGGGTCCCCTCACAAATATGACAGAAGATGTCATAATAACCCCTGTATACTGATCCGTGCATAACTACACGAAAGGTGTTGACCGCATGGATCAGAATTACATCGTCATCAAGGGTGCGCGCGAAAACAACTTGAAGGATATTACGCTTCGCGTCCCGAAGCGGAAGCTGACGGTTTTCACCGGGGTATCCGGCTCCGGCAAGTCGTCGATCGTTTTTGACACGATCGGTGCCGAGGCACAGCGGGAGCTGAATGAAACGTTTAGCGCGTTCATCCGCAACCGACTCCCGAAATTCAGCCCGCCCGAAGCGGACGCGATTGAACATTTGTCCCCCGCCATCGTCGTCGATCAGAAACGGCTCGGCGGCAACTCTCGGTCGACCGTCGGCACGATCACAGACATCTACGCGCTGCTGCGGCTTCTGTTCTCGCGCGTCGGGCAGCCGTTCGTCGGCAATTCGAACGCGTTCTCGTTCAACGATCCGGCCGGGATGTGCCCAGAATGCCACGGCGTTGGCAAGATCGTCTCGGCCGACATCGGCAAGCTGTTGGATCGGACGAAGTCGCTGAATGAAGGCGGCATTGCTTTTCCGACATTCCGCGTCGGCACGTGGTACTGGAAGTTGTACGTCATGTCAGGACTTTTCGACAACGATAAGAAGTTGGGAGATTACACGGACGAGGAATGGAACTTATTACTTTACGGCATCGGCGGGAAGGAAGCGAAAATCTCGTTCGATACGCCAACCGGCCCGATGGACGCGACCTACGAGGGTGTCGTCACGAAATTCGAACGGCTTTACATCAAACGCGATTCGGAGGAAATGGCTGAAGCGACACTAAGCCGCGCCCAGCCGTACATGATGTTCGCCCCCTGTCCGCTCTGCCGCAGGACGCGGCTCAATCAAGCGGCGCTAAACTGCCGCATTGGCAGTTTGAACATCGCGGAGATGGCCGCCATGGAGGTCGGCGAGCTCGTACACGTCGTGCGCAGCATCCGGGAGCCGGTTGCGGAGACGGTAACAACCGCGCTAGCCGAGCGGCTCCAACAATTGATTGACATCGGACTCGATTACCTTAGCCTCGACCGGGAAACGGCGTCACTGTCCGGCGGCGAATCGCAGCGAATCAAGATGGTGCGCCACCTTGGCAGCAGCCTGACCGACATGCTGTACATTTTCGACGAACCCAGCGCCGGGCTGCACCCGGGGGACGTTATTCGGTTGAACCGGCTGCTCCGCCAGCTGTGTGACAAGGGAAACACGGTGATCGTCGTCGAGCACGACCGCGACGTCATCACGGCCGCCGATCATATCGTCGACGTCGGCCCACACGCCGGCGTTCACGGCGGACGGATCGTCTACGAAGGAGACGTTGAAGGACTGCTGTATGCCGATACCTTGACGGGCCGGTACATGCGTCACGAGCTGGCGCTGCGCGAGGACGTCCGCAAGCCGACAGGCTTCTACCCGATCGTCGATGCGACGCTCCACAACTTAAAGCAGGTATCGGTCGACATCCCGGCAGGCGTGCTGACGGTCGTGACCGGCCTAGCCGGCTCCGGCAAAAGCTCGCTGATCAACGGCGAGTTTCTGACGCGCTACCCCGAGGCGATCGCGACAGACCAGTCGGCTGTCGGGGCGTCGGTCCGCTCAAATCCGGCGACGTATACGGGCATTATGGACGAACTGCGCAAGTTGTTCGCAAAGGCGAATTTCGTGAAAGCCTCCCTGTTCAGCTTCAATTCGTCGGGGGCATGCGAGACATGCCAGGGGCTCGGCGTCCTCTATACGGACCTCGCCTTCATGGAGGGCATCCGCACTGTCTGCGAAACGTGCGGCGGCCGCAGGTTCAAAGAGGAAGTGCTGCAGTACCGGTATCAAGGCCGATCGATATCGGACGTACTGGCGTTGACGACCGAGGAGGCTCTGGCCGCATTCGACAAGCATCCGTCCATCCGCCGACGTCTGCAGGCGGTTGCGGATGTCGGGCTCGGCTACGTGACGCTTGGGCAGCCGCTGAGCACCCTGTCGGGCGGCGAGCGCCAGAGGCTGAAGCTCGCCTGTGAGCTCCACAAGGCGGGCAGCATTTACGTCATGGACGAGCCGACGACCGGCCTCCACATGTCCGATGTCGGGCTGCTGCTCGACATCATGAACCGCTTGGTCGACGCCGGCAACACAGTCATCGTCATCGAGCATCACCCGGACATCATCCGGAGCGCGGACTGGATCATCGACATGGGCCCGGAAAGCGGCGCCCGGGGCGGCATGGTCATATTCCAGGGGACACCGCAGCAGCTTGTCGAAGGGCAAGGTGACGCAGCGCGCTCGATCACCGGCAAATATTTGCGCGGCGAACTGCGGTAACGGCCAAGAATTAGAACCTCTATTTCCAAATTACAAGGATATTTCTTATGAGGTATCCTCTCAGGAATCAGTTACAGATTATCTGATGAGCTTATCAAAATAGAAAAATTTTTCTCCGCCATGTCACATTTTTCGGTTCTCCGTTGTTATATAGAGCGTACTTACTATTTCCCAAACAATCAGGAGGACTAACACATGAAGAAATTTTACAAAAACGTACTTAGTTCAACAGTAATAGCTGCAACTATAATCAGCGCTGGAGGCGGCGTGTTTGTTCAGTCAGCACAGGCAGCCCAAGCTGAAAGTGCCGCTGAGCTAAAGGTGGATCAAAGTCTGGTAAAAACCGTGCAGGAAAATGTGAAGAAAATCCTTGGGGAGACCGTTCAGCTCGGAAAGGCCAAAGATTTCGGCAAAAATGATTATATTCAATTCCCTATTGAAGGCAAGGAAATGAGCCAGGTAATTGTAAAAGAGGACGGAACCATTATCGCTATATCCACACACTTCAAATACAAGGAACTTAAAGGAGATAAGTTAAAAAAGCAGCTTGATACTGCCTGGAAGCAGGCTTTTCCCAAGGATAAGAAGGGCATTGACTTGATTATGGTCAATTATTCCACTGACCGCGGGCTTCAGTTGAACGGAAGAAATGATTCATCAGGCACCATCTACGTGACAGACGGAAAGCTGGACTACAGCGTGGTGGAAGTTAAGGAAGTGCCCGCCGCTGCCAAAAAAGCCGCGCAGCAAACACTGACCAAGCTTGGTCTCACCAAGAAAGCTGAAACCGTGCGCAGCCAGACCCTAAAGCCGGGCAAAAAACCGGTCTATAACTTTTCCTATTCTACCAACAAAGGCAACGTCTGGATCGATATTGAAAAAGGCACCAACAAGGTGATGGAAGTTAATGCCTTTGCATTATCCGATTATAATAAAAAGGATGTAGACATAGATACCGTAACCAAGAAAATTGAGCAGTTCTCCATCGAGTCCCTCATGGAGAAAGCAACCAAGCAATTTAAAGCTGTCATGAATGTGGACCTGTCGGGTTACAGCGCTGCCAAGGAAAAAAACAATTCGGACACCCTGATCTTTACCAAAAAGGGAGCCCCCACACTTATGGGCAAGTTCAGCTCAGACGGAACCTTCTACAATATATTTTATAAATGAATAATATAGATATTGCCACAATAAAAAAAGCTGCAGCGCAGGGTTAGCCTGGCTGCAGCTTTTCCTATCCAAGAAAGCAATGTAACCCTTCTTATACCGAACCCTCCAGCATCTTGAGCCCATAATCGGGGTCCTCCAGCAGCGGCCGGCCAACTGCCACTGCATCCGCCAGGCCGTCACGGATAATACGGTCCGCAAAGCTGCGGTTGTGGATGCTCCCAACGGCAATGACGGGCACTTGCAAATGCTGCTTGAAGATGGCCGCGTCAGGCAATTGATAGCCAGGATGGACATTTGCCGGTTGGATTGGAAGCAGGCCGCCGGACGAGATGTCAACCGCATCGATAAGCCCCTCCGCTTCAAGCGGCTGAATCATCCGTGCCAGATCGCGGGGCGTCAGACCGCCGTTAGCGTAATCTGTGGAAGAGACGCGGATCATAACCGGGTAGCTGCTGCCGGTTTCGGAGCGGATGGCAATGAGCACATCTCGTAAAAATCTCGTTCTGGCTTCAGGCGTTCCCCCGTAGGTGTCGCTGCGGCGGTTGGAGAGCGGCGACAGAAACTGATGAATGAGAAAGCCATGCGCCGCATGGACTTCAATGCCATCGAAACCCGCAGCGACACTGCGTTTGGCGGCAAGCCGGTAATCTTCGACGAGCGCTTCGATTTCAGAAAGTGACAGCTCTGCAGGTGTGCCATAGGAGGCATTATAAGGAATGGCGCTTGGCGCAACCAGCCTCTGCGTCACTTCCGGCGCCGATTTTCTTCCCCCATGTGACAACTGCACGAAGACCGGTGTCTGCGCATTGTGAATGGCGTCAGTCACCCGCTTCAATTGTTCGGTATGCCGATCGGAGTAAATGCCAATGTCGTTCGGCCATAGCCGGCCATTATCAGACACTGCCGTCGATTCCGCGATCATAAGGCCAAGGCCATGCGCTCTGCTTCCGTAATGCAAAATATGATGCTCTGTCGCCAACCCTTCCGGCGTACCTTTGTACTGCTGCATAGGCGCCATAACCAGCCTGTTGCGAAGCTCTATACGGCCGATGATAAGAGGAGCTTCCAGTGACAATGTTTCTGTTGTGATCATTTTTATCACTCCTTCGATATCTGTTGAATGATATTTTATAAGGAGTTGATCCCAACTTACATAGATAAAACATGAATTTTGGCGATATTTATTTTGCTTTTTAAGTTAAAATGAAACAATAACCATCATAAAATAAAGGAGTTCCGATATGGATCAAATCGACCGTGCAATCCTGTCATTATTACATAAAAATGCCCGCATGTCGGTCGCGGAAATTGGCCGGACTATCGCCATGACGCAGCCTGCGGTGGCCGAGCGGATTCGCAAGCTGGAGGAGCAGGGCATCATCGCCGGCTACAAGGCCGTTCTTTCACCCAAGAAGCTGGCAAAAGACGTTACGGCATTTGTGCTGTTCAAAACGGGAAATTGCGTGGATTTCCAGCAGTTCATCTCCGAGTCCCCTGATGTCATAGACTTGTACCGCATCAGCGGGGAATATAATTTTTTGATGAAAATCGTAACGGAATCGATGGACACACTGACAGCATTCCTCGATACATGCAGCCCGCACGGCTTCTCCTCAACGCTGATCGTGCTTTCAACGGCCATTGAGGATAAGTCACTGATTGCAGGAGAAGAAGGGACTTTTTAGATCCGGCACACCCCATGGAACGCAAAAACCCATCCACTTGGTCAGTGGATGAGTCTATACTTGGAATCGCGCTATGCTTCCATTGGTGAATTTATCACTAAAGCTCCGGCCGCCAGTTTTATTATCCGAGTTTAATCGTCAGTATGGTGTCTTTTCCTGCTGTTAAGGCGCTTACGTCATGAACCTGAACGGCTTGCACCGCATCGATTCCGACAGGAACGATCACGGGAGTAATCACCGGCAGACCCGCTTCACGGATCATGTCCATATCAAATTCCATAATCAGCTGGCCCTGCTTCACTTTATCCCCTGTTTGAACTGCCGGGGAGAACGCAGACCCTTTCAAAGAAACAGTGTCGATCCCCACATGAATAAGCACCTGTGCCCCGGACTCATGCTCCAGAATAACGGCGTGCTTGGATTTAATAAGCTGCGCCACTTTTCCGTCAAATGGTGCATACATTTTGCCTTCCGCCGGTTCAATTGCCGCGCCCTCACCCATCATTTTGCCGGCAAAGGCCGGGTCTGGCACCTGTTCAAGGCTCACAGCTTGTCCTGTTATAGGAGCCATTATAGCAAGCTCCTTGATTTTTTTATCCTTTTTGAAAAATGACAGCATCTATATCTCCTCCTTGTAGTCGTCCGGGAAAAAGAAAAAACCCAAAATTCAGTGCGGAAAGTTGTCCGTACCGAATTTTGGGTCTTGCCTGCCAAACAGTCACAATCCCGTATAATTAAATTATGTTATTATACTAATTAAATTCTACCTGCATGTCAATGATGTGGATACTGTACAAGCAGTCGTTTATAATTTTGAAGATGACTTCTGAGTTTTCAAGTTGTAGAAGGTGGATTGGAGCAACGATATGAAAATCAACCGTGTCTTGAACAACAATGCCGTTGTGGTAAAAGAAGGTGATGCCGAAAAGATCGTCATGGGGCCGGGCATTGCGTTTCAGAAAGGTAAAAACGATCTGATTGACCCGGACAAAATCGAGAAGATATTTGTGCTGAAGGAAGAAAGCAAAAAGTTTCAGCAGTTGTTAAGCTCTGTTCCCGAATCCCATATCGCCATGGGAGAAAAAATCATTGCACATGCCGAGCAGGTTTTGGGCATGAATCTGAATAATCATATCCATATTGCGCTGACAGATCATCTGTCTTTTGCCATCGAACGTTCCAAGGCCGGGATTCAGGTAAGGAACAAGCTGCTGCATGAGATCAGGCTGCTATACGGTACGGAGTATAAAATCGGCCTCTGGGCCTTGGAGCAAATTAAAGACAACTTTGGCATTGACTTTCCGGAGGATGAAGCTTCCTATATCGCCCTGCATATCCATACAGCCAAGATGGAAAATTCGCATATCGAAAAATCCATCAAGAAGACGATCATTATCCAGGAGACTGTTGAAATCATGCTTGCCGAGCTGGGGGCCGATATTGACAAGGACAGCATTTCCTATCATCGTCTGCTCACACATCTGGAGCTGGCGCTCAGCCGGTTTTACGATCGAAAACCCTTTCACACCCTGGATAAGGACATGCTGAAAATGATCAAAAAAACATACAAGCATGGCTTTAAAGCCGCCAAAAAAGCAGCTGAATATTTGGCGCAGGAATATCATATCGAGTTTCCGGAATCGGAAATGGCTTATATTGCCCTGCATCTGCAAAGAATTATGGAAGGAGTATAGAAGGGCTTATATCGACAGCTGCTTGAGCACAAGCACAGCCGCCCCCACAGCCACCGCGTGTTCCTGCAATATCCCTTTCGAAAAAACAGGCTGATACTCCGGGAAATAATAGATGTTCTTCTGTGCGACAGACACCGCCGTATCATAATAGCGGCCACTCGCGCTGATCAGGGCCCCGCCGAGAATGACCATTTCGGGGTGCAGAATGTTGATCAGGTTAGCCAGGCCGATCCCCATATGAGCAGCCGACTGGGAGAACAGCTCCTGCACAAACGCTTCACCATTCCGGAGCGCTTCCACCAGCATGGCGAAGTGAATGGCCTCCGGCTGCACGCCGGCTGCGCTCTCAAGCTGGTTGCGCCCCATCTTCACCTGTGCTCTTACCTGCTGCTCCAGTGCCTGTACGGAGGCGAACGCCTCCAGCGCCCCGTAATTGCCTGAGCTGTGCAGCCGCGGGCCGTCGGCCTGGATAATCATCTGCCCGATGGAGCCTTCCATGTCCACCGCACCATACACAAGCTGCCCGCCGGACATCATGGCCGAACGCAAGCCCGTGCCGACGTGCACGTACAGCATATGCTGCAGATTCTCGCCGCGCAGCGCCCAATGCTCACCCACCAGAGCCGCATTCGCTCCGTTATCGAGAAACGCGGGTATTCCCGTCTTCTCTTCAATCAGCCGGCAGATCGGCACATTGGACCAGCCCTCAGCGGGAAAATAGAGCGGGTTCAGGATCACTCCCTGGTTCCGGTCCAGCGGACCTACTGCGCCAATGCCCATGCCGAGCACCTGTTCTTTGGCAACATGGTGGGCTTCCAGCATCATTTCAACCTGCTCCTGCACACAGTCCATGAGACGATCCGGGGTCATGCTTTCGTCCATGGTCCAGCGTTTGTACGAGAGGGCATTCAACTTCAAATCAAATAATCCAAGCGTAGAGTACAGCCTGGATATTTCCAGTCCAAAGATGTACCGGTGTGCTGAATTGATCTGGTATAAAATCGGTCTTCTGCCGCCGGTAGATTGCCCCAGCCCCGATTCGCTGATCCAGCCTTCATGTACAAGCTCCTCCAGAAGCCTGGTCAGACTGCTGCTGGTCAGGGTGAATTCCGCCATCAGCTCTGCCTTGGAAATATCGTCCTTTTGCGCAATTCGTTCAAAAACCGCTTTTTTTATATTAGCCGGTGAAGGGTTCGCTTTTACCATAATATCGCTCCGTTTATTCCTATTATTATAGTAGGATTTGAACATATTATAGCGTTTTACGATTTGGAATGCTACCTCTAATACGCTATAGTCACTTTCAATAACCACTTTTAACTAAATTGAATAAAAGTATACTATTTTCCGCTCAATCCAGACCAAACCCATCCGAATAATCTATAAAAATAACGGTTTTAGGCTCATATCCTGCTTATAAACGAAAGTAATCTTTTTCATCAGCCATAACTAATTTTCATTTTGGTAAAAAGATGGTATGATGGAGACAAGAATAACGAGGTGAGCCAACATGAAATCAAGCACCCTATCAAAACTATCACTTTTATGGGATCTGTTCTGGATCTTCTTCAAAATCGGGCCAGCCACCTTCGGCGGCGGATATGCCATGATGTCCCTGATTGAACGGGAATTTGTAGACAAAAAGAAGTGGATTGACAGCCAGGAAATGAATGATCTGATGTCTTTGGCCGGCTCCGCCCCAGGGGGTGTGGGCGTGAACGCTTCCGCATTTCTGGGTTACAGGATGGGCAAAGTGCCGGGGGCGATCGCTGCAACGCTGGGTATAACGCTTCCTACCTTCATCATCGTGTTTGCGCTCAGCACATTTTATTCCTTATTCCAGCATGAGCCGAAAGTACAGGCCGCCTTTAAAGGCATTCATGGCGCCATCATCGGCCTGATCGCGGTAGCCGCCTACAAAATGGGCAAAAGCGCTTTATTTGACCGCACCACCGTTGTTGTAGCCGTCGGTACCCTGATTGTGCTTCTCCTGACCGGCATGAATCCGACGTTCATGATTCTGATCGGACTTGTGATCGGCGTCGTGATTGTGCGTGTGAAAAAGCTGCTGGGGCTGTCGGTTCAAACTGAAAAAGAGTACCACGATAAACAGCCTGTCATCGAATACTATATCTAGGAGTGGTCTCTATGCTGTTCTGGCAATTATTTCTTTCCTTTTTGAAAATCGGCTTTCTTTCCTTCGGCGGCGGTTATGCCATTCTGCCCATGATCCAGTTTGAAGTGGAAAAATACGGTTGGCTCTCCGCGGAAGAATTCCGGCGCATCGTTTCGCTGGCCGGCATGTCGCCCGGACCGATTGCAACCAACAGCGCGACCTTGATCGGTTATAATACGGCAGGCTTGCCGGGAGCCATTGTCGCCACCGCCGGAATTGTGCTTCCCTCACTTATTGTGGTCATCCTGATTGCGGCCTTTTTCTATAAAATCAATTCCTACCAATGGGTAAAATCCTCATTTTATGGTCTACGCCCGATCATCACCGGGCTGATCGTGTATGCAGCCATCCATTTCGGATTTTCCGGCAGCTCGGAGGCCATCTTTCATTGGACGACCTTTGCTACACTGCTCATCGGTGTGCTGGCTTTTGTAGCCATTACCAAATATAAAATTCATCCCCTTACGGTCATCGCAGGCTCTGCGATTATGGGCATTGTATTATTTTAAGCTGTACTTAACCGCTGACAATCCTGTATAGTTTCAATTGAAAAATCCGGGATGTTCCGTTAAACTTCATGTTAGATCAGATGAGAACAGGTTAGCCGAGCTGAGAAAAGAATAAGACCAGTTGAGAACTTCCATAGGTGTTCCCCTGTTCTCCTCTAAATGTAGAGGAGGTATATTTGTTATGAGTATTTTGTCAACGTTTAACCCTGCTCCCCACCAAAAAGTCTACCTTACCCAAGGAAATATTGAAGTAAGACGCAGTTTAAAGCAAATGGATGTAAGCAAGGCGAATCAGACCATTTTAAAAGAAATCGACTATAAAAAAGGAGCGTTATTCTCCAGCGGCTATGAATATCCGGGCCGGTATTCACGCTGGGACATCGGTTTTATAACTCCACCGCTGGAGCTAAGGGCTAACGGAAATACATTTCGCATTACGGCTGAAAATGGGAGAGGAAACATTTTATTAGAAGCCATTCACCTTAAATTGAAGCATACCGCCGATCTTAACCATCTCATCCATGATGGAAATCAGATTTCAGGAAAGATAACCATGAAAGAGGAAATCTTTAGTGAGGAGGAAAGAACAAAACAACCCTCCATTTTTTCCGTCATTCGTGCGATCAGGGACCTTTTTTATTCCCCTGACGATATGTATCTGGGACTGTACGGCGCGTTTGGATATGATTTGGTGTTTCAATTTGAGCCGATGGAGCTGAAGCACAAGAGAAACATGAACGAATCCGATGTGGTACTTTATTTTCCTGACGAAATCATCGTGGTCGATCATCATATGAACACTGCATTTCAGTTATCCTACGATTTCAGCTTCAACGGTGATACTACGTCAGGGCTGGAAAGAAGCGGAATCCTTCAGGAGCCAAAGTTAAATGGACAAGTGCCGTCGGAGGGTTATATTCAGGGAAGCTACGCTCACTTGGTAAAAGAAGCCATCCCATCATTCAAGAACGGCGATTTATTCGAGGTTGTCCCCTCCCATACGCTTTTTGAAAAGTGCTCCAGCCAACCCTCCCAAATATATTCGCGCTTGCAGAGCATCAACCCCAGTCCATACGGGTTCATTATTAATCTGGGGGATGAATTCCTGGTCGGATCTTCGCCCGAGATGTACGTGCGGGTTGAGGGCCGCAAGGTGGAGACCTGCCCCATTTCGGGCACGATCAAACGTGGCCAAAACGCAATTGAGGATGCTGACCGCATCAAAGAGCTTTTAAATTCAGCTAAAGACGAATCCGAGCTGACGATGTGCACCGATGTCGACCGAAACGATAAATCACGAATTTGCGAGCCTGGTTCCGTCCATGTGATTGGCAGAAGGCAAATTGAAATGTACTCCCACCTCATTCATACCGTTGATCATGTTGAAGGCATGCTGCGTCCCGAATTTGATGCTTTGGATGCTTTTATGACACATATGTGGGCGGTTACCGTTACAGGCGCTCCCAAGAGAGCAGCGATCCGCTGGATTGAAGACCATGAAGCCTGCCCCAGAAGCTGGTACGGCGGGGCTGTTGGTTATTTCGCTTTTAACGGGGATTTGAATACAGGACTGACTTTACGAACGATCCGCATCAAAGAGGGGGTTGCGCAAATTCGCGTTGGGGCAACACTGCTGTATGATTCGATCCCGGAAGCCGAAGAGCAGGAAACGCTCACCAAAGCCGCGGCCCTTGTTCAAGCTGTGCGGGAATGCAATACACCGGAACAGGGGAAGGTTAACCGGATTCAGTCCAATGCAGGGCTGAGCAAAAATGTACTGCTTGTGGACCATGAGGATTCTTTTGTCCATACGCTTGCGAATTATATCAAGCAAACAGGGGCGACTGTACTGACCTTACGCGCTCCTCTGGCCCGCAATATGCTGAAAAAGAAGAACTTCGATATGGTCGTGCTTTCCCCCGGTCCCGGCCGACCATCCCGATTTGCTTTAAATGAAACCATAGCTCTTTGTCTTGAAAAGCAGATCCCGGTCTTTGGTGTATGTCTGGGACTGCAAGGCATTGTAGAACATTTTGGAGGAAGCCTGGATATTCTGGATTATCCGCAGCACGGTAAATCTGCTCTGATCAAGACAGACGGGGCAAGCCCGCTGTGGGAGGAGCTGCCTCAAGAATTCCATGTCGGCCGCTACCATTCCTTATATGCGAAGGAAGTCCCGGACTGCTTGCATGTCAATGCCATTTCAGAAGACGGGGTAGTGATGGGTATCGAGCATAAAACCTTGCCGATCAGCGCAGTACAATTTCACCCTGAATCCATCGCCTCCTTGCGCGGGGACGCTGGTTTGAAATTAATCGAGAATGTCATAGCACAGCTGACAAATGTGAACTGACAGGCAAAAGAAAGCGGCAGCCAGGCGAAAAAAACCTGGACTGCCGCACACACTTTCTCCATAGCCACCGTCCTTTTCTTCCCGTTTCAATTCTGTCTTAGGCACCACCCGACTCTCTCATGATTTGTCCAATCCCCTCCACGATCTGTTCTCTTTCTGTTTGTTTAAAAGTATAAAGCTGAGGTGCTCTCGGGATGTCAAAATTCAGATGCGAGTGGGGAATGGCTGTAATCAGGGTGCCGATTGCTTCATGACGTTCATTGCGGATCACATTCCAAAAAAGACGGGTACGATTGTCCTCAGTTCCCCATTTCTCCAGGGAATCACTGAATTTCAGACATTTGCCGATTACAAAATCATTTTCTTTAACAGGCCCAAGTGCATGAAATCCGGCTTGCTCCAATCGTTCAAACAAAGGCGGCATAAGCTGATCAAGATATAAACCATATGCCGCATCTTCAATTTCCTGGAAGGCTTTGACCAGCTGATCATACCTTTCCTCATATAACTCCTCCCACACGGCAGCAATGTAGCGATTGCCTGCTTCACCGATCTCCTCAATCGGCATGCCGTTCTCAATAACGGGTAACTGTTTATCCATCTGATGAGCACCTCCAATTTTCTTTCAAGTTCAGTCTACAACATGAAAGCCAATTGGAAGGTTCAGTCTGCATTTCCCTTGATTTAACGCTTAATTCTCGTTTAAACTTTATAATCAACTTTAAACAATACAAAGGAGACTTACGCGATTGAATATGAGGCCTAAGGATCTTGCCAGGAAATTTTCCATCAGCACGAGCACGTTAAGAAATTACGAGGCCAAGGGACTGATCCCTTCAGCGCAGCGAACAGCGAGCGGTTATCGGCACTATACAGACAAGCACATTGCCTACCTGTCATGCCTGCAAGCCATGGCTCCCGCTTTCGGTATGGAGGTTACGACAGAGGTGCTTCTGGCTATTCAGTCCAAGGACATCGACGAAGCATTATGGAGAGTAAAAGAAAGTGAAATACAGCTCTACAAGAGCAGACAATTAGCCATGCAGAGCCTGCGGGAGCTTGAAGCAGAAAAGAATTTTGAAAATAATGATCAGGCAGACAGCCACTGGATGACCGTCGGTGAAGCTGCCGCAGCCTACGAGGTGCCAGCCACAACTTTGCGCCATTGGGAGAATGTCGGGCTCATAACATCCAAACGCGATCCGAACAACGGGTACAGATTATACAACCGCTCTCACCTGCGAAAAGTACTGCTGATCCGAACTTTACGTTCATTAGTCTATTCTGAAGCTACCGTACGCTTGAAGCAGGAAATTGCAGAATTGGATGAACACAACCTGGAACAGGCGTGCAAAATGGCCGCCGGCTTATTGGAGTATCTTAATGGGGCAAACCGCGAGCAGCTAAAGGCTTTATATCATTTATACCAGCTCATCGAGTTTGTTTTGAACAGCGATTCTTGAACATTCTCGCCAATGAACTGGACTTGTTAACTATTTTGATGTGAAATATAAAATTGACATTCTTCCGGAAAAGTGATGTAGTAAGTACATAGATGATTAGTATTTTTTAACATTTAAAGTTATTTTTGTGTTATTCAAATTTGCTGTACAGGGATGGTGACTATGAAGAACATCCAGCAAGCGGGCAGCATTATTCGTTACTGCCGGGGGCGGATCAGCCGGGAAGACGATACGATGGTGACAGAGCATCCCGTGACGATCAAAATCAACGGCGAGGAATTCGTTACCCTGGTCTGTACACCGGAGTTTATCGAGGATATGGCGGTAGGTTATTTGGCCTCGGAGGGCATCATCAGGGGATTCCAGGATATTCAGCATATATGGGTTCAGGAGGATGAAGGATACGTGCATATAACGACCGACCGCTGGAGCCTCCTTCACCGCCAGCTCTTCGCCAAGCGCTATATTACCTCCTGCTGCGGAGCCAGCCGCCATGGCTTCGTTTATGTCAATGATGCCAGAACGGCCAAGAGCGTATCCGGAATTCATGTGCAGCTGGCCTTTGACGATTGCTTCCGCCTGATGAACGAAGTGCTCACCGGAGCGGAGCTGTTTCACAGAACAGGAGGAGTTCACTGTGCCGCTTTGTGCAATACCGAGGGTGTTCTGATTGCACGCAGCGATATTGGACGGCATAATGCACTGGACAAAATTTACGGCTACTGCCTGCGGACCGGAATCGACCCTGCGAATAAAATTATTGTGTTCAGCGGCCGCATATCTTCAGAGATCCTACTGAAGTCCGCCAAAATCGGCACCGAGATCATTTTATCCAAATCCGCCCCTACCGGGCTGGCTGTTGAGCTGGCCGAGCACCTGGGCATTACATCAGTTGGTTTTATCCGTCCGGGCTCCTGCAATGTGTACACGCATCCCGAACGAATTACAGATTCCGGCCAATGGAAATAATCATATCTTTTATCCGATTTCAAACAAAAATGTCACTGTCCTTGAATTTTACTTTTGTTACAATCATTTCAAATGAAGGAGGGATGTCCAACGTTTGATTTATTGGAGCAATTGGCAGCCGGGGCTGTATTGCACAAACACGAATTGGTCTATCTGCTCAATCATCTTGACGAGGATTCCCGAAAGCAGCTGCAAACCCTTGCCCATCAAAAAAGAGTACAGGCATACGGAACAAGCGTTTACTTGCGGGGGCTGATCGAGTTCTCGAATATCTGCAAGCAAAATTGTCTGTATTGCGGATTACGTTCATCTAACAAGGAACTAAGCCGCTATCGCCTGCTGCCTGAGGAAATTACCGCATGCTGCCGCGAAGGTTATGAGCTGGGCTATCGTACCTTCGTTCTGCAAAGCGGAGAGGATGACTGGTACACAACGGAAAAACTGGTGCTTCTGATATCCTCCATAAAGAGCATGTTTCCGGACGCGGCCATAACCCTCTCCATTGGCGAACGGGAGGATGAGCCTTACACCAGGTTGCTCGAGGCGGGTGCAGACCGGTATTTGCTGCGCCACGAAACAGCGTCTCCCGCACTCTATCAGGCGCTTCATCCAACCATGACCTTTGAGAACCGCCGCAGCCGCTTGAGGGCCTTGCAGCGAATCGGCTATCAGATCGGGGCAGGATTCATGGTTGGTCTGCCTGGACAAACATCAGCGGACCTGGCGGATGACTTATTGTATTTACAGCAGCTGCAGCCCGACATGATCGGCATCGGCCCTTTTCTGCCGCATCATGCCACGCCGTTGAAGAATGAGCCGCCCGGGACCGTAGAACAAACGCTGGATATGATTGCTCTGGCGCGGCTGATGGTCCCGGATGCCTTGATCCCGGCTACTACGGCAATGGGCACTGCGCATCCGCAGGGAAGGGAACTGGCCCTGCAAGCGGGAGCGAATGTGGTCATGCCCAACCTCTCCCCCCTGTCCGTCCGTCCCAAATATATGCTGTATAACAACAAAATCTGTACAGGCGATGAATCGGCACAATGCCGGTTCTGTCTGGAGAGGCGGATTGAAGCCGCCGGCTTCCATGTCGACATGGGAAGGGGCGACAGCCTTAAGCACCTGACACACTCCCGTCACTGCATTTGATCCCTGAATCTCCAAAAAATTAGAAAGAAGGGAATGACCGTGAGCAAGTTGAATGAACGCCAGCTGGCGGATTTTATTCAAGACGAGCAGATCTTTGAGGCGTTACGCTATGGAGAAGAAGCCGTAGCCGATCAAGCGACGGTAGCCGACATTCTTGAGAAAGCCAAAAGCTGTAAAGGCTTGAGCTCACAGGAAGCGGCAGTTCTCCTGCATGTGGAGGATGAGGACACGCTGGAGCGGATGTTTCAGGTTTCCAGGGGCATTAAAGAGCAGATTTACGGCAACCGGATCGTTCTCTTTGCCCCGCTCTATATCAGCAACTACTGTGTCAATAATTGTGTCTATTGCGGGTACAAGCATTCCAATTCGGAATTTGAACGCAGCCGTCTGAGCACTGCCGAAATTGCCGAGGAGGTTAAGGCGCTGCAATCGCTCGGACACAAGCGGCTGGTGGTGGAGGCCGGCGAAGATCCGCGCAATTGCTCGATCGACTATGTTATTGACTGCATACGGACCATCTATGACACCAAGCTCGATAACGGCAGCATCCGCAGGGTCAATGTCAATATTGCCGCAACCACCGGGGAGGACTACCGCCGGCTTGCGGAAGCCGAGATTGGAACTTACATCTTGTTTCAGGAAACCTATCACCGGCCCAGCTACCGGCATTACCATCCCGCAGGCCCCAAACGTGATTACGATTGGCATACGACCGCCATGGACCGGGCCATGAGCGCGGGCATCGACGATGTCGGCATCGGCGTTCTGTACGGTCTCTATGATCATAAGTACGAAACCATAGCCATGCTTAAGCATGCGGAGCACCTGGAGCAAGCCTTCGGCTGCGGTCCCCATACCATCTCTGTCCCCCGTTTGCGCCCGGCCGAGAACGTGAATCTGGACAGTTACCCTTATCTGGTCAATGACTCCGATTTCGCCAAAATTGTCGCAGTTCTGAGAATGGCTGTCCCCTATACAGGCATGATTTTGTCCACACGTGAAGATCCGGAATTTCGGGATCGCATAATCAAGCTCGGCATCTCGCAAATCAGTGCCGGCTCCGCCACCGGGGTCGGCGCGTATAGTGTCAACCGGCTCAAGGAGGATACACCGCAGTTCACGGTCGGAGATCACCGCTCCCCCATGGAAATTGTCAAAAGCCTGTGCAAGGACGGTTACGTGCCCAGCTATTGCACCGCCTGCTACAGGGAAGGCCGAACAGGCGACCGTTTTATGCAGCTGGTGAAGTCAGGCCAGATTCATAACGTATGCCAGCCCAATGCGCTTATGACCTTTCAGGAATACCTGCTGGATTATGCCGACGAGGAGATGCGGGCCATCGGCGAACAGACGATTCGCGAGAACCTGGAGCGCATCCCCCGGGAAGGCGTCAGGAAGGCGACTGAGGACCAGCTGCAGCGTATTCGCACGGGTGAAAGGGATCTGCGCTTCTAGATGGTCTATGAGCCACAATGATAAGAGACATCTCCCATTCGGGTTAGATGTCTCTCTTTTTATGTGTTTGCGTGGATAAATCGTTTAATAAAAACTTTCAAAGACCCATAGCAAGAAATAGATTCTCGGTATACTATTAAATCAAAATTTCAATTCACAGTTTTTATTAAAGGAGAGGTTCCTTTGAAGCCAGCCAGATACTTCATCACATGCTTTACCGCTTTTTTGCTTTTCATTTCCGTATTCCCTTGGCATGCTCAGGCTGCAACCAGCGACGGGAATGCCGATATTTCCACCATTTATCAAGGTGCCGGGGCGCTATCTCCCGCATTTTCTCCATCCGTAACAGAATATTCGGTTCGCATGCGCAGCACGGAGCCCAATTATTATTTCGCAGTTGCGACCGCCAACCCGGACGCAACGATAGAATATTCTATGAACGGGGGAAACTGGACACCGCTGATGTATTATACGTCAAGCGGGTATCTCGCAACGAACAGGGGTGACAACACCCTTCTGATCAGGGTGACTTCCACGGATTTAACCACCACTAAAACGTATACCTTACATATTTATTTTCCGGAAACCAATGATGCAGATTTAAGCGATTTGCAAGCAGAACAGGCGACGTTAAGCCCGGATTTTGATCCTTCCGAAACGAGCTATACAGCAAACGTCCCTTATACAGTAGACAGCATTTCGCTGACCGCTGTGCTGGATGACCCGGCTGCCACGCTTACCATCAATGGAGCGGCGGCAACAAGCGGGACCCCCTCGTCTTCCATTCCCTTAAATGTCGGAGCGACGGTCATTCCCATCCGGACGTTAGCCGCCGATTCGAACACAACAAAAACCTATACGGCCACAATTTGGCGGGACTCGCCCGGCACAACCGCTGAGCTGAGCAATCTTGCAGTGCCTGGGCATACATTAAGTCCGACCTTTGCGGCCAGCACCACCGCTTACAGCTTGGCTGATGTCGGGTATGCGGACAGTACCTTAACCGTCATTCCGACAACGGCCGATGCGTTTGCCTCGGTACAAGTCCGCGTTAACGGCGGCGCATACACGGCAGTCGGCAGTGATCCGCTAAATCTGAATGTCGGGGACAATCAAATTGAGATTTTGGCGACGGCCCAGGATGGGAACACCAGCAAGCTTTACACGCTGTCTGTCCGCCGGAAAAACAACGAAGCATCGTTAAGCGGGCTGGCAGTTTCGCCCGGCGGCCTGAACGAATCCTTCACCAGAGGGGTTTTCCACTATACTATGGAAGATGTGGGGAACGAAACGGACACATTGACAGTTCAGGCGACATTGTCGGATACCGCGGGCGCTTCCGCCCGAATTAATGTAAATGGCGGGGCCTACACCACCGTGACGAGCGGAAGCAGCCTGGATGTTCCATTGTCTACAGGGAGCAATACCATAACAGTAGTGGTGACGGCGGAAGATGAGAACTACTCCAGCACGTACACCCTATTGGTGAACAGGCTGCAAAACAGTACAGTAGAACCCGATTCGGCTACGTTTGACAAGTATGTTGTTAATACTGACGCCGGACATTACCGGGATGTTGCCGTCACTTTAACTAACAACCATACCCTCGTGGCCATTACACATGCAGGTACGGCGCTTGCACCCGACAGCTATACCTTGTCCGGGGATACGGTGATCTTCCACAAGGAGTATCTGGCTACATTGGGAATCGGTTATCAGGTCTTCACCTTTGAGATGGACGGGGAGATTGACCCTGTTTTTACGCTCCAGGTGACTGATACGACCCCTCCTTCGCTGGAGTATGTCGTGGCAGGTGACGGCCATGCAAGCCTCACCTGGACACCTCTTGACGGAGCGACGGGATACAACATTTATCAGGGCACGGCTTCCGGCGTCTATGATTCCCCCATCGCTTCCGTCAGCGGAGCGGTTTACAATTATGACGTCACGGGTTTGGCCAATGGCACCACTTACTACTTTGCCGTGCAGGCCGTGAATCCGGGAGGCGACAGTGCCTTCTCCAATGAAATAAGCGCCACGCCGCAGGTATCGGCTCCTGATGTCCCCGTATTGCAAGAGCCGGTGGCGGGTGATGCGCAAGTGGACCTGAAATGGACCGCCGTGGAAGGCGCAAACGGTTATAAAATCTATCAAAGCCTGAACTCGGGCTCTTATGACACCGAAATTGCTACCGTTACTAGATCAGTCTACCAATATTCCGCAACAGGCCTGCGGAACGGCACAACTTATTATTTTGTCGTCAAAGCAGCCAATCCGGGAGGCGACAGCTCGGCTTCCAATGAAGTGAGCGCCATGCCCAAGACTGTTCCGGCAGCGCCAACGGACGTAATCGCAGTGGCGGGAGACAGACAGGCGACCGTCTCATTTACGGCTCCCGCAGAGAATGGCGGAAGTGCCGTCACCGGGTATGAAGTCACCGCTTCGCCGGGGAATCTCATCGCCACGGGCACGGCAAGCCCCATTACGGTTACCGGGCTGTCCAATGGCACAGCCTACACGTTTACGGTAAAAGCCGTCAACAGTGCGGGAAAAAGCGGCGCATCCGCCGCTTCCAACGAAGTGATACCGCAGGCTCCCGCTTCCGGCACGGATGACAGGGATGGCGGCAGCCGCGGAGACCGCCACAACAGCAGCGATTCGGCAATAGCCAGTCCCGTAGCGGATAAGCCCGCCGGAGCCGCTGTGGATGTGCTGCTCAACGGCAGCGCTCATAAGTGGGGATGGTCAACAACGGCTCAAGTCAACGGCCGACAGGTGACGACGATTTCACTTGACCAAGCGAAATTAGCGGAGAACCTGGCGGAAGCGCCAAGCGGCGTGGTGCTGACGATTGCCTCCGATTCGACATCGGAGGTGTTCATTGGCGAGTTAAGCGGCCAGATCATAAAAAGGCTGCAGGAGAAACAAGCCGTGTTGCGCTTTAAGTCCAGAAATGCGGTGTATACCCTGCCCGCCGGGCAAATCGACATCAACGCCTTCCTGGGTCAATTCGGACAATCGGTGAAACCGGAGGATATCACCGTTCAAGTGCAGATCGCCGCATTAACGGCAGACCAGCAGCAAATCGTTGATCAGGCGGCTGCATCGGGCAATTTCGAGCTTGCAGCGCCAGCCTTGAACTTCACGGTCCGTGCGGTTTACGGCGATAACAGGACGGAAGTATCTGCCTTCAGCAAATATGTGGAACAGGCCATTGCGCTTCCTCGGGATACCGATTCTGCATCGGTGGCAACAGCCGTTGCGATCAACCCCGACGGGTCGGTTTATCCCGTACCTGCCAGACTTGAAATGGGAGACGAAAATAATTACGCGGTCGTGAGCAGCCTGTCCAGTAGTATATATGCCATCGTTCGGCACACAGCGCAATTTCAGGATGTCGCCGGCCACTGGGCGAGAGCGTCCGTCAACGAAATGGCCGCACGGATGGTCGTTAACGGAGTTGGCGACGGACAATACGCCCCGGATCAGGATATTACGCGCGCCGAATTTGCCGCCATCCTTGTACGGGGATTGGGCTTAAAGCAGGAAAGTGACGGAAATTCCTTCTCGGATGTGAAAGCTTCCGCTTGGTACAGTGCGGCCATCGAAACGGCAGCCGCCCACGATTTAATCAGCGGTTATGCGGACGGCAGCTTTCATCCACTGGACAACATCACCCGGGAACAGGCCATGGTGATGCTTGACAGAGCAATGACACTGACCGGGCTGGCGGTTCCACTTAAAAGCGCAGAAACGCCGCTGGCTTCATTTACGGATGCCGGGAAAGTTTCCGACTGGGCCTATAACAGCATGGCCAACGGTATCCAGGCTGGCATCGTTTCGGGAAGAACGGCGGCGGAACTTGCACCGCAGGCTTTCATGACACGAGCCGAGGTGGCCGTTATCGTGCAAAGATTGCTTGAAAAATCAGGGCTTATTTAATAAGAACTTATTTAATAATGGAATGCCCATTTCAAGTAACTTCCGTGGTGACTTAGGCAGTCCCGAGATGTTTGATCATCCTTCCGACCGCCGGTGCAGAGAGCACCGGCGGTTTGTTTTTGAGGAGATATAGCAAGCATCTGCGCTTATCATTTTATGGGAGCACTCGGGCTTATATCTGATCCGTTATTCATCCAGGCCCGCATAACAGACGGGAATACTTCAATCGCTCTCGGAAATACCCCTTGGACGAAAGCGATAAACACACCGTAATTGACAACCGGTACCCCGGCGGCTTCCGCCTCCTTCAATCTGTACAGCATGGCCCTGCGGTTCAGCATGCAGGCGCCGCAGTGAATGATCAGCGCATACCGGTTCAGCTCCGGAGGGAGCTCACTGCCTGGGGCATGCTCAATGACCAGCTGCTTGCCTGTGACTTCCCGCAGCCAACGTGGGATTTTAATTGTTCCGATATCATCGCACTGCCTATGATGTGTGCAGGCCTCGGCAATGAGTACCCGGTCCCCGTCCTTCAGCCCGCCAATGGAGCGTACACCGCTGACCATGCGGGACAGATCCCCTTTATAACGGGCAAACAGGATGGAAAAGGAAGTAAGCGGCACGTCTCTTGGCGTATCCGCCTGGACCTTCATGAACACCTGCGAGTCCGTGATGACGATACGCGGCTTGCGGCCCAACGACGCCAAGGTATGTCCAAGCTCCTGTTCCCGGGTTACAACCGCAACCGCATTACATTCCAGAATGTCCCGAATCATCTGCTGCTGCGGCAGAATCAGCCGGCCTTTGGGGGCCGCCTTGTCAATCGGGACCACCAGAACAGCCACATCGCCCGGACTCAGCAAATCACCGACAAGCCGGAAGCGTACTTCCTCGCTCGCCAACGCTCCAGCCACCGCCTGCTTTAATGCATCTATTCCGTAACCGCTGAAGGTGCTGACAGGAAACCATCTGTCAGATGCTTCGGCCTCCAGCCGCGCAAGAATCCCTGTTCCATATTCCTCCGGACTTCGCGTCCCCTCTGTAAGCAAATCGATCTTGTTTAGTACAATAATGACGGGAATTCCCGCCGCCTTCAGCGTCCGCATCAGCTCACACTCGAAATCTCCGGCTCCCGCTTCGGCGTCAATAACCAGGAGGGCCAGATCCGTCTTATGCAGGATATTCATAGTTTTGCGGATACGCTCTTGCCCAAGCTCCCCTTTGTCGTCAATCCCGGCGGTATCCACCAATAGGACCGGCCCTGCCGGCAGCAGCTCCATGGCCTTATATACCGGATCGGTCGTGGTTCCGCTTACCGGAGATACGATGGATACCCCCTGTCCGCAAAAAGCGTTAATAAGACTAGACTTCCCGGCATTGCGGCGGCCGAACACAGCGATATGAGGCCTTTCCCCACGCGGCGTATCGTTCATACTCATTGGATGATGTCCTCCTTCACGGTTCAGAGAAAGAAAAAAGTCTATCCTAAAAAATAGCCCAGTCCACCGAACTGCTGCAATGCTTGTGCGCTTGCGAGTCTTTTGGCGGCAATGCTGTCTTCTACTTGGATCGCCTCGACAAGGTGAAGCGCATGAGTGGGACAAACCCGCACACATTCAGGACCGTCAACGCTGCCCTCGCATAAATCGCATTTGTGCGCAACCAGGCGCTCCTTATGCTTCCAAGTTCCACTGTCGTCCGTACGCAGCCCCGCCTGAAGCTGTCTCTGACCGTCCCGGTAAGCCGGAACCATGGCGATGGCTCCATAGGGACACACAAGCATGCAGGTTTTGCAGCCGATACAGGTATCCTCGTTAATGAAAATATGATTGCCTTGGTTGATAATGGAGCCATTGGGACACACATTGGCACAAGGAGCGTCCTCACAATGGCGGCATAACACGGGGACTGTAACCTCATTTGTCTCCGTAACTCTCAGCCGGGGATAGAAATCCGAATGAGCCGCCGGCTGCAGAAGCATATCTTGGGCTGAATGGGCTGTAACACAGGCTATTTCACAGGTATGGCAGCCAATGCATCGATCGGGATCGGCAATGACAAAACTGTTCATTTTAATCCTCCTTCACATTTGAATGGGAGTGGGACGCCGTCCTCTTCCTGGAATGAAACGCGGTATGAAGCAGGTTATGGGAAACATGGCCCAGAGGCTCACCCAGGAAGTCCTCATACAACTTAATAATGGCCGGGTTTTCATGGGATTTGCGCACCTGCTGCTGGTGATCGTGGCGGTATACGGAGCTTTTTCTCGCCTGATAAGCCTGCTTGCGCAGCGTCTCCAGCAGCAGCTTGGGTTGTCCTCCTCCGCTGACACAGCCTTCGGGGCAGGCCATCACTTCAATAAAATGATAGGGACAGGTGCCCTCCTGTACTTGCTTCAAAATGCCCCCGACATATTTGAGACCGGCAACAACGGCCACCTTCAGCTCAAGCTTGCCCACTTGAACCGCCGCCGTCCGAACCCCTTCCTCACCTCTGATAAAATCCAGCTGCAGGCTGGGAATTTTCTCTTTCGTAATCAACTCATAACCTGTGCGGATAGCCGCTTCCATGACACCGCCAGTCACGCCGAAAATGGAACCCGCACCCGAATACTTGCCCAGCGGCGAATCGAACGGCTCATCGGGCAGATTCACAAAATCAATGCCTGCATCCTTGATTAACTGCGCAAGCTCCCTCGTAGTGATAACCACATCCACCTCGCGGTGCCCGTTCACCTCCATTTCCTCACGGCTGCATTCAAATTCCTTGCAGGTACAGGGCATGACCGCGACACTATAGATATTCGCCGGATCTACTCCTTCCAGCTTCGCTCCGTAGGTTTTGACAAGCGCCCCGACCATTTGCATCGGCGACTTGCAGCTTGACAGATGTTCAAGCAGCTCGGGCGCCTCCGTCTCGGCATACTTGACCCAGGCAGGGCAGCAGGAGGTGAACATGGGCAAGCGCTCAGCGGACAATACCCGCCCGATCAGCTCCGAGCCCTCCTCCATGATCGTTACATCTGCGCCGAAATTCGTATCATAAATCCGGTCAAAATTTAATCTCCGGAGGGCGGAAGCCATCTTTCCGGGTGTCAGCGTTCCCATGGGCAAGCCAAATTCCTCGGCCAGGGATACACGGATGGCAGGAGCGCACTGCACCACCTTGTAGAGCTTCGGATCAGCCAACGCCCGCTTTACCTTCAGTACTTGTCCAGTGGAATAGGCAGCAAACAGCGGCTCCCGCACGCTGGACAGTTGCCCCCTCTGCAGCCTTTTGTGCACATGATCGTCATCGCCGCTGCGACTGGCCGGGGCATAAGCCGTACATATCTGCACACACTGGCCGCAGACGACACAGCGGTGGTCATCAATCGTCTGCGGCCGGCCCGGTTCGCCCAGGATGGCGTCCACCGGGCAGACCGCTGCACAGCGCCGGCAGCCTGTGCACAGCTCCGCATCAATGTTAATCAAAGAAGCGCTGTTTGGCATCACAAAATCATCCTCTCTTTTATCCGCTTCAGCGATAGGTTTCAGGTTAAGCTATACTGTCGTAGGGAAATGAATTCCAGCAGACGTTTGAGGCCGGGAGGGGGAGCCGTCCGCCTCCGGTTGCACAAGCCTGAGCGCTGCCGTTGGACAGACCGAGACACAGGCCGGTAACGGACTGCTTTCGTTCAGCCGCGCAGACGAGCCCTCTCTGTTCCCGGTTGATTTTGCACCAGCAGCGGCGGCTCCAGGCATATCCGTATTGATGCACAGATCGCATTTATAAGCGATCATTTTAGCTTTAGGCTGCAGCCTGCCGAATTGGCGTTCCTGCAAATGGGCCTGCTTAAGCTCCGTTCCGCCGCTGTATGCTCTGTAAAGAGTAATCGCCCCGAACGGACAGGCCAGCGAACAAGCTTTGCAGCCGATGCAGGCGTCCGCATCAATATGAATAACACCGTTCTCCTGACGGATTGCCTGAACCGGGCAGACATGCGCACAAGGGGCGTTCTCACACTGCCGGCACTGAACCGGCATGGTAAAGCTGTCTGTCCGGATCACATACAGCCTGGGAAGAACCGGTATCGTTACCGTTCCGACAGCTGTTCCTACGCCGTTGTCAAGATTGTGCACCGCAAAGCAGGCCAGCTCACAGGCCCTACAGCCGATACACTTGTCTGCTTCAGCGACGACCAGCGAATTGGGCTGCACCTTGTTCATTTCTGTACCGCCCCCGCCATCATCCGCTCTCTTAGCGCCGCATATTCCCGGCGGATCTGCTCCTCTGCCTGAATCTGATCCGCGATGGGTTCGATCCGGATGGCGCAATATTTATACTCCGGAGTTTTGGAGACAGGATCGAGATCATCTGCGGTCAACTCATTACAGGCCCCAATCCAGAAATGATAGGTCATGTAGGTAGCTCCCGCCTTGACCCGGTCGCTGAGCTGCGCCCTGGCCGCAACATTGCCGCGCCGTGAATAAACGCGGACCAACTGGCCGTTCCTGATGCCAAGAGCTGCCGCATCCTCAGGATTCATCTGAATATTCCCGGGTTCATCGGACAGCCGGCTGAGCGCTCTGCAGTTGCCTGTCATCGTGCGTACTGAATAATGCCCCACCTCTCTTACAGTTGAGAGCGTCAGAGGATATTCGGCATCCGGCTGTTCCTGCGGAGCCCTCCATTCACACGCATACAGCCTCCCTTTGCCGCTTGGCGTGGTAAACCGATTTCCTTTATATAAATAAGGGGTTCCCGGATGGTCATCAGAAGGACAGGGCCATTGTACCCCGCCGAGGGCTTCCATTTTGCTGTAGCTGGCCCCGGCAAAGGTCGGACACAGACTCCGCATCTCATCCCAAATTTCCTCCGAATTGCTGTAGGCCATCGGATAACCCATGGCCGTAGACAGCTCGCTGATGATCTGCCAATCCGGCTTGACGAATTCCGGCGGCTCGACAGCTTTACGAATCCGCTGGAACCCCCGGTCAGCCGAGGAATATACGCCGTCATGCTCTCCCCAGGAGGTGGCGGGCAAGATGACATCAGCATGCAGCGCCGTCTTGTTCATGAAGATGTCCTGTACGATCACCAGCTCCAATTGATCCAGCGCCTCCCGCAGCTCCGCGGCATTCGGGTCGCTTTGAACCGGGTCCTCTCCAAAAATGTAATAAGCCTTGATTTTATTCTCCTTCAGAATAAGGTGCGGCACTTCGGTCAACCGGTAGCCTGTTTTATCCGGTAAGGGCACGCCCCAGGCCTCCTCAAACTTCTTGCGAATCTTCTCATCCGTAACAGATTGATAGCCTGGATATACGTTCGGTAGTGCCCCCATGTCACAGGAGCCCTGTACATTATTTTGGCCGCGAACGGGACCGATTCCAACGCCAGGCCGCCCCAGGTTGCCGGTCAGCAGAGCCAGGGAAGCCAAACCCTTGACCACATCGACAGCCTGGGCAAATTGGCATACTCCCATGCCGTATAAAATCATCGCCTTGCCGGACTTGGCATACTGACGCATCGTCTTGCGGATATCAGCCGCCCTTACCCCCGTAATGCTCTCGGCATATTCAGGCGTATACTTTTGCACTCCGGATTTATACTCAGCAAAACCCTCGACATGGCTGGAAACATATTCCTTATCATATAAGGACTCCTCTATCAGCACATGCCCAAAAGCGTTGATCAGCGCCATATTCGTTCCGCCCTTAAGCGGCAGCCAGGTATCGGCCAATCGCGCCAATTCCGTCTTGCGGGGATCAGCTACGATCATCGTTGCGCCTTTCTGCTTCGCTTTTACTATTCTTCGGGCCACAATAGGGTGGGTAACGGGAGCATTATAGCCTACAATGAGAAGCAAATCGGTGTCTTCAATCTCAGGGATGGAGTTGGACATCGCCCCGTCCCCCAGCGAATAGGTCAACCCGGCAACAGAAGGGCCATGGCACACTCTGGCGCAATGGTCGATATTGTTTGTGCCTATGACCGCCCTCATAAACTTTTGCATCACATAATTGGCTTCATTGCCGGGTCCTCTTGCCGATCCTGTTCCCATAATGGCATCCGGCCCGTACTTCTCCTTAATCTCCGCAAGCTTATCCGCCGTGAATTGAATGGCTTCGTCCCACGAAACCTCCTTCAGCACTCCCTCCTTGCGAATCATGGGCTTGCGGAGACGGGCGGTCAGCAGCTGCGGATCATTCAGGAAATCCCACCCGTAGTGCCCTTTCAGACACAGGTTGCCTTCATTCGTTCTGCCGTCCGCAGGCTCTGCGCCCACGACCTGTCCATCCTCGACTTTCAAAAACATCTGGCAGCCGCTTCCGCAATACGGGCATACGGTCAATACTTTGTCTCCCATGCAAATCCTCCTCAAATTGTGATTTAATTCACAAAAATAAATATTAAAAAAGCCAATACAAAGCGTACTTGCAGCTACACTGTGTATTGGCTTATTAAAAAGCGAAGAGTCTAAGGCCCTTTCTCCCTAATCAAACCGATTTATTCAGTTGTATGATTACTGTTCTGCCCTGCTGTTTCTGACCGCACAGTCTCCAGGAATATGTAAACCGCCAACCGATGGCCTCGATCAATTCCTCCATGTATTCCCGTTCCAAATACGGCTTCAGCACTTTCCAGTATTCCTCGACAAGCTCATCGGCGCCTTCCTTCAATAAAATTTCCGACAGATTGGAAAGAATGCCTCTGATCTCGACCGTGACTTGTGAATCATTTTCCAGCTTGACCTTCACACTTTCAGGTCCTTTTCCCTTGTAGTCTTTCACAATTTTTACTGCAAGTCTTCGAATCTTTTCCTGGTATTCAAAATTTGCTTCTGGCATAACAACTCACCGGTGGATCATTCCTTTTTTTGGAATTCCTACGAGCAATTTTATGTTAAACCCTTCCAGAAATATTGTCAATCCATAAAATTCTATTAGGACTCCATTCTCAAAACCATGTCCACATGGGGAATGTTATCCTCCAGATAAACGTCCGAAACGGCCTGGAAGCCGAAGGAGCCATAAAAGCCGTGCAAATAGTTCTGAGCCTGAATCTTTACCGTTGTCTCGCCCCATTCGTCTTTAAGAAAGGCAATCGCTCTCTTCATAAGCTCCTGTGCCAGTCCTTTTCCTCTATATGCTTCTTTTACAAGAACCCTGCCAATGGAAGCATCGTCATAGGAGACTCCCCGCGGCACGAGCCGGCAGTAAGCAGCGATCTCTCCGTCCGCCTCCAGAAACAAATGGCGGCTCGTCTGGTCCTTGCCGTCGATTTCCGGATACAGACAGTTTTGCTCCAGCATAAATACATTGACGCGAGCCTGTAAAATCCGGTATACCTCGTGTCCGGTCAGTTCGTGAAACGTCTTCAATTTCCACTCCATGGACTACACTCCCTTTCTCTAACGCCCATTATAGCATCCGCAATATGCCACGGAAAAAGGATATAACTAGACAGCATAGTGAAAAAGCAGGAAACGCAGCCGATCGGTCATCGACTGCGTCTGCTTTATAGCGAAGCGGAAAACTGCAAGCTTCCATCTCCTTCTCTGCTGCAAAAAGACTCCCTGGCTCATGGGCTTGCGAGAAGGTTTCTGGCAGCTTCAATCCCCGCACCATGTCCCGTTCAAATCAAGGCACCAGAAAACTGACCAAAATAATAGAACCAAATAGACCAATCAGCAGCAGCCATGCGGCAGGTCTGGCATGATTGAGCGTCCAGCCGAAGCCCATTCTCTTTTCAACAAACAAGGAAGGATCATTAGGGTTATAATAAAAGATCCCCAACTTCCAGTTGTCATCTTCATTACGCGGTGTTACGGCCGAAGGTTTTCCCCCGGACTTAACCCGGCTTCCTCCCTGTCCAGTTGTGATAAACAGCACAGTGACACCTGCCAGAATCACAAACACCATGGCTATAACCACGATAAAAGTCAGATCAGGATTGACCGGATAAATCATCGTCATCTGTATGAAATTAAATAACAGGATGAACATGATCGATGTGACAAAGTTAAAGAGAGAGTTTCTCATCCGAAACACCGCGTTTTTCTTCAGCGAAACTTCCGGGTTATCCGTATCGACCTGCTGCCTGCTGCGGTGAATGATCGTATTGATGTACAGGAACATCATCGTCAATATCGCTTGCATGATCACCGGCATAAATACGGTCCCTATGCTCTTGTCCTTTACCGTTGACGGATTCCCCGCAAAATCATATTGCATGACAATTTTGTCAGGAAATTTGTCATAACTGACGATTGTAAAGATAGCGGTAAATAAAATAATGGCCGCATGGATCAGATACCATTTGTTTGACAGAGCCAGCTTGCGGTCCCGAAATTTCGTATCCAGGATCAGCTTAGATGTATGCATGGTATCAGACAGATGCTCAGCCTTGTATTTTTTCATTTTGAAATGGAAGTAACACAAGGTTAAGAAATGAGCAATAATCATGGCAATCGTGTACACACCCATCCATACTCCCTGTGCATACGAATCAGAGCGGCTGACCGTTCCCCACACACATATGACAAGCAAAATCAGCTGCAGCGTTATATTCAGGGCGGCAAAATTTCTCCTCATGACTTGAAGAGGCCTGCTGTAATATGCTTCTTCGCTTATTGTAACGCCGAAGCTTTCTGTCCGGCGGGTAAAATAAGGCGTGAAGGCCGTCAGAAATACTGTGGGCAGAAAGATAACCATCAGCATCATAAAATGTATCCATTGCATCGAACATCCCTCCTGGAAGTAGTTAAATTAAGCTTTAATGTCCTTATAAATGCTTTCGACCATATCGATGAGTTCATCCTGTGACATCCCGCGCAGAATCGCTTCGGCAATGACCGGTCTCAACTGCTGCAGCTGCCTTGCTGTAAAATGCTCATCCACCTCCGGCATGCCGTTGGGATTGACTACAACTCCCTTTTGCCGGTGAACATGAATGTAATCCTCCTGCTTCAGTTGGTTATAAGCTTTGTTCACAGTGTGCAGATTGATGCCGATGTCCGACGCCATACTCCGTACGGAAGGAAGAGCTTCTCCCGGAAGCAGCTTGCCGCTGGCAATGCCTTCTATAATCTGATTAATCAGCTGCGTATAAATGGGCAGCTCTGATTGCATATCCAGCTCTATGATCATGTTCTGGCACCCCCGATCCTGTTCACATCTATCTGTTATATATGTAGTATAACAGATATTTTATATGTATGTAAATCCATTTATAAAACAAACGCAACTCGTCCCCCGAAGGAGAACGGATTGCGTTTTATTAGTATCGGCATGAAAAAAGGAGCAATCGAGCGGCGATTGTTCCTTTTTCATAATATCAGCAAATATAAAATTTGGCCGTCCTTCATCCGAAATTACAGAATGCTGATTTGGACAGTAGTGTCCCAACATTTCTTGAGGGGAACTTCATTAAGGACAGACTCCCTTGTAATTCACGCTGACGCACATCCCTGTTTCACTCGTGTTCAGTCGAGGTCCTGCGCAGCCCAGCCGGGCGCATCCATGCGAACGGCTCCGTCTCCGATAAGCGACTTCAACCGCGCCTCAAGCGTTGCGAGTTCCGAGACGCCAATCTGCTGTTCCCATTTATTGCGCAGCTCATCAAAGATTGCTTCCCCCTGTCTCAAGACTTCAAAACCGAGAGGGGTGACCTGCAGCCGTTTGCGACGAGCATCGTGCGGGTCAGATTCGCGAGATACATAACCGCGGTCGAGGAGAACTGTGATCGTCTTCGATGCCGCCTGCTTCGAGACAGACATGCGACGTCCCAAATCCGAGGCACTATCGGCGCCTGCGGCGATAGCGCGCATCGCGAAGTCATGGACTGGACGGAAATCGTCGTACCCGCGAGCGGCCAGCTCGACCATCGCTGCGTCTACAAGCGTGCGGTAGCCGCCCAGGAGAAGCAGCGCAAGATCGGCACCAGATCGAGACATAATGTTCCTTCCTTTGTTAGCACGTTTCTATTTATTCTAATCCAAAGCAGCATCGTTTTCCAGCCTTATATCTCAGTGCCATAACCACCCTTTCTTCATTGATGGGATGTAAGACACTTTTGTCCAATATCTCTGCAGAGGATGCGAAGAACAAAACATTGTGCCAAAAGGATCGAAACAAATGTTCCTTGAAACCCGCTCAGCGTCCGGTTAGCGGGCGATGGCGCAGAGCCCGTTGCTTGCGCCATCGGCGCACCTCAATCCGTGTCGATGCTCTTCAGGAAATCAAGGATCACGGTCGACAGAGCTGCCGGTGCCTCCAGGGCCACGTAATGGCCGACGCCTTCGAGCTGCACGGATTTGATACCCCCGACCGTGATCTGGCCCACGGTTCTCGCAGTGAACGGTCCGCCACCCGCACCGATAGCCAGGACCGGCATGGTCAGTGGGTTCGTTTCGGCGAGTGCCTTGATGCTATCGCCTTCGGTGAGCATCGACTGGTAGAGACCGACCGCTCCGCGCCAGCCGTTGGGGCGGGAGTACGTGCGAACGAACTCGTCAATGTCGGTGTCAGTGATCGCCCCCTGAACTGCGGTCATGACAGGGAATGCCCAATCTCTTAGGAATTCCCGTTCGCGTCCGGCGAGCAGCATCTCGGGGATGCCAGGTGCTGCCAGGACGCCAATATGCCAGGAGCCGCCGTGAGTAATATCACCGAGGCCTTCGAGCCCGAATCCGGGAAGGCCCATCTCGATCGCGGTGAAGCTGCGAACATCTTCCGGGTGCATGGCCGCCAGTCGGAAGACAGTTGCTCCACTGATGTCCTGTCCCGTGAGGTGCACCGGACCTACGTCGAGCTGCTGGATGAGAAGATGCAGATCTTCGGCAGATGTTGTGCTGTCGTAGTCACCCTCGGCGTTGCTTGAGTCACCGAAGCCGCGCAAGTCGACGGCAAATACCCGGTGGTTCAGGGCAAGCAAAGGAATGAGCTTGTGGAACGCCCACCAGGTCTCCGGGAACCCATGAATCAGCAGAATCGGGGACCCGGCGGTCCCAGAGGACACGTAGTGAATCGTGATCCCGTTGACCTGCGCCGTGTGATGTGCGATCCCAGGAATCGACGCGCTCGAATTCGTAATGCTCATTTTTGTTCCTCCTCCATTTTAGATAACCTTGTTGCTTGAATTTTAGACAACCCGGTTGTCTAAAATATAGACAACTAAGTTGTCTTTGTCAAGTGGCTCGTCCACTCTGATACATGTCTTGATCTGGCTCGCTGGTGTATTGCCACTTAATGAACTGGAAGTCGGCGAGTGGCACTGGATGATTGACGTCAACATACTGAGGATGGCCTATTTAAAAAAGGAACAATCGGCCATCGATTGTTCCTTTTTCCAAAATATCAGGCAAGTATATAATTTTAAAATTTGGCCTCTCCTTTGCTTATATTTCACCGGAATGAAACGCTGCCCGCCGCCAAAGGACAGCAAGAACCATTTAAGGCTTCGACGGCAGCTTATTCGCCTCGTGGATCAGCGAGAAATACTGGTCGGCCAGTACGACCTTGTATTCGGGCCCGAGCGAATCGGAGATTGTCGCGACGTACGTAGGTGTTAAGCTCCAGGCGAGCAGCTCGATGGAGACAAATAGCGGCGATTGGCCGTCCCAGTTCGCTTTGGCTTCTGCCAGTATTTTTTGACCATCCTGAACCGTGCTGATGCCCTGAATGATGGATACCGGAAGCTGGCCGTTGACGATTTCGACGCCATGCCGATCTTCCCAGCTCAGGAGCAGGCCGGATGGCCGGTAATTTTGCCGGTCAAAAAGAACATTTCCCGATAAATCACTGCGAGCAATTCGCCCCTTATATTCCCTTCTAAGTAAATTATTAATAATTCCTTTCGACTCGAACCATATCCTTCCGCCGATACACGCTGTAGATAATTCCTAACGCTGCTAATTGTACCAGCAGTCCAATTCCTCCATAGCTGATGAACGGCAGCATCACAGAGGTCAACGGCAGAAGCCCCAGGGACATTCCTATACTATACGTGAATTTAAACGAGAACAAAGCTCCCAAGCCAATAATCAGCATTTTTCCATAGCTGTCCTGCACGGATAATGCCACTCTGATCAGTTGATATATAAACATGATAACAATGAGCAGGATAGCCGCACCGGCAAGCCATCCAAGGCTGTAGATAATATACGTAAAAACGTTGTTCGAATAAATGTAAGGAAGTTTTCCCGCTACAGACGCAAAGCCATGCCCCCACCATCCAGCGGAACGAACAGCTTCACCAATCTGTATGTAGAAAAATCCTGTGCCTTCCTGATCTTTAAATGGGAAAAGAAAAGCGGCCAGCCGCTCACGACCATACTCACTGAACGAAAAGAAGATGAGTGCACATATTGAGAAAAGCATATGAGGTATCATCCACTTCAGGGAGCACCGCGAGAAGATTAGAAGCAACAAATAAGAGATAACATACTGCAGGACAGTTGCAAATGAATGAGCTGATGTATAAAGAATCAAGGGCACTGCAGAGAACATAACAAGGTGGTAAAATACCGCCTTCCAGGATTCGTTACGCTGGTAGAGAAACCCCGCTGCCGACACAATAAATGTAAAAAGACTTACCTCCAAAAAATTAACCGATAGAGGACCTAAATTGAAGAAGCTATGCGTTCCATTAAGTCGCGACCCAGAATATATCCCCACGATCAAACAGACAATAGTTCCGCCATAAAGTACTTTCCACATATGCAGCAGCAGCCGATATTGCAGTCTACTCAACACGAAGAGAACGACCAAACCAATCGCCATGAATACCGCTTGTTTTTCCAGAAAGCTGATTTCTGCCATACTGCTCGATATTGCCGCATAACTAAGATCTATTGCATACATAGATACAAGAGCAACAGCCAGCAAAAGTATTAAATAACTGAGCATGCCCCAAGGAATACGCGGCCTATGTACCTGATTTAGTCCCTTTGCTACCGATTCTGTACTCCCCATCTGGGCAATCGCCCATTGTGCCGCCGCATCATCATCCAATCCTTGAGCAAGTTTATGCTCCATTAGCCCTTCCAGATGACCCGCAATTTCCTCTTTGATATCTTCACGCAGCTCTCTTGCTTTCACTTGACCAGACACATGATCAACATATTGCTGTAAGAGTGGGTGCAGCTTTTTCATATTGGCTCCTCCCCAAGAACTCGATCTACCGCCGTACGGAACAGCCTCCACTCCTGTCTCTTCTCCTGCAGCTGCCGCCTGCCGCTGTCGGTAATCCGGTAATATTTGCGTTTTCGTCCCTCGGCCTGCTCCCAATAGGACTCCAGCCATTTTTCGGTCTCCATGCCGTGCAGAATCGGATAGAGCGTTCCTTCCTTTAAATTAAACGTGCCATCCGACATTCGTTCAAGCTCCTTGATCAGCTCGTAGCCATATCGATCCTGCTGATTCAGCAGATTCAGGATCAATGTGCCTGTGCTTCCCTTGAGCAGTTCCTTATTGATTCGCATCAAGTCACCACCTGTTCTTGTATTCGATAAATAGATTATACATCGTAATTATATGCATCGTAAATCTATGTATCAAAATATTCCTGTAGGCCTATGCGAAGTCGCCTAAGCCTACCCAATCCCTGTATTTATACTGCCTGGAAGCTGAGTCTGTTGTTCACAATTGCTTCTAACTTATAGCTTTCGTTTACGTCTGACACTGTAATATCGCATCCCTGCCGGAACACCCTTGATTTCCAAAACACCTGCGTAGATTAGTTCTCGTAACCGGTATTCAAAATAGGAGTCATCGACATATTGATCACAGTAACCAATCGCTTCACCAATGATACGGGCAGATTTCAGAAAGCCATTGTCGCCTGCCGGAGGTTTAAGTTTGTCCAGCTTCTCCAGTAGATACCGATCATAATAATCGGCCGGTACCTCGACCACGGCATCGTCCTGCCAAATGCGCAGCACACCGGCTTGCTCACAAATAGCCTGCCAATCCTGGATCAAGCAAGTCATCTCTTCATCGCCCAGCTTATGATTTTCATCTAAGCGCATGAGCGCCTCCTGAAGCTTGTCAGACGGGATTTCTCCCGAGTACCGATAGATGATAAAGGCATCCGGACGGTTGAACAGCTTCTCACAAATTGCACAAGCATCATATACTGCCACCGCATTCCGTTTACCGCGCAGCAAATAAAGGGCGTGTCTCATGCCTGCCTGCTCATAAGCATTGCTGCTGGTCCATATCACTATTTTTGCCTGCCCGGGAATCTGCTCCAATTTGCGGAGCAGCTCATCGTATTCTTCTTCGAATTCAGTATATTCTTCATATGCATCCGTTATATTATCGCGGAACCACTCGCTCCGCGCTTCTCTTCCCTCGGGCGTGTCCAAGGCGTATAGTGGTCCAATGGCATAATTCTCGCGCAAAATAATCAATTTATGCGTTTCTGACCAGCCAAGCCCTTTCAAGGCCATCTTCATACTCCCGGCAAAGGAATCCCCGCAGACGATATGCACATGGGTACAGGACGGAACTGGATCCCAGAGAATTCTTTTGTCCTGCTGCCCCATCAAATCATCATAGAGTTCAATGAAATCGGCAGCATATGCTTCGGGTGATTTTCCCTGTTCCTTCTGCATCTTGATATTCATTAAAATCAGCCTCAAATACGATCGAACATCTTCGTCCCGCAGATGATCGACAGCTTTTTTGATGGCAAGCATATCCTTCATACTCATCATGTGACACCCCAATCTTCATTATTTCCAATGCATCCCGGTCATTCATTGACCGGGACCTTGATAGCCAGCTCGGGAATGATCATCTTCTCGCGTGTTTCATGTGAAATGAGGTACGGTAGTATCGTGATTTGTGTGGGCATCCGCTCAAAAGGATCCATATCCATATTCATCGCTATCATTTTGGTATTGGGGATGCCTCTGCCAAAACCTCCTCTATCTGCTTCTATCCGGTTGCCGTCCTGATCCTCAAGCATGTAGCGAAGCCGTTCCCGCCTTTTCGTTAAATCCTGCTTGCTGTAATCTTCATTCATCGTCAGCCTGATCATAACCGGTGTAATTTCAATCCTGCCCAGCGATATTTTGAATTCCCTCCATTCCTTGGGCGGCGCATCCGAGGTGATGATCTTCGTCTCGCTTTCATTTTTCTTGACAGGAATATCAAAAACAAACCTCTCCTGATCCATTCCCACCAAACCGATCTCCAGGTTAAGGGTAAATTCGTCCGGAAAGCGATAAGTTGTTCCATCCTTGGAACTGTAATCTGCATAACTGATTGTAACTACTGCTGCCGCAGGAGAATCTGTCCGTCCCCAATTTTTCATGTTCCCTTGGCTTACATACATATCGACAATTTCGCCGTTGACCTTACCGCTGACACTGTAACCGCGATTAATGAACCTCCCCTACTTACGCTTGACTTAGAAGTAGGGGTTTCTTACCAGCCACACCGTTACTTTCTGCAAACCAATAGGTTGGCTATTGGCTTTCGCTGCCAGCAGCGGAAATCTAACAGGGTGGTTCAGTAAGCAACACTTTCTGCAAGTGGGTGGGAACTCACCATCTACTACTTCTCACTCATCTAAGCGATCCGTAGATACTTGATCGATTTCGTTTCGCCCAAATATCGAATTTCTCCATGCAGATATTTGGACAATATTCCTTTGCTTCCATGAATGTCCCGATGTTCTTCATAGCCGCAGGAGCAGGTATAGTTTCTTGTAGAAGTCTTTTTCCTTCTACCGCAACAAGGACATTGTTGACTTGTGTAGCTTTCATCCACCTGTTTCACGCTCGTTCCATGAGCTTCAAGCTTGTATTCGAGTTGTTTCCGGATCTTGCCGAAGCTCCAATTAGATAACTTTTGCGTAGCGGTCTTGCTTTTCTTCTTTTTCGTATGACGCTGCACGCCTTCCACCTTGCCAATCACGACTTCCTTGACGCCATTTTCCGTACACCACTGCACAAATTGCTTGGTTGTTTTATGTATGACATCCTGGAGTTGGCGTTCGCTTTTGCTGAGGATGTAGGTTTTGGCTTTCTTGTACTTTTTCCACTGCCGACTCCCTTTTTGGCATTTGCTCATCCGCTTCTGGATTACGGCCAGTTTCTTGTTGCGAAGCCGATGAATGCTTCTGGCTTTTCTTCCCGTGATCAGGAGCGACTGGTTTGCGGTGGTCGTTGCCGCGATCGAGTGAATCTCTCCCAAATCCACACCTGCAACCTCGCTGCCCTCGTTGACTTTGGCCACTTCCCCATCCTCATAGCAAAGAGAAACCATCAGTTTTCGGTCGTACACCAGTTCGATTTCTTTGATCTCGGCATCAGGCAAGTCAGCCACGACGATCTGAATCGGTTGCTGGCGCTTGCCGTTCTGGATGCCTAAGCTTAATTGGATGGTGTTGCCCTTGATTCTGAACGATTGGTCTACCCATTTCGTGTTGAAAACCTTCTTCTTTTTGTAGGGGTATTTGGTCTTGAGGCCTTGCCTTTTCGCTTGCCTTGCGCTCTCTCGGGCAAACAAATATTTATGACAAACGGCCTGTACAGACTGGGAGTGAAGAGGGAATCGATTTTTTATAGCGGCTTGAAGTTTGGTTTGTCCAATCCATTTTCCATCGTGCTGCAGAGAATAGTTCTTGGCGATGGACAGACACTCATTCCAGACTTCGGCCGAAATCCGGTTGCACGCAAACAGTCGGTCCAGATCGGCTTTGGAAGTTCGGAATGCGGTTTTGACACAGCGAATCACCCTGCTTTCACCCCCTTCCCTGAATGCTCAATATAGGTTTTCCATACTTCCAGAGGGCGCCGCCCACGGTAATTAGACAGTAACTTTGCGACCAGAATTATAGTTTCCACAATTTCTTTTTTACATTGGAGAAATCTTTCTTGATAAGACGAGAGCTGGCACTCTTGTGATATATTTGGATAGTTCCGTGTTGGGATGCGCCTTGAAAAGGACATGAATAGGATCGCGATCGTGACAGTTCTCTTCCTGCCACTAATTTCATCTACACACCAACGGTAGAGGCGAAATTGAAACGTGATTTAACGAGAACATATATTCCCATCATACCACACAAATAGTCGACTAGGAAAGCACGAGTTTTATACAATAGACAAGTGCATTTAGGCTTCGCCTAACCGAGATTCATCCCCTCCCTATAGAGGAAGGGGATGAATCTCGGAAGGCTGTTAAAATACTCCGGTTTCTTTAACGTATGAAGCGATTTATACGCCTTCAGAATCGTCTCCTGAATAGCATCGGCGCAATCCTCGTCTCTTTGCAGAATGGAAAAGGACTGCTTGTACATCTTCAGTTTGATGTCGAGCACAAGCCGGATAAATGCCTCGTGATTCCCCTTCCTGGCTTTCTTCACCTCTTGTTTTAAATCCACACTCTCCTGCTCCTTTATCTGTAATAACGAACCGTAATGATTTCTGCATATCTTTTAGATACATGAGAGCAGCAAAAGGTTTTAAATAGAATAAAAAAAGCACCGCCACCCGATTCCGTGAGTAACGATGCTTTGATTTTTACTAATTTCTGAATTTCTGTCTTTTCTATTTTTCTGTGTAGTTCTGCTTAAACTACAAGCGTCAGCAACTTATCTTGGGCTGTTACCCATGAGTTTGTTGTTTCAATTACATCCAAGTAATCACCAGTATTTGAGATAATAATTGGAGTGATCGGATTGTAACCGGCTTCCTTAATTTCCTCCAGATCAAACTCAATCAATAGATCCCCTTTGCGGACCTGATCCCCTGCCTTAACCCGCGGGCTGAAATACTGCCCTTTTAATTGCACCGTATTGATTCCAATGTGAATAAGTACTTCCGCGCCACTCTCGGATTGCAGAATTACAGCATGACCTGACTTGAGGATAGTACCAATCGTACCGTTCACTGGCGATACGGCTTGGCCAATACTCGGAACAATGGCAACCCCTTTCCCCATGGCACCTTCTGCAAAAGCAGGATCAGGAACCTCAGTCAAGGATTTCACTTCTCCAGTTAATGGGCTAAGAAGCACCTCTTTCTTCAAGATCGGAGAACCCCCTGTAGGTTTTGAACTTGCTTTCGATGGACCAGCTTGCACTTCTGCAGCAGGACCTTCAGCACTTGCCTCAGTCACTGAAACAGCTTTTTTATCCTGGTATCCGAAAAGAATCGTCAGTACCAAACCAATGCCCATAGCAGCGGCAATGCCGATTAAATAATAACTAACAGGTTTAAATGCACCGATCGAGAAAATATTCTGGAAAACAAATGCTGTAGCATACGTATGGAATCCTCCGTTAATCGCTCCTCCAATAGCTCCGGCAATAATAACATATGACATTGTGCGCTTAAAGCGCAGTAAGATACCATAGACAGTCGGCTCAGAAACGCCCGCTAACAACAGACTTAATGTAGAGGAGCCAGCAATTGATTTCAGAGTCTTTTCTTTGGATTTCAGGAATACTCCCAGCGCCACCCCGGCCATTGCAAAGTTAGAAGCTGCCCACATCGCAAGGATTGGATCGGTTCCATTCGACAGATTTGCCAGCACGATCGGAATAATGCCCCAATGAAGACCAAATACAACAAGGAAGAAGATTAACCCGCCAATAACAGCACCGGTTAATAGCCCGCTTACTCCCATAAGATAATTGATCGCATCCGCTATCGCATTTCCGATATATACACCAAACGGACCGAAGATCATCGCAGTAAGTGGCACAATAATGACTAAAGACAACAATGGAACCAAGAACGTTTGAAGCTCTTTATGGATGATTTTCTTTAAATATTTCTCCACGTAAGAGAAAATCCAAATGGCAACAAATACCGGAAAGACAGTTGATGAATAATCCATCAAGACTACAGGGATGCCTAGAAAAGAGGTCTTATCTCCGTTAGCTAATAATCCCGTAAAATTAGGTTCCATTAATGCTGCACCGATAACTCCACCTACATAAGGATTGGCTCCAAATTTGGTCGCTGCAGTGACGCCCAGAAATATAGGCAGGAAATAGAAGACGGCATTAGCTGCTGCAGCCAGAATGAGGTAGGTCCCACTTTCCGCAGATACCCATCCAAAGGTTGTAAACAGGGTTAAAAAGGCTTTTAGTATCCCTGCTCCGGCCATGGCAGGCAAAAGGGGAGACAGGCTTCCGGAAATCACCGCAAAAATTCTGGACAGAATCTTCTCCTTAGGTTGATCTGCATCCGCTGATACAGCATTCCCCATTCCTAATTTAGTGGTTTTCACAATCTCTTGATATACATGTGCAACGTCATTGCCGATAATCACTTGGAATTGACCACCACTTTCTACGACGGACAGGACACCTTCCAAGCTTTTCAGCTTCTCCTTATCAGGCAATCGATTATCTTTCAAATTAAATCTCAATCGGGTTGCACAATGGATCAGATTCGTTACGTTCTCCTCTCCCCCAATATTCTGCACAATATCCTTGGCTAAATCTTTGTATTTCATTTGCACTCTCTCCTCTAGACCTCATTCTTGTATATATAAAATAAAAAAGCCTGAACAGGTGATGAAGCACACTGGACGGCCAGTACACTTATCACTTATCCAGGCTTTGCCCAACTAATGGTAACAACCCTGTTATTTATTGTTATAGGCTACTTATCTGCTGGTCACTCTCCTAATATGGAGCATAAAATAGACCATTTCAGCATTGGTTGTCTCAACTTGGTACTTATCCTTTAAATAAGCCCTTACCTTCTCACTGCAGGCGAAAGCTTCGGGATACTTGGCAATAACCTGTTCGTACAGCTCGTCATCCTCTGAAGGAATTGATTCATGACGCAGCGTGCGATACGAAAAATATTTCAAGTGAGTCACAAAGCGGCTATAATTTAACGATTCTTCATCCAACTTAATTCCATAATGGAGAGTTACTATATTAAGTATTTCTTGAACCATCTGGGTTACCATTAAGGTTTGTTCCATTTCCTCGCCATCCTGCTGTCCATTCACAAAATGCATTGCGATAAAACCGGCTTCATCTACAGGCAGTTTGACCCCAGTTTCCTTTTCAATTAAGTGTAAAGCATGCAGTGCCGTGTGATATTCTTTCGGATAGAATTTCTGGATCTCCCAGAGCAGCGCATTCTTAAGACTCAATCCCTGTGTATGGCGAGTGATGGCATAACTAATATGATCTGTCAGAGCCAGGTAGATATTATTGCTAAAGGACGTCTTTAGATCTTTTTTTGCATAACGGATAATGCGATCTGTCAATTCTAGATGCTTGGGAGGAATCTCACTAAGTAAAGCAGATAGCCGTTCAGATAATTCTTTGGTCTCCATCACAAAAGTCTTCTCAATTTTTAACGGATCAATATCTTCACCTGGAGTTTTCTGATAGGCTAGCCCCTTTCCAATAACAATGATCTCAGATCGATTAGGTCCTTCAACCAATGCAACATTATTGTTAAATATTTTTTTTATCCTCATGAGTTCGCCCACTTTATATTTTTTGCTAAAAAAAAGCCTAAACTAATCCATAACTAAATATAATCTAGCACGGATTGGTTTAGGCTTTGCCTGCAATGCAGTAACAACCCTAATATAAATTGTAAATACATTATATAAGAGGCGGAGAGCGTTTTCAAGCAAAAAATTCGTGCATGCACAAAATGACCCGATCACGGATAGCCGGACGAGTACCCTGGCGTATGAGGCATTTCCGGGCGGCATTGGGCTTCCGAAGCGATTGGGTATTCTGTGAATGGACAGTCCAGCAGGATAATTTCATTAGTGCCAGGCCGCAGCTCTATTCTCCCGCCCAGTGGCAGGATAAACTTGGGATCCGTATGCCCGAAGTCGAAGTCAACGACAATGGGTACTGTATCTGCTCCGAATTCAACTTTAATGACACTTACAATAATCTCATTCAGTTGCAGCTTCTCTTCCGCTGTGTAATCCTTCGCTCTGCCAAAAATGACGCCTTTTATTTTCCCGAATACACCCTGCATCCCGTAATTGCGAAGCATATACCCCACTTGGCCAGGAGTAGGCTTTTCCTCTGATGTCTCGAAAAATAAGACCTTATCCTGCCAAAAAGACGGATCAGGCCAATATACGGTAGCTTTCATAAATTCTAAGACTTCGATACATCCGCCCCATAACAGGCCTTGTTCAACATTCTCTCCCTGCAGGAAAGTCCATCCTTGCTCATTTTCATAGAATTCCTGACACTCCCCAAGTGTCTCAGGATTGCTCCAGTCTTTATATCCGTTGGTCCATCTTGGAAAAGGAGTATATGAATACGGAAATTTGCCGGAGAATAAGATCGTTCTTAGATGCTGTGCATATTCAGCAGGAAGGCTCCTGATCTGAGCGATGCCTGCCATCACGGAAGGCCCGTAAATTGTAACCATTCCCAGTTGGTTCAGATAGGCCAAAAAGGTGGTCGCATCGGAAAAACCCATGATAAATTTGGGATGCTTCATGATCATCTCCGTATCCAAATAGGGCAAAATGCGAACGGACTCATATCCGCCGATTGAAGTGATGATACCGTCTATTTTGTCGTCCTGAAAGCATTGATTCATATCTTCCGCACGCCATTGCGGGTTCCTGTACAAGTCGTCCGGGGACATTCTTGCAGTCGGCATCTCCACAATGTCAAAACCAAAAATCTCTTGCAGATTCTTCAATCCAAGCTCGTAAATATCAGGAAATAAGTATGGTAACCCGCTCGATGGAGATATGACTGCGATTCTTGAACCAGGCAAAATTTTATTCGGTTTAATCATAAATTTACCTCCCATATGGATGAAATGAATAGATCACGATATCATTAAGGGCTTGGCACCACGTTTGGAATTTGTTGAAATAGAAACAATAATTCAATATAATATTGTAATGCTCCAACGGGTGGGAGGACAGGCCATGAACAAACAGGAACAGGTCATGATGGAATTCAGAGACTTATTTAACAAGATGGCTTGGCTTAATAAGAATAAGATGGAAGACAGTCTTAAGGGTTATAAGCCTTCTGAAGTACATTGCATCGAATCCATTGAAAAAAACGCGGACCCCAACGTGACGAAACTTGCGGAGTCCCTTTATATGACTAGAGGTGCCCTAAGCAAATTAACGAAGAAGCTTATAGAAAAAGGCCTTATCGAAAGCTACCAGAAGCCGGATAACAAAAAAGAAATCTATTTTAGGCTAACAGAGCAAGGGAAAGTCATTTATAAAATCCATGAGGATCTGCACAAAGAGTTTCAAGAGCGGGATAAAGCCGTATTTGCGCAGGTAACCGAAGAACAATTTGACAGTATGCTTAGCTTCATAAAGAAGTATAGCAGGCATTTGGATGCAGAAATAAAGAAACAGGGTATAGAAATTAATTAACACAGGCAGCCGGGCTCTATGGAGAACGAGCTGCATTTTTTGTCGCCACTTTGTTGACAAGGAAACAAAAGTGCGATACATTAAATATGTTTCCATGGAATCAAAATGATGACTTCTGAGAGGAGAATAACATGACAATAGACAAAGACAAAGTAAAGGAACCCGGATTACCAAAAGAAATTCTCATAGCCGCCTGGGCTATCGCACTTGGAGCCATTGCACCCATGTTGGACTCAACTATGGTGAACATCGCTATTAACAAACTAACAGAGGAATTCAACACAACGCTGAATATCATTCAATGGTCTATTACAGGTTATGTGTTAGCCCTTGCGACAGCAGTTCCAGTGTCCGGCTGGCTTATGAACAAATTTAACGGAAAGAAAATCTTCATTGGTGCAGTCATCACCTTTGGTGTCATTTCTGTTTTCGCCGGCATTAGTTGGGACATTTCCAGCTTCATCTTCTTCCGTTTGCTTCAAGGGTTCAGCGCCGGGATTATAACCACGCTTATGTCAACACTCTTGGTCAAAACAGCCGGTCAAGAATATCTGGGGAGAGTTATGGCCATCGTCAGCACTCCGATGATCTTGGGCCCGATCCTAGGACCCGTCATCGGTGGTTTCATCGTTCAAGCCGCATCATGGCATTGGATTTTCTTCATCAACGTGTTCATCGTTTTGATTGCCGCACCACTTATGATGAAAAAGCTCCCGGACTTTGAACCGTTCAACAAAGACAGTAAACTTGATGTATTTGGGATTGTTGATTTGTCCTTCATGAGCGCAGCATTGATATACGGAATTACAAAAGCAGCGGACCATTCATCATTTAACAATGGAGAAACAATCCTCTGGATGGGCATCGGCCTTGTTTTAGCCGTAATTTACCTTGTATATAATCGAATGAGAAAGAATCAAACCGTGCTGCCGATGAATTTATTTGCGCACAAGAGCTTCACAGCATCAAGCATCGGTTTGTTCTTGGCGAACATTGCCGTCATGGGACCGATGTTAATCCTGCCGTTGTTCTTCCAAAACTTCCGTCATTTCACGGCAATTGAAGCAGCGCTTGCGTTAATTCCTCAAGGTGTCGGGATGCTCGTTACAAGGCCGATGATCGGAAAAATGATCGATAAGATCGGTGCGAAATACGTCGTTATGGTCAGTCTTGTTCTTTCCCTTATCGGATCGGTTCCGCTGATCTTTATCACCGATAAGACAAGCATGATCTGGATTTCCATCATATTGTTCATCCGGGGTGCCAGTTTCGGAGGAATTATGCTTCCGCTCACGAGTGACGCATATACAGGACTTGACAGCACACAGCTTCCGGAAGCAGGCGTCGGGATTAATATGATTGAAAACCTTGGTTCAAGCTTTGGTTCAGCTGTGATCGCAACCGTTGTTGCAGCTGTTGTACAAGGATTGCAACCAACGATTGCAAATGACTTGAAAGGTTATCATGCAGGCTTCTTGGTTTCTGCAATTGTCCTGGCCCTGATCTTCATTCCTGGTCTATTCCTCACACATAAAAAGAATGCATAACAGGGTTTCAGAACTTGGGGACAAGTTCTGAAACCCTGTTAGTCTACCGTCTGAAGCAGCCAATGATGGCGGCTCTGCTGTTACTCCTCATTACAAACGATTTTACGAATTTCAGCCAGCGGCACCTTTGGTACCCGGTCATAGGTCAGCAATCCGTTGATTTCCTGCTCCACATCCGTCAGCTGCGTATAACAGAACCCCTCTATCACAGGAGATACGTACATAGGCCGGATCACGGCCTGCAGCCGTTGCAGATAATCTCCGTCGTCCTTGGCGCCGGAATAACCCCAGCCGTCCCAATCGCTTTTCTTATAGGCAATGCCGCCAAACTCTGTAATCATGATCGGCTGTCCCTCATAACCAGCCCCGCCCACAAAGATGCGTCTTCTGCCTGGCAGGCCGCTTACCGCGCTCTCTGCCGTAGTATAACGCTCTGTCAGCACTTCTTCTCTCCATTCGTAATCATGGATCGCCACGATATCCGTCTTCATCATTTCCCAGCCGTCGTTGTAGATGACAGGCCGGGTTGGATCGAGCGACTTGGTCAGATGATACATCGTCAGCCCGTGCTGCTGCTGCCGCTCATCCACCTGGGCGTTCGGAATACCCCAGCTTTCATTGAGCGGAACCCAGACGATAATGGAAGGATGGTTATAGTCGCGTTCAATGATCTCCTGCCATTCCTTCGTAAATTTGCGGACATACTCTTCGGAGTAATTATAGGCGTTAGCCGCCTCGCCCCAGACAAGCAGTCCTTTCCGGTCGCACCAGTACAGGAAGCGCGGGTCCTCTGTTTTCTGATGCTTGCGCACGCCATTGAAGCCCATTTCCTGCGTCAGCTCAATATCGCGCAGGAGCGCTTCATCGGAAGGCGCCGTTAAAATTCCGTCCGGGAAATACCCTTGATCCAGCACCAGTCTCAGAAAATATGGCCGGTTGTTGAGATGAAGCTGCCCATTTTCAACCGTAACCTTTCGCATGCCGAAATAAGAGGTCACGGTGTCGGTCACTTCCTCCCCGTCCAACAGCTCAAAGGTGATGTCGTACAAATTCGGCTTTTCCGGGGTCCACCAACGACCCAGCCCGTGATCATTGAAGTCATGCAGGCCGACGGTACGCACCTCTTCCGTATGGCGGACCGTGAATTCCTCCTCAGATATGACTTCGCCTGCAAAGGAAATGGTCATGCGCACCCTTACCTTGCGCTCTGCAGCTGCTACCGAATAAAACATGCGAATCCGGATGTCATTGCGGTCGATGTCAGGCGTAAATTTCACTCTGCTCAGGCGGGCTCCATCCACCGGCTCAAGCCAAACGGTCTGCCAGATACCCGTAGTGCGCGTATAGAAAATGCTTGCCGAATCCTGCTTCCAATACTGCTTGCCCCGCGGCAGCGTCACATCCTGGCTGTAGTCCTCTACCCTTACTACAATCGTATTTTCCCCGTCTGTAAGCAAATCCGTGATGTCCGCCTCAAAAGGAGTATGTCCCCCCTCATGGGACACGGCCCAGCGGCCGTTCACCCATACCGATGCGGAGTAATCCACGGCGCCAAAATGCAGCAGGATGCGTTTGGACTTCCATTCCGCAGGCAGCTCCAGCTGCTTGCGGTACCATACCAGGTCGTGAAAACCCGGATCTCCGATCCCACTCAGCTTGCTTTGAAAGGCGAAGGGAACCTGAATTTTTTTATCGAAAGCTGTACCGTTTTCCGGCTCATACCACCGCTCACGGTCTCCCCGCCGCTGGTCATCAAACGCAAACTCCCACTCCCCATTCAGATTTAACCACTCTTTTCGCTCAAATTGCGGACGCGGATATTCCGGTCTTGGCTGGTTACTCATTGCTATCTCCTCTTTTCATGTGAAATTTATCGCTACATCTCTTTGCCGCCGGTAAAGGCAATGCCCTTAATAATCTGCTTTTGAAAAATAAGGAACACGATCAGCACCGGAATGGCGGCAAGCGCGTTTGCCGTCATCGGCAGAGCGTACTGCTGCACATAAGAGCTCTGGAACATCGGCAGTCCGAGCGTAATCGTCATATACGCTTTGTCGGATATGGAAATGAGCGGCCACACAAAATCGTTCCAGGCTCCAATAAACGTGAAGATGCCAAGGGCAGCAAGGGCCGGCCTGGACAGGGGAAGAAAGATGCTGTACCAGATTTTGAAAAAGCCGGCGCCGTCCATACGCGCAGCCTCCTCCAGATCCTTCGGCAGACCGTCAAAAAACTGCTTCAGAATAAAAATCCCCATCGGTCCCGCAACGGCCGGCAGCACAAGCGATGTGCGCGTGCCGAGCAGCCCGAAATCACGCATGAGCAAATAAAGGGGAATAAGCGTAGCTTCCGCCGGGATCATCATACCGGACAGAAACAGTAAGAACAGCAGCTTGCTGCCCGGGAAACGGATTCGTGAAAAGGCATAAGCCGCCATGGAGGAGAACAGCAGCACCAGCACCGTCGTTACTGCAGAAACAATAATGCTATTCCCCATCCAGCCGAAGATAGGCGCAAGGCTCAGCACTTTTTTATAATTATCCAATGTAAAATGCAGCGCTCCCCCGAAAATATTCTGTCCCTCAGGCGTAAACGACAGCAGCAGCATCCACACGATCGGCACCAGAAACAGCACGGCCAGCAGCAGGGCAACCACACGGATAAACACATAATACAACCGGTCCATCGTCATTATTCCTCTCCCCTTCCTAACGGTCCAATCTGCGCAGCAGCAGAGTCTGCAGCAGTGAAATGACCAGAATCACGATCATCAGCACGAAGGCAATGGCCGAGGCGTAACCCATCTCAAACGTCTGAAAGCCGTTCTCGTAAATGGAGAACACCACCGTTTTGGTCGCTCCGGCCGGCCCGCCGCCTGTGATGAGCTTCGATTGACCGAAAATTTTGAAGGAAGCAATCGTCTGCAGCACAATGACCAGAATAGTGACCTTGGACAGGGACGGAAACGTAATGTACCGGAACGTCTGCCAGCGGGAGGCTCCTTCGATCTGACTCGCTTCATAATAGGAAGATGGAATATCCTGCAGTCCCGCGAGAAAAAGAACAAACACAAAACCGACGGTCCACCAAAGAGTTGCCAAAATAATAGACACCCACGCAAGCTGCGGATCCGAAATCCAGTAAATATCAGCGCTAATGATACGCAGCGCTTTAAGCACCTGATTCAGCAAACCGCTGTAAGGCTGCAGAAAAATGACCCAGATGCTGGAAATGACGGATACGGACAACACATACGGCATGAATACCGATATCCGCAGAAACGATTGCACCCGCCTCACCTGATGAACCAGTACAGCCGCCAGCAATCCCGCCCCGCTGATCAGCGGCACACTGATGACTGTAAACAGGACCGTATTCAGGAGATTGCTGCGGAATTCCTCGTCCCTTAACAGATTGGCATAATTCTCCAGACCGATAAAGGTTTTATCCCCCAGCAAGGACCAGTCATAAAAGCTGATGCGCAGGCCGAACAAAATGGGAAACAGCGAAAATATCAAAAAAAACAGCGTATACGGGAGCACCATGAATAGCCCTGCCATCCAGCCTTGCCTTTCAAGCGATTTTACACGCATGATGCTTTAATCTCCTTTCCGGTAAATTTGCATCAAGAGGAGAAGATACAGGCCGGATCCTTGTCGGTTCCGGATCCGGCCTTCATCGTCAGTTGCCTGTTGTTTTGTTGATGACTTCGTCCGCTTTTTGCAAGGTGGTGGCAGGGTCCTGCTGACCCATCATCATTTTCTCAAATTCCTTGACGACATTGTCGTTCACCTGGCCCTGCTTTTCATGGCGCGGCCAGTATTTGACGAAATCGGCGGATTCCGCATAGTCGCTGCGGTAGTCCATCGCTTTAAAGGCTTCGGAGTCCAGCACCTTCGTTACGCTTGGAATATGCCCCGCTTTGGCCCACATTTCCCCGTTCTGGGCGAGCCAGTTGGCGAATACAAGCGCCGCCTTCTGCTTCGCCGGATCTTCCTTGCTGTGCTTTGGCAGCGCCAGCGTGTGCGAATCGCCCCATGTCGCAGGCTGGTCATAAATTTGCGGCATCGGCACGACCCCGAAATCAAGTCCGTCAATATTTTCGAAAGAGCCTGTGCTCCAGACACCGGTAATCAATACGGCCGCTTTTTGATCCTGGAACATTTTCACCGCATCGTTGATGTTGGGCGGAATCAGCTTGGAGGTATAAAGGCTGTTGACATATTCCAGTGCCTGCAGCGCCTGCGGATTATTCAATTCCGCTTTGCCGTTCGCATCATAGAACTTACCGCCGCCTGTCAGCTGGTTGTAGAAGCCCCAGAACATCCAGTAGGAGTCAATGCGCACATTCGGCTGGGCCAGAGGTGCAACATCTGCCGGAACAGCATCTTTAATGGCAGTCAGGAATTTGGTGAAGCCCTCCGGAGATGGATCGTATACCGGCTTGCCGTCTTTCAGCACACCGGCTTGCTCAAGATATTTCTTGTTGTAGTACATGACGATGGCATGTGTATCCAGCGGGATGGAATAATGCTTGCCATCATAAATGGTGGATTCCAGAATGGTCGGATTGAAATCATCCCAATTGACGCCAGCTTCCGACGCAAGGCCGTCAAGTTCGGTCATATAACCGGAAGGCACGTACTGCGGCATTCTGGAGGAGTGCAGGACAGCCAGGTCCGGCCCCTGGTCGGAAGCGAGTGCGGTCTGCAGCTTGGTGTAGTAATCCTCCGAACGGTTGCTCAGCTGTTCGACCTTGATATCGGTGCTTTCCGCATTGAATTTCTCGATCATCGCGGTCATGAACTCGCCGTCACCGCCGCTGAACGGCGTCCAGAAGGTGATTTTTGTTTTTTCTCCGCTGCTGGCTTCGGGCGCGGTGCTGCTCTCTGCGGCACAGGCGGACAAGATCAGCAGCAAAGACAAAAGAAGCGCGGACAGTTTGATGATTTTTGTCTTTCTCATCAGTAGACCTCCTTATTGGTTGCGTTTACATGTATAGCTTAAACGAAGGAGGGTCAGTCGCCCATGACGCTTCTTTTGAACCTGTAGACATATATTTAGGCCATGCCTTGCTTCTGCATCTCTTCACGGTACTGCTTGGGCGTGCGCCCGGTCTCCGTCTTGAATACACGATTGAAATGGCGGAGATTCGCAAATCCGGTGCTTTCGGCAATAAGAACGATCTTCTCGCTGGTACGCGCCAGCCTCCGGCAGGCCTCGCGGATGCGCCTGCGGGTCAGCACTTCCACAAATGAGCAGCCGAGCCGGGCTTTGAACAAGCTGCTTAAATAAGAGGCATTCAAATAGACCATGTCAGCCATCATGCTAAGCGTAATAGGCTCTGCGTAATGAGCTTCGATATACGCCACTACCTTGTCAACGGCATGGGTGACATGATCTCTCCCCTGCTCGCGCAGAATGGCGGACAGGGAAAGCACCATCTCCTCGCAATAACCGGTGATCTCCGTCCGCGAAGTGATGGACAGCGCTTCTTCCAGCACTTTGATGATATCCCGCTCACCCAACCATTCCTGCACAACGCCGCGGTTCACAGCCATTTCATAACATTGGAGAATGACCTTGCAGATATGCTGCCGCAGCACCTCCGGGCTTCCGCTATGGCTCAGCTCCTCCACCAGGCGCTGCACCTCCCGCCGCAGCACCGCAGCATTGCCCTCTGCAATCATCAGCTCCGGAATATCCCAATCCTTCGCGGACTGGACTGCCGATTTATTCGCTGCAGCTTCACCATATATCAGCACACGATTGCCGCCGTCCGTCAGACGGTAAAGCAGGGCAAGCTCCGCCTGCTTGTAGGCGGTCGGAAGCGACTCGAGATCGGAAACGCCGCTGCCGATGCCGATGGTGATCGTAATATCCGAGATTTTGCGGATTTTCCTGATCATACTGCGGGCCGCTGAAGCGATTCGTCTCTTGGCCTGCTCAGATGCTTCCTCGCAAATGATAGCTGCAATTTTATGTTGCCGGGTAAAAACGTAGCCGGGAAAATGCTGCTGAATCATCTCCTCCATGAACTGGCTGAGGTAAAGCGTAAATAATGCGGGATCACTCCGCCGGTACCGCTCCTCCTGCACTGATTCCTTGTCCAACTCGGCGATCATGCAGTACATCCCCGAGTGATCCAGCTTCAGGCCGACATGCTCCAGCATTTCGGAGTCCCCAAGCTGTACGCTTCCCTGCACCAGTCCCCAGAGCAGCTGACTGCGCAGGCTTTTCTTGAACAGGGCATTGTCCTTATCCGTTTCACGCCGGCTCTGCCGCCATTCATCCAGCATCCGTTCCAGGGTCTGATACAGCTCATCCTTGTTGATCGGCTTCAGCAGATAATCCCGTACTCCCGTCCGAATGGAAGTCTGTACATATTTGAAATCATTATAACCGCTGAGTACAATACACTTCGTATCCGGGGCTTTCTCAGCGAGAGCGGACTGCAGCTCCAGTCCGTCCATCCGCGGCATGCGGATATCGGTAATGACCAGGTCAGGCTGCAGCCGCTGTACCTGTTCCAAGGCCTCAAGCCCGTCACGGGCCTCCCCCACCACTTCCCAGTCCAGGTCAAATCCCTTGACCAGATGGGCAATTCCTTTGCGGAAGATGGATTCGTCATCAACAATCACCATGGTTGGCATATGTTATTCCCCTCTCGGTAACTTGTTTTCCGCCGCTCCTGACGGGAGGTTCACCTTTACCTTCATCCCCCCGCCCGATGAACTCTCCAGCTGAAGCCCATATCCGGCTCCATAGCGGAGCACCAGACGGCGGTGGACATTTACGAGACCGTGTCCTCCCGGTGATCCGGGAATGATGCCTTCCTCCATGCTGCTCATCTGCTGCTGAAGCTGTTCTCCGGTCATTCCCGGCCCGTTGTCGGTGATTTCAATACAGATGCTTGTGCCGAGCTTGCGGCCGTTCACCTCAATATGCACATCACCACGCCCTTTTTCCAATCCATGAATAATGGAATTTTCCACGATCGGCTGCAAGGTAAGGCGAACGATCCTCGTATCCGGCAGCTCAGGCTCCACATTCAGCCGGTACGCAAGCCTGTCTTCAAAGCGGATCTGCTGGATTTCCAGATATCCTTGAATATGCTCAAGCTCCTGCTGCAGCCTGACCTCGCTGTTGCCGCCATTCATGCTATAGCGCAGCAATGCACTCAAATGATTCGTCATCTGCACGACCTCCCGGTTATCCTGCAGCTCCGCATACAGGCTGATAGAGCCGAGCGTATTGTACAGAAAATGCGGGTTAATCTGGCTCTGCAGAGCGGCAATTTCGGCATTTTTCTCTCTGATTTCCGTTTCATACAGCCTATAGGTTAACGTCTCCAGCCTGGACACCATCACGTTGAAGGTGCGGCTGAGATGGCCGACCTCATCCCCGGACTCGACCGGAATGGCCACGTCAAACTCTCCCCGCTCCACCTTTTTCATAGAGCTGCTCAGCAGGCGCAGAGGGCGTGTGATCCGCAATGATATCCATACCGATACAACGGCTCCCAGCATGAGACAGAACAAGCCGAGCCCTATCGTTTTGTTTTTCATAACCATCGTATCTTTGAGCAGTACGGATAGCGGAACAGCCTGAATCACGGTCCAGTCCGTCACCGGCGACGTATAATAGGTCAGCAGATCGGCATCCGCTCCTTTTCCAATCGTCAGGGTGCCTTCTCCACGGTAGCCGCTGGCTTCCCGCTCATTTCTGGCCGAGGCCGAAGAACCGCTGTAATATACGTCCTGTCCTGTCTGGTCAACGATCCACAACAGGTTGCCTCCTTGCTGCGACAGGCTCGCGATACGCTGGGTCAGGGACGCAAGGGGCACATCAATCACGAAATAACCCAGAATTTCTCCGTTCTCCAGACTGGAAATTCTCCGGACCACCGAAAACACCTCATAGGTCGCTCCAGAGTAAGAGTGGAGGATATGCGGGCCTCTGAAATAAGCTTTCCCGCTCTGCGCCGCATGAAGGAACATGTCCTTATCATCGTAATCCGTAATAAACCGGCCAGGGCTGTCCTCCATTTCCCTGTACGAAGGGCCGCGATAGCTGTACAAGGTGATACCTGCCACGTCCACACGGCCGTTCGCCATCGTTTTGCGCATGAAGCCGCTGACCTTCTGCTTCTCCTCATAGCTCAACACCTGCCCGCCTTCTCTTCGCTTCTCCAGATAGGCCATAATTTCAGGAGACTGATAGGGAGTCGCGGATAACAGATTCAACTCGTTCATATAGACATCAATGTTGGCCGTCAGGCCCTGCACCACATCCGCCTGGTATTTGCCGACATTCCGCTGCATGGATTGTGAAAAATCCTTATAACCCATGATGGAGGCAATCGTCAAAGCCAGGGCGATCAAGAGGACGTTGACGGCGATCAGCTTGGCGGCTAGTCTTTTGGTCATCAGCCGCCGCATCCACATTCTCATCTTCATGTCATTCACCCAGGATGCTGTCGATCAGCGGCTCAAGACGTTTCAGCATGTCATCTGCAGTCTGTTGGCCGTGCCAAATCTTCTCCAGCTCGCCAACAAGCGCATCATTGATTTCCCCTTGCTTCGGATGGCTTGGGAAATACCGCACATCCTCTTCCGCATCAGCATAATCCGAACGATAAGGAAGCGCCTTGAAAGCTGCGGAATTCAGCGCGTTCCGCTCAGCCGGAATGTGGCCGGCCTGTGCCCACACCTGCCCCTGATCAGCCAGCCATTCCGCAAAACGGACGGCAGCCTCCACCTTTCCCGGATCTGTATCGCTATGGGATGGGAAGGCCAGGGTATGGGCGTCTCCCCAGGTACCGGGCCTGTCATAGATTTGCGGTAAGGGCATGACGCCGAAATCCAAGTCATCCAGTTTCTCAAATGAGCCGATGGACCATGTTCCTGACCATAATACGGCCGCTTTGCCGCTGATAAAGCAGCTGCCCGCATCGGAAATATCCGGCGGAATCAGCTTGCTTTCATACAGGGATGCTACAAAATGAAGGGCTTTGGCGGCAGCCTCCATGTTCACCCGGGCTTTGTGCCCGTCCACACTGTATAAACCGCCGCCGCCGTCAATCTGCGCATACAGCGACCACCATAACCAGAGTGAATCAATCCGCACATCGGGCACGGCGAGCGGGGCCACATCCTGTGGAATACGGTCCCGTAAAGCAGTCAGAAAATGCAGGAAGCCGTCTTCGCCCGGGTCCATCATCACTTTTCCGTCTTGCAGCAGCCCGGCTTCTTTCAACCATGTTTTGTTGTAATATAAAACGGTAAAGTGGGTATCGAGAGGTACAGCATAATGGCGTTCCCCGATCACTGTCCGCTCCACGATATCCGGATTAAATTGATCCCACGGGATATGTGTCCCGGCATCCGTTGCATCGATGGGCATCAGAAATCCTGCCGGCACGTATTGCGCGAATTTGGAAGCATGCACCACAGCGACATCGGGCCCCTCTTCGGTGACGATGGCTGTGGACAGCTTGATGTAATAATCATCTGATTTGTTATTTTTCATCACGACCTTAATCCCATCTTTATTTTCCTTGTTGTAGCGCTGGACGAGTTCATTCATATAAGAGCTGTCCCCGCCGCTGAACGGTGTCCAGAATTCGATGGTGACAGGACCTGTAGATTTCTGTTCCCCATCGGTCTTCTCAACCGGGGTGTTCGCACATCCTGCGGCCAATACTGTACAGATAGATGCTATTAAAAAAGCTGCGATTTTTACAACGACCATCCGATAGAAATGCATGCGCTTACATCCTTTCCGGGAATTACTTTTCGTTGCGCACTCTTAATGTACTCCCTCTTCTTTCTTCTGTAAACGGATGCCGCTGCCATGCCCGTCACATCCAAAAAAATGTCCCACAGCTTCAAAAAATATGACCTTTTTATAAAAATCCATTTAGGATAGCTTTATTTTGTAAACGCTTCATATTCCAAGTAAGGAGTGAATGCCATGCGAAAACGGAAATCAAGATGGACCGGAGGATTGCTGCTGATGCTGCTGTTAAGCTGGGGGCTGGCCGGAAATGCGGGTGCGGCATCCGTGCAGCAGGATTTTTACAACGTGGTGATTCAGGACGGGGCCGACCCATGGGCTTACAAGCATACGGACGGGTATTATTACTTTACGAAAACGACCGGCAACAACGTCACCATCTGGAAATCACGCACATTATCCGGGCTGGATGCAGGTGAATCCGTAAGCATTGAAACGGGAGGCAAAAATATTTGGGCTCCGGAAATCCATTACCTGAACAATGCCTGGTATATCTACTACGCCAAGGATGACGGGGACAACGCCAATCATCGCATGTACGTCCTGGAGAACAAGTCCAAAGACCCGCTGCAGGGAACCTGGAAAGACCGGGGCCAGGTAACGGACAAGACCAATAAATGGGCGATCGACGGCACAGTCCTGCAGGCGGGCAAGCAGCTGTATTTCATTTGGTCGGGTTGGGAAGGCGATGAAAATGTCAGCCAAAAGCTGTATATTGCGCGGATGAGCAATCCGTGGACGATCGTCTCGGACCGTGTGGAAATTTCAGCTCCGGAGTACGCGTGGGAAACCAATCATAATCCCCATGTCAATGAAGGGCCGCAGGTTGTGATTCGCGGAAATGTGATCAACCTGATTTATTCCGCCAGCGGCAGCTGGACCAATGATTACTGCCTTGGCCTGATCACGGCGGATATCAATGCCGATCTGCTGCAAAGCTCATCCTGGCATAAACGCAGCGAGCCAATATTCAAATCAGCGAACGGAATCTACGGACCCGGCCACGCCTCCTTTACGACCTCTCCGGACGGGACGGAGGACTGGATCGTGTATCATAACGCGAAAAATAACCAGTCAGGCTGGAACCGGGAAATCCGCATGCAGCCATTTACATGGAATGCTGACAATACGCCGAATCTGGGCAGTCCGCTGGCTCCGAACAGCAAAATCCCCGTTCCCTCCGGAGAGCCTGAGCGCATTCGGATTGAAGGCGAAGAAGGACGGTTTGGCGGTGCGGCTTACGCATCGGCAAGCCCGAACGGCTCAGGTGGCATGAAGGCAGGCCATATCGATACGGCAGACAGCTTTGTGGAATATACGATCGATCTCCCTTCCGCAGGAGAGTATATTCTATCTGCCCGCACGGCGAATGGAACGACGGATCTTGCCTGGTCTACCCTGCAGATCAGCGTGAATGGATCGCAGCCCGATCCCTTTTATATTACCAACAAAGGATGGGAAAACTGGGGCCTCTCCACCAAACGCGTTCATCTGCAAGCGGGAGAAAACGTAGTGCGGTTTACAAAAGGCAATGGGTACGGAGAAATTGATCTGATCGATGTGTTCCCTGCCAACTGAAAACATTATCAAACCCTCTCATGATATTGACGATACCCTTTCGGGAGATCGATATCCGGGAGGGTTTTCTTCTTTGCTCAAGCCCTCTTCTTTTTGCGGACCCATAGGACAAAGAACAGCAAAAGCGGCAATGCGATTTGAAATACAGGCCAGATCCTGTCCAGAGCCAGGTGAAGTCCGATCCAGAGAAACTCTGTAAAGTTGGGCGACAGAAAAGTCAGCAAATATATCGCCGTGCCTATCGCTACAAGCCAAACCTTGTAGCTGATTGAAGTAATTCTGCGCATTCCTATGGCTGCACCCATATAAAAGGCTGACGCCTTTATACCGATTCCCAAAAATAAAATCATGGCAAAAAGCGGATCAGCTCTTTCAACAATTTTTTCCACCGTAGTCAACTGGGTGACTTGAAATAATGGATAAGTAGTCGTTGCCGCCAGGTCAGGCCCGAGAACAAGAATACATATTTGGTTTACACCAATCAGAAATATGGCAATGAGCCAGTAGGTTAAGATGACGCTTTTGTTGAGATTTTTGGGTTCAGAAACAAATTTGAAAAAAACGAGAAATAGAACGGTTTGGCCAAACGGAAAAGAAATAATTTCCGGCAGTGCGGCCTCCCACACCGGCTTTAACCCGTTTTCCAGGATTGGCAGCATAAATTGAAGGTGAACAAGCCCTGTGAAAGAAATAATCAGGAGAAGTATGATATAGCCAAGCGTTATCATGTAAAAGAGCACCGTAACCAGCAGAAACCATGCTCGTGGTCCCAAATGAATACAATCGGCTATAACCAGTATGGCTAACAAAGTTACAAATGCCGTAGGGGTCCGGTTTAAGAGTGTCAATGTTGCCAGATCGCCAATATCGCGCAAATTTCGGGCAGACTCATAGGTAAAATAACAAACAAAAGCGAGTCCGACCGCACTGCCAAGCCATTTTCCCATATATTTTTTACAAAGCTCAAACAGATCACTTTTTGAATCCATATGAAAGATTTTCAGGTACAACAGGAGTAATAAAAAACCGCAAGCCGCTCCGATCAGCATAGCCAACCAGGCATCCTGTTTTGCTGTAGCCCCCTGCAGGAATAGCGTTGTGCTGCCAACCTCAAATGCTGCCATCGCCATGGCAATTTGGGACAATCCTGTGGTCACTTTCCTCATCCTGTTTGGCTCCTCCGCTGGAAATACTTTATTTAATGTCCGGGACTCATTCGATTACTTCTTTCCTAAATGATTTTGCAGCAGCCCCGGAAGACGAATTAAGGCATCAACTTGTACATCGATCTCCATCCTTCTAAATTCGGCAGGCCAATTCCCCTTCAATTCCCTCCACTTTTTCGGGAATTTTCGGTGAATGATATCGCCGTAACCTACGGTATCTACACCAAGTCTCTGCGTTCCCTTCCATCCTGCATCTATGGTATCTTCAATTTCTTTTTCAATCTGTTTTTCCAGTTTTTTGATCTCACTGGTTTTAGACAGGTTTTTTTTGCAGCCAAATTCCGCTATACTTCCGTCAACCTTAACCCTCACCTGCATGATGTAGCGGTATCCGTTATATTTGGGCACCAATTGAGTATGGGAACTATTGATCATGTAAGAAGATCGCTTTGTTTTCTTATCATTGCAGGGAAAAGCAATTTCTGTATTTTGTACTTTGCCGGCAAGCCACATCAACCCGAGACTTTCCTTGCGGTTAAGCAATCCTGCAAAACGCCCCTCCTGAAACACTGCCAGCTTGGACAATGACATATTAAGTGGTGCTGAAGTTTTCTTGATGATGTCTATAGACTCTAACTCTTTTTCATTTTCTTCGCTTTTTTCGCCTTTTAAAGCAGCTACAGGCATACCGATTCCTCTCGCATCCGAATGCAAGCTGAGCGCAAAATCATACACTGACGTACCGGGAAAAATAGAAACCTGCTTGCTCTCTTTACTAATGAGCTCGGCGTAAGCGGCCCCGGCCAGCTTTTCCGGCGGAGCCAGCTTCTTTAACATTTCGGATGCATCGCCATCGGTGTACAGCATTAGAACTGTCTCCCTTGATTCGCTGTTGCGAAAGTAATAATCAATGAGCTGATCCAGTCCTTGCTTTGCTGCTGTTTTGCCGATGAAAAGAACCCGGTTATGGGCAACATATATACGGCGTGAAGTTTCCAGGCTACTTAGATTAAGTGCCTGATGAATCGTCTCACCTTTTACGGTATACACATGCAAAGCCGGCTGGGAGCCGCCTCCCGAACCATCACCTGCACCGCCGGCCATGGCAGAAGGTACGATGATTTGGTAGGAGACTTCCCACTGCCCGTCCCGGTAATCTATCCCTGTGGCGGCAGTAACCCACAATTCGTTCAATTCCGTCCGGTTCCAGCAGCTGGATAAAAGCACTACCATTAAAAGCAGCATTACAATTTTGCCTGTTGGCATAGCGATTTCTCCTCATTCCAAAGGATCATACTCGCGCTTCGCCGCTTGCTGTGCGAAGGGTTTTCGTGTGGTGGATTGCCGGTGCTTGTTTTTGTCTCCAATCAGCTCGGGACGTGTTTTCATTTTCCACCATGGCGCACGAATAATTAAATCCTTCACATTCGTTTTATTCACCGGGGAAAGTGTCATAAAATAAGGGATTCCAAACGACTGAATGGAGACAATGCGAAATAGAATGGGTACAAAACCAATCAGAATGCCATACATGCCAAAAGAGCCTGCAAGTATCATAAGCCCAAAGCGGAGAAGTCTTACTGCGCCGGCCATGGTTATGGAAGGTATTACAAAATTGGCAATAGCAGTAAAGGAGACGACAATAACCATGGCTGCCGACACCAGACCTGCTTGAACAGCAGCCTGGCCCAACACCAGTGCTCCCACAATGGAGATGGCAGGTCCGATGGCCCGCGGCATGCGGATGCCTGCTTCACGTATGATCTCGAAGGTCAGTTCCATAAGCAAAGCTTCCAATAGCGCCGGGAGAGGAATGCTTTCCCGTTGGGCAGCCAGTGAGATGAGCAGCGTTGTAGGCAGCATTTCCTGCTGAAAAGTGGTAGCGGCAATATACAAGGCCGGCAGGAGCAGTGTAACTAAAAAGGAGCCAAGCCGTATCATTCGTAGAAATGAGGACAAGTCATATCGCTCATAGTAATCTTCGCTGGAAGTAAAGAATCTAAAGAAGGTTACCGGCGCCAACAATACAAAGGGGGTTCCGTCCACAAATATAGCCACGACCCCTTCGAGCAGTCCCCCGGCTACGGAATCCGGCCGTTCCGTACTATAAATCGTCGGAAAAGAGCTTATGACTCCATCCTGGATAAATTCCTCGATATAACCACTTTCCAAAATACTGTCCGTCTCAATAGAATTCAACCGCCGCATGATTTCTTGTACTATTTCCGGATCGGCAATCCCCTGGATGTAAGATACGGCTATCTTGGTTTGCGTGTATTTGCCTAACCGAAGCGACTCAATACACAGGTCGGGGGATTTTATTTTTCGGCGCAGCAGTGCAATGTTGGTAGAAATATCCTCGGTAAAGCCTTCTTTCGGCCCCCGGATCACCGACTGGGAAGTAGGCTCTTCAACTGCCCGCCTGGCCCCCCCGGCTATAGCTGCAGCGAAAACCTGGACTGAACCGTCCACAATAATAACGGCTGCTCCTTCCAGGATCGAGCCGATCATATCGTCTTCCGTATACAGAGATGTCAGACTCCCCACCGGAAGCTGAGTGCCCAACCATGCTTCGATATGGATGGGGGACAAACCTTCACTTACTTGAACCGACAAAGCTTCCATGAGTTTCGCCAGCAGCTGCGGATCGATAAGACCATCGATATAGCTGACAGCAATAATAGGCGTGGAAGAGAGAGGAACGCTCATTTCCCGGATGATAAAGTCCGTGCTCTTCCCCATCTTTTGCCGCAGGACCGAAACGGTCTGCGCAAGTGAAGAACTTATTTCTTTGGAGTGGCGGCTGTTTTCATTTTCATAGGAATTCCGCGTCTGATTGTTGTCAGTTTTGTCTGTCACAATATCACGGCTCCTTTTTGCTAGGTAACAAGTAAGTTGCTTCCTTCATGACCCTTTTATACATATAATTAAAGATTTTGAATGGCAGTAATTCCCTGAACGATATAAATACCTGGTTTATGCAACAATTCTATTTCTGTACCGGTACAGATGGAGCAATAATCGATGGTTTTTAATATGGTTTCGATTTAATATGATCATGAGCGGGAAGGATAATCATCCGGACTGGGAGAGCATGATGTTATAAAGGGGGAGCATCAAATGTTAAAACCGGAAGAAACCAGAGCCTATTTAAAAAGACTTGGCGTCACAAATATAGAACCGCTTACTCTCTCTTACCTGTATAAGTTGCATCAAGCGCATGTGGAAAAGATCACCTGGCAAACAATCGATATCGTATCCGGCCATCCGATGCCGATTGATCTTCATTCTTCCATACAGCTCATGATTCATGATAGAAGCGGCTACTGCTTTCATCTGAACGGGGCTTTTGGCGAGCTTCTTCGGACGCTTGGCTATCAGGTTTCCTGGCATAGAGCAGGCGTGCAGCCCCACGGTCAGAAGCCGACAATCAATTCCTTCCATCTTGGTTTAACTGTAACGCTATGCAATGAACGGCAGGAGGAGGAAATTTGGATTGCGGATGTGGGTCTCGGGGATATGCCGTATGGGCCACTCCCCGTTCGCGCCGGTTCTTATACACAGGGTCCTTTTCAATATCAGGTCACACCTTCTGCCATTGACCCGAATGGGTGGAGAATGGTTCATGATCCTTCCGGGTCATCTGTCGGCGTGGATTACGGACGGGAAAGTCTGCAAACGATTGAGGAGTTTATACCGAAGCACGAAATCTACAGCTTGTCTCCCGATTCCCCATGGATCAATCTATTTCTCGTTCGCAGCAGACATGCTGAGGGGAGCAATGAACTGAGAGGATGCATTTGGAAAAAGAGGGAAGGCGACCGTATCGAGAAAACCGAAATTTTAACGAAATCGATGTGGCTTGAAGTATTGGGAGATGTATTCCATGAGAAGCTGGTGAATTACAGCCCCATGGAGCGGGATGAACTGTGGAGACGGGTATGGCGCTTGCATGAGCAGTGGAAAAAAGCCCGAACAGCAGCCGATTAACCGGCCGCTGTTCGGCTGAATAGATCTATTCAAAACTGTCTGTAACAGCGCCCTTGGACGCCGATGACACTAACCGGGCGTATTTGGCAAGCACACCTGAAGACACTTTGAGCGGTGGCTGCACCCATGCCTTTGCTCTGGCAGCCAGCTCCGCTTCCGTCACATCAAAAGAAATATGCTGTGTCTCGCTGTCGATCGTGACGATATCTCCGTTTTTCAAATGGGCGATCGGTCCGCCTACCTGGGCTTCAGGCGATACGTGACCCACGACGAATCCGTGCGACCCGCCCGAAAATCTGCCGTCCGTCATGAGCGCGACTTCGCCTCCAAGACCTTTCCCCACAATCAGCGCCGTAACCGACAGCATTTCCGGCATTCCCGGTCCCCCCTTTGGACCGCAGTAACGGATGACCAGTACATCTCCTTTTTGAATTTCATCTTTTAAAATGGCTTCAGTGGCCGCTTCCTCGCTGTCATATACCTTAGCCGGTCCGACAAAGCGCAGCTTCTTCATGCCGGACATTTTGGCGACAGCTCCTTCGGGTGCAAGATTGCCTCTAAGCACAACCAATGGCCCATTCGGCTTCAAAGGCTTATTCAGCGGGCGGATGATCTCCTGCCCATCCCGCAGCGGAGCTGCCTCGGCCAGGTTCTCCGCCAGGGATTTACCGGTTACCGTAAGACAGTCGCCGTGCAGAAGACCCTCAGCGAGCAGCAGCTTCATGACGCCGGGAACACCTCCGATTTCGTTCAAGTCCTGCATGGCATGCTGACCGCTGGGCTTCAAGTCGGCCAGATGGGGGACAAGCAGGCGAATCCGCTCGAAATCATCCAGCGTTAAATCGACACCAACCGAATGAGCAATCGCTAATAGATGCAGGAACGCATTTGTCGATCCCCCCAAAGCCATCACAACCGTAATCGCATTCTCAAATGCTTTCTTCGTCATGATGTCTCTTGGATAGATGCCCTGCTCAAGCAATGAGATGACCCGCTTGCCCGCTTCAGCACATTCCGCTGCTTTGTTGGAGGAAATCGCCGGTGTCGAGGAAGAACCAGGCAGGCTCATCCCCATCGCTTCCGCGGCCGCGGCCATCGTATTCGCCGTGTACATGCCGCCGCAGGAGCCCGGTCCCGGACAGGCGCTGCATTCAATCTTGTGGATCTGCTCATCCGTCATTTTCCCGTCATGATACTTGCCGACCGCCTCGAAAGCGGTAACGATGTCTACGTTCTTGCCGTCAAGATTCCCTGGCTGAATCGTGCCTCCGTATACATAGACGGCGGGAATGTTCATCCGACCGATAGCCATCAGACAGGCAGGCGTATTCTTGTCGCAGCCGCCTATCGCAACGACTCCGTCAAAACGCTCCGCTCCCGCCACAATCTCAATCGAATCCGCAATGGCTTCACGGCTTGGCAGCGAAAACAGCATGCCCTCGTGCCCCATTGAAATGCCGTCCGATACCGTAATCGTATTAAAAATCAGCGGCGCACCGCCATTCTCCCGCACTCCGAGCTTGGCCTGCACGGCCAAGTCATTGATGTGCATATTGCACGGAGTAACCTCGCTCCATGTGCTGGCTACCCCAATCATCGGCTTCTTGAAATCCTCATCGGTGAAACCGACGGCCCGCAGCATCGCCCTGTTCGGTACCCGATTAACCCCCTCACTTATAACCTTGCTGTTGATGCGCAAATCTTTGCTTTCCGCCATCCTTGTCATGCTCCTCTCTGTTTTAAAGTAAGTCATGCAGCTCCTGCATCGGACGGATCAGGTTCTGCTTCATCATGACCTGCGCCTGTTCACTGTCTTTCCGCTCAAAAGCTTCAATAATCAAGTCATGCTCATCGACCGAAGCCTGTGTCCCGCTGACCGGCTGCTTCAGGAACACGTATTTAAAGCGCCGGATATGGATTTGCAGCGAAGAACTGAAGGAAGCGAGATACGGATTGTCCGCCAGCTCCACGATCAGGTTATGAAAGTGCTCATCCGCCTCCATGGCCTGGTAGGCCTGGCCGCTTTGGACCGCTTGGGCAAACTCCAGATTGATCGCTTTCAGCTGTTCAATCTGCTCGGGCAAAATAATCCTGGCCGCCACTTCAGCCGCCAGCGCGTGAAGCGCTGCCATCGTCGAATACAGCTTGAAGATATCATCCTTCTCAACCATCGTAACTCTGGTCTCTTTGCCTGGATGAGTCGAGACAAGTCCCTGCACCTCCAACAGCTGAAACGCCTCCCGGATCGGGGTACGACTAACGCCGAGCGTCTCCGCCAGTTCGGCATCCAGGAGCTTTTCGCCCGGCTGCAGGGTGCCGTCGATAATCCAGCGTTGAATTTGGGAGAAGGCCCTCTCCTTCGCAGACATCCGTAAGGGTGAGACAAAATTTTTAGGTACAGGCATAAAGATCATCCTCAGTTTCAAGTTTTATATATGCAATATATCGCATACATATATTATTTGCAAGGATTACCTTGATCAGTAACGCCTTAAGTTCAAACGAAAAAGCAGCCTCATAAAAATATGGGCTGCTGCCTAATGTTACTATGATCAGATCATCGAAGTCGCGGATTCAAGCATCTCCCTGCCAGTATAGCCAGCCACAGAATCGCGCAGGCGCTTCATATCGGCGATCGGCGGCAGGCCGAACATTTTTGCGTATTCGCGGCTGAAATGGGACGGACTGTCGTAGCCTACCTGAAAAGCGGCTTCCGCCGCATCGGCTGTTTCAGCTAACAGCATGCGCCGCGCCTCCTGCAGCCTGATTCTTTTCTGATACTGCAGAGGGCTCATCGCCGTGACTTCTTTAAAATGTCTGTGCAAGGAGGAAGGACTCATATTCGCCAGCTCGGCCAGCTCCTCGATCCGCAGCGGCTGGGCATAATTCTCCTTGATTTGCTTGATAACGTCCTTGATCCGGTATGCGCCGCTCCCCTCTACCGCAATCTGCTTCAGCATTTCCCCCTGCTGTCCTTTTAAAATCCTGTACAAGATTTCCCGAGTGTACATGGGTGCCAAAGCGTTTATATCCTCAGGTGTCTCCAATAACCGAATCAGCCTAATAGCGGCATCCAGAAGGGAAGTGCTTGTTTGGCTGATAAACAGCCCTCGCTCGGATTCCCCTGGTTGAACCGCTCGAAGCTCGGACTCATCCAGAAGCTCTACAATTTGACCAGGCTTAAAATCAAGCCTGAAGCACAAGTACGGCACCTCGGCTGAAGCTTCAATAATCTGCCCCGATACCGGCAAATCGACGGACACCACAAGATAATCCGCGGGTCCATACTGATATCTCTCCTCTGCCAGCATGACCTCTTTTTTCCCTTGGGCAACGATGCATAAAGCAGGTTCATGTACTCTGTAGATCGGCTCAGTAACCTTCGAACTGCGTAAGCAGAATAAGGATGGTATGTCCGTTGCGTGAGCCCCTTCCCCGGATGAGAACCGGTCAATAAGCTCCGCGAGCTCCTTCTGTTTTTGTACAAGGTTTGTTGTTTCCGGCACGATTTCCCCACCTTCCATCTCAGAACACTACTGCAGTTATTATAACCTTTTCCTTCTGTTTCGTTTAGCTGTTTGAGAGGAATGAGCAATCTTTTGCGATGAATCTTCTATCTGTCCATTTTTCAAGTGCTTCATAATATCCTTAGCGGCTGTAAATGACAACATATTACAAAGGAGAAGACGACTTATGAAGATCAACGCTGATAACCATATGAATTCCGAAAACAACAACCCGTATGCAGGGATGTGGGTAACCGCGGACGGATATATCCGTCATAAGCTTTTGCCAAACGGACGATATGATGAAGCGCGCGGCAACCGAAGAAGTGCTTACACAGGCAGTTATACCATCACGGGCAACCATATCGATTATGTGGATGATACAGGCTTTACCGCTGACGGAGAGTTTCGGGACGGAATTCTCTATCATGCAGGTATGATTTTGTATCGGGAAAGAAAGGTGGACTGAGGAGAGATTATGGATAGAAGAGTTTGGATTTTAACAATTGCGGCCTTTGTCGTCGGCACGGTCGAGCTGGTGATTGCCGGCATTATCGAAATGATTGCGCAGGACCTGCAGGTTTCCGTTGCGGCCGCGGGACAGCTCGTTACCGTATATTCTCTTGTATTCGCCTTTGGCTCGCCTGTAATTATTGCCCTGACGGCCAATATAGAGCGGCGCAGGCTGCTCATGATTGCGATGTGGGTGTTTTTTGCGGGGAATATCCTGTCCATTGTCAGTCCGAATTTTACCATTCTCTTGATTTCAAGAGTGGTGCTTGCCGCAAGCTGTTCCGTTATCATCATTCTGTCCATAACATTGGCGGCCAGCATCGTGTCTCCGGCATTAAAAGGCCGCGCAATCGGCATTATTTTTATGGGCTTGAGCGCGGCTCTGATGCTTGGCGTGCCCTTGGGTACATGGATTGGCGACCGTTGGGGCTGGAGAATGACATTTGTCTTAATCGCCATGCTTACATTGATTGTGGCTTTATGCGTTCAGCGCTTTCTGCCTAAAGCACCGCCGCAACCGTCCGTTTCCCTGCGGACACAGCTTGGCACGTTGAAGAGCTCCAAGATTCTCTCGGCCCATTTGATTTCCATATTGCAGATGACAGGTCAATTTACGATTTATGCGTATATTACCCCTTATTTGCAAAAAACCATGGGCTTGTCCGCGCCGCTCATCAGTCTGGTGCTCCTGGTTTACGGCCTGGCTGGCATTGCCGGAGGCTGGATTGGCGGCTGGTCCGCCGACAGGCTGGGGCCGCGGAGGACGATCATCCTTACGCTCGTGCTGCATGCCGCAGCGATTCTGCTGCTGCCTTACGCCGCCTCCAACATGCTCAGCTTATTGCTGGTGGTCGCTGTCTGGTGTACCTTCAATATGGCGCCAAGCCCGGCCATTCAAAGCTATCTTATCGAGACGGCTCCCGAATCAGCGGATATTCAGCTCGGCTTTAATACTTCGTCGCTTCACATTGGAGTCGCGCTTGGCTCGATAGTGGGCGGTCTCATAGTGAGCCAATACGGCATTTCCGTCAATCCTGCAGCAGGCGGGGTGATTATCCTCTTATCTATCCTCTCCGCCCTCTACTCAATGACAAGAAAGGAAAAAAACGATGCTGTAGAGGCAGGCCATTTAAAATAATGTTTGTGAACATTTCAAAGGCAGCAGCGATCTGCTGACTACGGTTTAGTCAGTGGTCGCTGCTGCCTTTTCGGCTATTCCGGTTCAATGCAACGGCAGCTGTACTGTAAATGCCGCTCCTTCTCCCGGTCTGCTATGCACTGAAATCGTTCCCCGGTGCATTTCGATAATTTTATGTGCAATGGAGAGTCCCAGACCGCTGCCTCCCGCCGTTCGTGTCCGTGATTTGTCCGCTTTATAAAAGCGTTCGAAAATGCGCTGCTGATCCTGCTCATCGATGCCCGGCCCCGTATCGGAGATGCGAACAACGGCCTCCTCGCCATGATGCGAAAGAGAAACCGAGATACTTCCCCCCTCTGGTGTAAATTTAATGGCATTGTGGAGCAGATTCACCCACACCTGGCTCATCAAATCCTCGTCCGCGTTGACCTTGAGCTCATCCGCCTCCACGGTCATCTCGATATTTTTGGCCTCCCACTGTGGCTCGCAGGCAAGAATAAGGGAGATGAGCTGCTTATCCAGCCGATAAGGAGACGGATGGAACGGATGCCGCTCCGAATCCAGTACCGCCAGCTTCATCAGATTCTCGCTTAGCCTGGACAAACGTATACACTCCGTCTCGATGATCGTCAAATACCGGTCCCGCTGCTCACGATCCAGATGCTCGTCCTTGAGCGCCCTGGCGAATCCGATAATCGAGGTCAGCGGCGAGCCGATTTCATGGGATACGTTAGAAATGAATTCCTCCCGCAGCTCTTCCATGGCTTTCAGATTTGCCGCCATATCATTAATGCTGTTCGCCAGTTGGGCATAAGGGTGCGGTCTTCCCTGTCTTTCATTCCTGTCGCCAAAGCCCCAGTCCAGATTCACGTGGAAGTCGCCCTGCGAAATGCGTTTTAACGCATCGATCATTTCCATAAAAACATGTTGATTTCTATCCCCGAATATCCGTCTTGCTATCATGCCAATGAGAAAGAAGAAAACAAAACCGAGCGTTGTATTGATAAAAAAATCGATCAGCTCATGGGGAGCCCACGCTATTCGCGCATAAACCGCCTTTGTAATATAGAATGCGGCGCCCCAGCTAATATATAACACGGCTAACAGCATTACGACGCGCGAGATGACATGAGGGAACCCCGGTTCCCGTTTCATTGCCGCACCTCCAGCCGGTAACCCAATCCCCGGATGGTGCTGATCCGGAAGGAGTGATTTGCCTCCGGGAACCGTTCCCGGAGGCGCTTGATATGCACATCGACTGTTCTTTCGTCGCCTTCATAATCATAACCCCAGATCAGCTCGATCAGCTGCTCGCGGGTAAAGGTCTTGCCAGGATAGCTGGCCAGCTTGAAGAGCAGCTCGAATTCCTTGCGCGGCAGCGTAATCAACTGCTCGCCAGTCTGGCACTCAAAGGTATCACTGCGCAGCACGAGGTCTCCGATCGTCACCGATTTGGAAGCCATAATACGATAACGTTTCAATAAAGCCTTCACGCGGGCGACGAGCACCAAAGGATCAAACGGCTTGACAAGATAGTCGTCCGTCCCGAGCTCAAAACCTTTCACGATCTGTGACGTCTCGCCCTTGGCTGTAAGCATTAGCAGCGGCAGATCGGTCTGCTCACGCAGCTCGCGACACAGCTCCCAGCCGTCCATGCCCGGCATCATAATATCAAGCACAACCAGATCGACCTTGATTTCGTCAAGGATGCGCAGCGCATCCAAACCGTCCACGGCCTCCGATACATCGAGGCCTTCCAGTCTCAAAAAATGTCCGACCAATTCACGAATGTGCGGATCATCATCGACGACCAATATCCGTGTCATTCCAATCCCCCTCCAAGCTGCCCTGTCAATGATTCCTTTGCCACCAATCCAGGACAGTCAAAATCCTATGCTTTACGCATATAAGCACGCACCGTAAGCGGTGCGAAGACTGCCACAATGACTGCGGCACCAAGCAGGGAAATGGCCAGGTCCCCGCCAATCGTTCCCGTATTCGTCAATTGCCGGACGGCGTTGACCAAATGCGATATCGGGTTGATGTTCACAAACCACTGCAGCCAGCCAGGCATCGTGTCCACAGGCACAAAAGCGTTGGAGGCAAAGGTGAGCGGGAAAAGAACGATCATCGATATGCCCGATACACTTGAAGCCGTGCGTGCAATCACACCAAAAAAGGCGAAAATCCAGCTGATGGCCCAGGCGCATGCGATGACCAGAATCGCCGCAATGACGACACTGCCCAGCCCTCCCTCTGGCCGATATCCCATAATATACCCCATCGCAAAGGTAAGTACAGTCGCTATGGTATAGCGGACGCTGTCAGCCAGCAGAGCTCCGGCCAAAGGGGCAATGCGCGCGATCGGCAGCGACTTGAAACGGTCAAACACACCCTTGTCCATATCCTCACGCAGCTGCACGCCCGTTACGACGGAAGTCGAGATCACGGTCTGTACGAGAACACCGGGAATAATAACCGGCAAATAACTCAATACATCTCCTGAGATGGCGCCGCCGAAAATATAGGTAAACATCAGGGTGAAAATAATCGGCTGAAGCGTAACATCAAATAATTGCTCTGGCGTGTGGCGAAGCTTCAGAATTCCACGGTAAGCCAGCGTCAAGGAATTGCGGAACGCCTGGCTGAAGCTTGCCGACTTTCTCCCATTGATCAAAGCACGCCCTGAACCTGTCATCATGGATGAATTATTCATGCTCTCACCCCCACCGCATCATGCAGCTCTTGGGACGTCTGCTGCTCCTTGCCCTTGACGCCCTGGCCCGTGATGGACAGAAACACCTCATCGAGCGTAGGCTTCTGCACACTCATCTCTGCCAGGTCAATCCCTGCCGTACGCAGCTCGATAAGCAGGTCCGCCACCCGGTCGGCATTGGCCATCGGAGAAATGATCTTTCCTGCCTCGGCCGACACGTTGGACTTGACCGAAAGCACCTGTTCCACGATGCGTACAGCCTTTTCCGTGTCCTGCTGATTTTGTACTCTAAGCTGCAAAGTGGATGCACCCACTGCCGATTTTAGCTCATCAACCGTGCCTTCGGCCACCACCCGGCCATGATCAATAACCGCAATGCGGTCTGCCAGCTGATCCGCCTCATCAAGGTACTGGGTTGTGAGCAGCACGGTAGTCCCTGTTTTGACCAGACGCCGGATGGTGTCCCACATCTGTGCCCGTGTGCGCGGATCCAGTCCTGTCGTCGGCTCATCCAGGAAAATGAGCGGCGGCTGTGCAATGAGACTGGCGGCCAGATCAAGCCGGCGGCGCATGCCGCCGGAGAAATGCTTCAAGGGCCGTTTGGCCGCTTCGGTCAAACCGAATTCCTCCAGCAGCTCCGCTGCCTTCCGCCGGGCCTCGGCACGACCCAGTCCAAGCAGCCGCGAAAAGATAATCAGATTTTCGGTAGCGCTGAGCGACTCGTCAACCGACGCGTACTGTCCAGTCACCCCGATCAATTGGCGCACCGTCTGCGGCTCTTTTGCTACATCATGCCCGAATATACGCGCCGTTCCCCCATCAGGCCGCAGTAACGTTGACAGCATGCGGATGGTGGTCGTTTTGCCTGCTCCGTTAGGGCCAAGCACACCATAAATCGTACCCGTACGCACGTTCAAATCGACCCCATCCACCGCACGCTTATCGCCAAATGTTTTGACAATTCCATGTGCTTCAATTGCCCATTCTTCGTGGTCTGTCCGGGTCTTTGTTCTGTCTGTATAATCCACTCTCATTTCCTCCCTACAACGATTTATATAGAGAGGGTAACTGACAATTATGAACTGAACATGAATAAACGCAGAAAAGGCCTATCGGCTTTGCCGATAAGCCTCTCTTGCCCGTTCAATCTGTGTGAGGTGGCCGCGGATATGGTCAACACGGAATTCCAGCAATTGCTTGAACGTAAAACGGCCCGCATCTGCATATATCCCCACCCGCTCACTTTGCTCGGGGGTCAGTTGAGCCAGAACAGGCTGCATGCTGGAGCGAAGCAGCCGGAACAAGCTCAGCTGGCACTCACGGTCCATCTGCTCGTACAGCAGGCTGTTCGCCCAGGCATCCTGGTCAAATGACATGAGCAGCGGCTCGTCCTCGGCCAGAACCTTCTTCAGTCTCTGTGTCGCAACCATTTCAGCATCCGTTACGTGAATGATAATTTCATGGATGCTCCACTTGTCTGGAGCAGGCTTAAAGCGAAGCTCCTCCTCGGACAATCCGTCAATAGCTTCACGCAGCATTTCATATCCGCGGCAGTACTCTTCAATTAGTTTTTCCATTCAGGCATACCTCCTAGCTTACCGTGAAAATTCGCCAGATGTACGATGGTATCCTGCCGCGTTCCATGCATTTATTTGGCTGAAAGCTCGCTTTCCGTCACCCATTGGTGATTGGTTACTTTTTGTCCATCGGTCGTTGAAACATAATCCACCATGTATACCGTCGTGGGCTCGGCGGATTCGATGGTGGCGGTTGCACCCTTCATGCCTTGCATATGATCGGCCGTAATGGTAATTTCCGCACCCGGCTCATAAGCTTTGGCTTGAGCATTCTCAATCTCTTCATGAATGATCCATTTATGATCGGTGACTCTCTCCCAGCCTGTGGTTGGCGTATAAGAGACAGTATAAGCTATTGTATCATATGCCCCCACGATAGTGGCTTCCGCACCGTTCATACCCGGCATATGGTCCGCATGAATCACAGCCTGGCTTCCTACTGGAAATTTCGGATTTTGTGCGTCTTTGAGTCCTGCCGGAACCTCGCCGCTGCCGGAGTGGTTCATTTCGGAGTGATCCATTTTCATGCCGGATGGATTCGTTTTTTCCTGCTGGGAAGATGTATTCGTATTTGCTGCGTTGCTGCCCGAGGCATTGTCTCCCGCACTGTTCCCGCATGCGCTTAATCCAAGCATTGCCGCAGCAAGCAGGATGGTAATATAATTTTTCTTATTCAAGTACATTCAATATCTCTCCTTGTTTAAGGTTTGTTGTCGTTTGATTAAATTTTAACCAATACCTGTGAAGAATTTGTGAAGATACGAAATTTTATTAGGGGGGCACTTTATGGGGCAAATTGAGGAGAAATCATTTACGATGAAGAACGGAGAAGCTTTTACAGTCCGCAGCGCGCTGCCAGAGGATGCTGAGAAGGTGCTCAATTATAATAAAGAAATTTTCGGGGAAGCTCCGTATCTATTAACCACCGCGGAAGAGTTCAACATGACAAATGAGCAGGAGAAGGAGTATTTGGAACAAATTCTGCTTGATCCGGGCAAGCTGGCCCTGATTGCCGAAGCTCAAGCGGAAGTGATCGGTTTTCTGGATTTTCACAATGGCCATAAAATCCGCAATAAACATCAGGGTACCCTCGCTATGAACGTTGGACAGAAATACAGGAATCAGGGGATCGGAAAAGCGCTGCTTTCCAGTCTGCTGGAGTGGGCCGAGCGTAGTCCCTTAATTGAAAAAGTCGCCCTGGAAGTCGTCACTGAAAATTACCCTGCGATCCGGTTATATAAAAGCCTTGGATTTGTGGAGGAAGGCCGTAAAACCAAAGCGATCAAAGTAAATCAGGACATATATTACGATGTCATGCTGATGGCCCGTTTATTGAAATAAAAACAGAATCGTCTCAATCTAGAAATCGATGCTTGACCCATGGGTTTGCCTCGAATGACGATTTATCTGATACATTGCTTTGCTTAACGGTTGTCTCAGCGCTTATTTGGACGAAAAGAAAGAGGTTTCTTTTTTAACGGTTGTACGAGAGCCTATTTTGGCGGAACAGCCCCTTTACCTGCAAAAAAAGGGGAATAAGCTCACCGGCAACCGTTACATCTTGAAACCCCGCATTTTTATCCAAATAGCATCGCCCGCAACCGTTAGAATCAAACATGTCCTGACGGCCACCGGATAGCTCCTCAGCAACACGCATCATCTCTCTTACAGGAACCACATTGCTGATATCATGCAATAGACCGGCTTGTTTGGCCTTCTCCGGGTCTACATTGTACATCTTAGCAACCTGTTCCGCTTCATTCGCAACCTTGAGGGTATGATCCAAGGTTTCGGGATCACCGTGTGATAGGAAGAATGACTTGATGTCAGCTTCCAGATCCCCGGTTATTTTTAAATCCTTAACGTATGGCTCCAGAACTGAATTCATGCTTCTATCCCCTTTGCCGGAATTTTTGATACATTCCAATTAACCATCCTTCAACTACAACTTCGCTATCGATCACTGCTTTCCTCCCTATATATTAGCGATGTAGATACATTCCCTTCGATACTCCTAAGAACTACCGTGCATACAGGTACGATTTGACATTATGCCCGACGAAGGGTTGCCAGAGCGCCAGGTTATACAGGTAACGATATTGACGCCAAAAAGGGTGCCCCCAATCCATGAAACGGAACAGGAACACCCCAGCTTGAGTAGAAAATATTAGTATCTTACCATGACAGGTTGTCTTGAAGCAGCCGATTCCATAATGGCCAAAATCACCATGGTCGTGTTGTACGCATCCTCAACGCTTACAAGGAAAGGCTCTCCCGTAATCAGCTGGTCCACAAAGTGACGAATGCTTTCATATGCAAAACCTTTGGGCTTGCCGTGAATAAAATGGCGTACCAGCAGATCCGGGCGGTCTGCCTTCTGCTCTGTAAACCGTTCCATCATCTGGCTGTGTGTAGGATCAATATTGAACATGCCTTTTGTGCCTGTTATGTTCAGCTTCATGTCATTCACATTAGGATTCGTGTTCGGCGTAATCCATCCGTTCTCCATGGTAGCGATTCCGCCCTTGCGGAATTCCAGGATGGTCTGGTACACATCCGTTGTGTCCACGCCGGCTTCCTTCAATACCCCCGCACGGGATACGGAATACACACGCTCAACCTCATCATCAAACAGCCAGCGCAGAATATCGACACTATGATATCCCAGAAACCAAAGGATCGAAGATTTGGCCGCCCAAGGCAGCAGGTCGGTCGCCACCCACTTGATATCATTAAGACGATAATACGCGCTATAAGGCTCTCCGATATCTCCATCCTCAATGGATTGCTTCGGGATCGCGAATAAGGGACTCCAACGGCTGTGTAAGTCCACCATCATTCTGACGTTATTTTTCTGTACAGCTTCGACAATCCGGTCGGCCTCTTCCCTGCTGGTCGTCAAAGGCTTCTCAATGATAAAATGCTTGCCCGCATTGGCGCAGTCAACCGCTATTTTCGTATGGGCAAAATCCGGCGTCACAATGGCAACAGCGTCAATATCCGCTTTGGCCAGCATCTCTGCATGATCTGTATATACAGCGGATTCGGGCAGATTAAATTTCAAAGCCAGGGCCTTGGCACGTTCGAAATTCAAATCACAGATGGCACTGAATTCCGCATTCGGATGATCATGATAAATAAAAGCATGAGTTTCTCCCCATGTTCCTGCGCCTACAATTCCCATCTTTATAGTAGACATTATATCTCAACGCCTTTCTTCTTTTATGTGATTAAACCAAGCTTTTTATGAAGCGACTATTTTACTCCACCGAAGCTGAGCCCGCGAATCATGTATTTTTGCACAATCATGGCGAATAGAAGCATCGGCAGAATCGTAATGACACCAATGGAGGACATTTCTCCCCAGGCCACTCCCGATACGGAAAGAAACAAAGTGACCGTTGTTGGCAGCGTGCTGGCATTGGCGCTTGTCAAAAAGAGAGCAAATACAAACTCATTCCATGAGTTGATAATACAGAAAATCGCGGTTGCAATCAGACCGGGCAGAGCTAACGGCAGAATGATCTGTATAAATACGCGGAATCTGGATGCACCGTCGACAAAGGCGGCCTCTTCTAGCGCCACGGGAATTTCCTCGAAAAAGCTCCTCATCATCCAGATCGTGAACGGTATGTTGAACAGCATGTAAGAGACAATGAGCACCAGATGCGTATCCAGCACTTGAATGATGCTCGCCATAACAAATAGCGGAATCACTGACGCCATAGGCGGGAGCATGCGCAGGCTCAGCACCCAGAAAGCCCGGTTCTCTTTCTTCTTAAATTCAAAGCGGGCAAAACCGTAGGCGGCCATCCCACCGATAAAAATAGATATAATGGTGGTCATCAACACGATGATGGTACTGTTCTTTAAATAGCTCACCGCGTTCCTGTTTTCCAGGATAGCCCTGTAATTTTCAAAAGTAGGAGTAAACCACCATACACTGGGATCATAGGTCAGCATTTTCGATTTCAGGCTGACCAGGATCATCCAGAATAAAGGAAAGATACATAACAGACAGATGAGAAGCAGGGCAAGTCCGCTTCCAATGCCGAGTCTTTTGCTGCCGGCTGAATTCATCCTCTGTTCTCAACTCCTTTCCGGTAAGCGCGAATCAACACCCAGCTGATTGCAGTAATAAGGATCAGAAGCACAACGGAAACGGCGGCGGATTTTCCAATCCAACCTGTCTGCGCAAAGCCGAGCCGGTAGATGTGCAGGCTTAAAAATTCAGTCGCACTCCCTGGTCCCCCTTGCGTGAGGGAATATGGGATATCGAAGGTTTTTAAAGAATCGATTGCACGGAATACGACGGCAAGCAGAATCACCGGCGTAAGCAGCGGCAGCGTGATATACCGGAAGATTTGAATCCTCTTTGCACCGTCAATGGCGGCCGCTTCATACGGCTCCGTGGGCAGTGAACGCATCCCGGCATAAATAATAAGCGCGACAAAGGGGGTATTCTGCCAAATATCCACCAAAATAGTGGAAAGATAGGCGTAATCCGCTGACAGCCAAACCACTTTTAACCCGATAAACTGCAGCAAATAATTGACCACACCGTTTTCAGCATTCAGCATCAGTTTCCATATTTGTCCTGTAATGCTGGGGGTCATCGCGATCGGAACAATCAGGCATGCAAATACTACAGATTTGAAACTGAACTCCCGGTCCAGCAGTACGGCAAGTCCAAAGCCGAGCACTAATTCTGCTATAGTCACGATAAGCATAAAGATGATGCTGATCCTCATGGAATACCAGAACTCGGCATCCTGGCCGGAGAACAGCCGCACAAAGTTATCAAGGCCTACAAACTTGAAGTCCGGATAACCCAATTCATAGTTGGTGAAGCTGAGTCCATATAAAAAAACAGTAGGAACGATAGTTAATATGCCGAGAATGAGCATGGCCGGCATAATATAAGGCACATGTGGCCTTTTGCGAAAATATGCGCGGAGCAACAGCAACTCTCCTTTCCCTTGGCAGGAAGTCTCCCCAAGCGACCGAGAGACTCCCCGCTGCTTACTCACCCGTAATCTCTTGCACCTCTGCCTGCGCTTTGGCGGCTGCATCCTGTACGCTCAATACTCCGGACATGGCTGAGCTTACATAAAATCCGACCCTGTCTAAAATTTGCCCCAGCTTCGGAGTGGGCGGTATCCATGAGATTCCCTTTTCCACCAGGACGTTGGCATCATCCAGCGCCTGCAGCTGCACAGGGTAGGAGATGTCTTTGGCCGCCAGCTCCGAATCCTGATAAGTGGAGGTCCGTACCGGAATCCCGCCATTTTCAACATATTTCCTGGCTTGCTCTTTGCTGTTCATATAAACGATAAAGGCCCATGCCGCCTCCTTTTTCTTGGAGAGCGACGAGATGGACATATTCCAGCCGGCCAGAGCGCTGGCTCTCCCCGCAGGTCCCTCAGGAGTAGGAACAAAGCCGACCTTGTCTGCTACCTGGGAGTTGGCGGGATCCAGAATACGGCTCGCCAATGCGGTTGCATCCAGCCACATGGCGGTTTTGCCGCTCGTAAAGGCCGACAAGGCTTCCTCATGGGTATAGGAGGTGACATCCTCCGGCGCATTCTTCAGCAGGTCGACATAGAACTGCATCGCCTGGATTGTTTTGGGGTCCGTCATGGTGGCAGCGCCAGTCTTCTGATCAATAAAACCGCCGCCGAAGTTGTACATAATGCTCATCAGGCCAGATGCTGCATGGATGCCTCTTTGGGCTCGCATGGACACACCGTAAAGCCCGTCTTCCTTCCCGTTAAAAAAGCGTGCGAGCTCCAGAAATTCATCCATAGTCTTTGGAGGCTGCTTGCCGTATTTCTCAAATAAATCCTTGCGATAAGCGATAAACCTCGTCTCCCCGGCGGTAGGGATGCCATAAACGTCGCCGTCATACTTGCTGATGCCATTGCGGTAAGCGGGGACAATATCTTCGTAATCAAACCATTCCGGAGTTTTTGATTTGTCCTGAATGTAGCTGTCCAGAGGTTCAACGACCTTCTTGGCTCCATACTCACTCATCCAGAAGCCGTCAACCATCAGTACATCATACGTTCCGGTACGGCCTGTAAAATCCAGAAGCTGCTTGTTCTTGAGATAGCTTTCCTCCATGACCTCCCATTTCACTTTAATTCCTGTCAGCGTTTCGAAATCGGCGGTCATTTTCTGGAAAGCGTCTGTGGAAGGATGACTGGCAAAGGCCAGGTTAAGCTCGGTTCCGCCATAATGATCCTTGACCCATTTCCCCCAATCTTGAATAGTGGCCGTTGCAGCAGCGTTTGCGGGCGCGACGGTCTTATTTTCCTCGTTTGCGGATGAGTTCGACGTTTTGCCGCCAACAGAGCAGCCAAGCACCGACACTGCCAATAGAGGAATAACCGCCATTTTTAGCCATGAACGTTTCATGTGAACCTTTCCCCCTGTCTTCTTTTTGGATGAGCTCTTCTCCCAACAACCGAGCCAAGAAATATAACATTAAATTTGAATTACATGCTTAATTATGATTTTTGAAAAGGCTTTCAGCAATGTTTGCTGACATAAAAAGTTGTCCTAAAAAAACTAATATGAGCTGGAACGCGAAAAAAATAAACCCTGATGTCAAGGTTTATAACACATAACTGCTCCTGTTAAATTTTCTCTCTGAGCTCATTCGGGGAAACTCCAAACCTTTTTTTGAATACCCTTGAAAAATAAGGGTAGTCGCTGAATCCGCATTGCTCCGCAACGGCCACAATCTTTTCGTCCGGATGGCTGATCAGTCTCTCCTTGGCCTTCTCCAGGCGAAAATCATTCAGATATTGGGTGATCGGCTGCATCATGACGTCACGGAACATTTTACTCATATAAGCACGGCTTACCCCCGTATGATTGGCGATAGCCTGCAAATTAAGCTCCTTGTCAGAGTAGCTTCGCTCAATCAGCAAAAGAGCTTCGTCTACGATCCGCTTATTTCTTGGAGTACGCTTCATGGATATATGATGGATCCACTGCTCCACATGCTCTTCCCAGTCCTTTTGAATCTGGTCAAATGAATGGCTGTTTCGCTTGTTTTCGGCGCCCTGCTCTTGCGTTAATTCCTTCAGAATCATATACAGCTCGGAACGGAACAGTAAATCAAAGTGGGCCATGACCCTTTTAAGCTCCAGCAGAGAATATCTTCTTTCTGTACAGTATGCGAACCACTCCGCAAGCACAGAGCTTGTCTCTTTCTTGTTTTCTCCCAAAACCGCTTTGGCCAGGGACTGCGTCGCTTCGGTCATCAGCCGGATCGTCAGATCATCCAGCTTCGCCGTCCATCTGCCGGGATCTTTCAGGAGGGTTTTGAATAATACCTCGTTTAAATTGTCCTGGGTAATGGGCTTGAGCAGGTAGTCCTGCACCTGGTGGCGGAGCGCGGTTTGCACATAATTGAAATCGGCATGTCCTGTCAGCACAATGATCCCGGTCTCGTTGTGGGTAGAGCGGATATTCTCAATAAGCGATAACCCGTCCATGACGTTCATCTGAATATCTGTGATCACCACATCCGGCTTGTAATGTGAAATGACGGCAAGAGCTTCCTCCCCATTCTCCGCTTCCAGTACCTGAAATGAAGCAACCGGGCTGCTTTCCAGCAGCTTTCTGATTCCTTTTCTGATAACCAGTTCATCATCAACTATGAGTATATACATCGCTGCCCCCCATTTTCGGCAATCTGATTTCAACGGCCACACCTCCGGATACGGATTCCTGTATCCTCAGACCGTAACCCTCTCCATACTTGTGCCGGATTCTGCTGTGGACATTAAGGAGTCCGATGCCGCCGCTCCAGCCATGCGCAGCTGTGCTGTCCCATCTGACACTCCCTTTCAACGCTTCATTCAGGCATTGCAGTAAATCCTCGTCCATTCCCTCTCCGTTATCCTCGATACAGATGACATAATCCGTATCGTCAAGATGCTTTCCGTAAAGCGCCAAATAATAATCACGTTTTCCGGTAAAAGCATACTTGAAGGCATTTTCTGCAATCGGCTGCAGTGTCAGCTTCAGAATCGGGTATTCCGCAAATTCTTTCAAGCCCTCAACATCAATCTCGACATCCGGGTAACGCTCATTTTGCAGTTCCAGATAGGTTTGAATATGCGCCAGCTCCACCGACAATTTGACCTCCGCCAAAGGCTGATCCACCGAATAACGAAAAAAATCGGCAAGCGCCTTGCTCATTTTGCTGACACTCGGCACATCATAGAGGATAGCCTGACAGTTGATCACTTCCAGTGTATTGTACAGGAAATGAGGATTAATCTGGCTCTGCATCGCCGCCATCACGGCATCCTTCTGCTTCATTTCCGCATTTAATTTATCAAGCTCGGCCTGATGGACTTTATGGATGGAAGCATTCAGATTCTGCAGCATCAGGTCAAAGCCGTTTCCCAGTACTCCTATTTCATCTGTAAATTTGCTGGCAAAGCGTACGCTTAAATCCCCCTTCTCCGCTTTTTTCATCAAATGCAGCAAGCTCTTGATGGGGCGGACAAGCGATAAGGACAGGATCATGGAAAAAAACAAGGTAATCAAAAGAATAAGTATGATAATGAAGGGCTGAAAATTTTGAGTTTGCTTCACAGCCTCCAGAATCGAGTCCCTCTTGATGTAGGCTTGTACGGTAAAACCGCTGTTTCTCAAATCAGCATCCATCGTTATAAATTGTGCCTGGGACTTCGAGGAGCCTGCAAGAGATGAATATACCACCTGGCCAGTGCTGTTGCGAAGACTTAAGTTTAAATCCGGGGTGATCAGCAGCCGAAAGGCGTCTCTGAACACATTCCCATTCAGACGCACCACGAGAACTCCGTCGCGGCCGTTCACATTATAGCGTGGAAGGGTCAAGTAAATTGTGCGGAATGAACGGTCCTGATAAAAAAGAAGCTCCTCGGTGGGCTGAGACCAGAAGTTGCTCGTTCCCGCCCTAAAGCTTCTATACCAGCTTTGGCTCTGATAATCCGTATCAGGGACAGGATCGAGCTCGGAATCAAAGAATAAATTCTCCTGGCCGCTGTCCTGGTCGCGAAGCAGAAAAAATACGGAATCGATCTCGCTTGAATACTGCATCCGGAAGGCCATCAGCGTCGACTTGGCCCATGCATCGGCTTGTTCGCCAGCTACGGTGGAAAGATCGGCGGGAAGCTGCATGAATTGGTTGCCGTTGCCGGAATATTCAAAAAAATAGTGAACATTGCTCACAATCCGGTAAAGCTGGTTATCCAGATTAAGCGCTGCCTGATCAATTGAACGCTTAACCCGGTTCATTTCATTGTTCGTCAACACTTCCTGGAAATTGTGCTGGTATACAATGGCCAAGGCAAAGACACCAATAAACGAAACGCTGGAGATCGATATAAAGATTTTGGTGAAAAATGTCCGGTCCATCACCAGCTTCAGAATAGATTGCTTCATTTCCCCTGCTCCCTTTCCGCTTTACGAAAATTATATCAATTATAATCAAGCGGATTGTTTGGGAAAAGATTTTTCTGATGAGGATCGTTCAGCTCCAAATTGGAAAATAACAAAGCAGGGTACCCTAACCATGACGGCCTGCAGGTACCCTGCTATGTTTTGCTGCTCAATCAGCAAAAATATGTCTGCCGATTTTCAAATTTTGCGGACGGGTCCAGATCCATGCGCTTGTGGCTGTGTCCGGATTGAAATAATACAGGGAGCCTCTGCTCGGGTCCCAGCCGCGCACCGCGTCCAATGCCGCCAAATAGGCGGTACGGTTCGGAACGAGCCAGTATTGCCCGTCAGCCACCGCCGTAAAGGCGCCGGGCTGGAATACAACTCCCTCTATCGTGTCCGGGAACTGCGGGGATTGAATACGGTTCATGACCACCGCACCGACGGCAACCTGTCCTTCATACGGTTCACCGCGTGCTTCACTGTATATAACTTTCGCCAAAATGTCCATTTCATTCATATTCAGGCTATTTCTTTTTAACTGCTTCCAGGTCTGATCGCCTGCAACTCCATCAGGGGTGATGCCATAATCCTGTTGAAATTTGCGGACAGCATTTTGCGTGCTGCTGCCGTAGCTGCCATCCAAATCCTGAGTATAGTAACCAAGTGTCTTCAAGCGGTACTGCAGATCCCAGACATCCCCGTTCGCACTGCCGGTTTTCAGCACCGGAGCAGCTCCGGCTGTTCCTGGGATCAATGAGAAGCCCAGCGCACATACGATGACCAAAAACAACAATGATTTTTTAAAGAAAAGCATAACTCCCTCCTTTCGTCGCATTATAAATTCCATACGATGTAAGAGCAACCGTTATTAACTGGAAATGATAATAGCTGTTGGCCCCAAATTTCACGCCAATCTCCTTTGGTGATTTGGCAAAAAAACAAGAACAGGGGCAAGTTCCCCTGTTCTCGACTTTTTGACTTATATGCGGTGACTGCCATTTTAATTTGCAATCGCTTTCAATAGAGATGAAGATTATTCTGTGTTGAATCAGACGGGGCCATCTCTTCTTCAGTCTTCAGCTTGATCGGCTCCAATTTATCCACAATCAACAGGAAGGCAATGCCGCCGATGACGGCGACCGCAGCCGTATAATACATGGCGCCATGGTAACCGCCGGTATTTTGTACCAATGAACCAATGACGATGGGGCTGATGATGCCCGAAAGGTTGCCGCACAGATTCAGCACACCGCCGACAGTGCCCACCATTTTTTTCGGAAGCACATCCCCCAGGCACACCCATCCCATATTGGAATACGCATTGGCGAAGAATGCAAAGGAAAGGATGGTAACGGCAATATACGGCTGGTCCTCGAAAAAGTTGGCAAAAGCCAGTATGCCTGTCAGAATCATGCCCGATACCATGGGCAGCTTCCTTGCGAATATGGTGGATTTTCCTTTTTTCAATAAATAGTCGCTGAGAAATCCTCCGAACAGAACCCCCGCCATCGCCATCATATAAGGCAGAATAGCAGCATAACCGGCTTTGCTGATGGGCAGATGCAGACCTTTCTCCAGGTAAACCATGAACCAGGTCAGAAAGAAATACAGTGTAGAGGAAGCGGCAAACTGGGCGATAAATATGCCCCAGACTCTGCGCTGTTTGATGACGTACAGTACCTCGCTCAGGGAAACCTTCTGTTTCTTGGCCGGAGTGTTAGCCTCGAAACCGCCGTTCTTGCGGATATAATCAAGCTCTTCCACGTTCGCGCGCTTGCTTTCCTGGGGATCTCTGTACAGGATAATCCACAATATGCCGAATACAATGCCGGCGAAGCCGGTTGCGTAAAACACAGCCTCCCAATTAAACTTTGCAATGATGATGGCCAAAGCCGGGGTGAATACGGCAAGCCCGATATACTGGGCAGAGGAATAGATACTGGTTGCTCTGGCCCGCTCATGATTGGGGAACCAGGAGGTTACAATTTTTGTGTTGCTCGGATAGGCTGGAGCTTCCGTCAATCCAATCAGCATCCGGCAAATGACCAGCATGGCAAACGAAGCGCCCGTGCTGGCAAACACATTATGCGAGCTGAACGCCATGATAAAAGTGAAGACACTCCATAAAATGATGGCCCAGCCGTACAGCATTCGAGGACCGATCCGGTCCAGCAGCCAGCCCACAGGAACCTGGGCGGCGGCATACGCCCAGGTGAAAGCGGAGAACAGGAAGCCAAGCTGTGTCGCGCTCAGTCCCAGCTCATTCTGGATCGTCGAGCCTGCCACCGACAGATTCGCCCGGTCCATGTAGTTAATCGCCACCGCTATAAAGAGAAGGAACAGAACAAAAAAGCGCTGTTTGGTCGGTTTATTTTTCATAGCCTGCATATCCCCCTGTTCTTAGATCATGGTTTTGCGGAAGTGCCGTCAGGCATGCGTGCCAGCGTCCATGTTGGAATCGTGCCCTGGCACGGGTACTTGGCAGCTTCCTCTTCAATAAGATCAACGCCGAGGCCCGGGCGGTCATTCACATAAGCATAACCGTCTCTGGCCTTGGGACTGCCCGGAAATACAGCCTCCAGCTGCTCGTTCAACGGCGTCCATTCCTGTACGCCGAAGTTGGGGGAACTGATGGACAGATGCAGGTTGGCTGCCACGCCTACCGGCGAGATATCCCCAGGCCCGTGCCATGCTGTCCGTACTCCATAAAACTCGCCAAACGTCGCCAGCTTCTTGGCCGGCGTAATCCCGCCAATGGCGCTGACATGAGCGCGGATAAAATCAATTTGCCTGTTGGCAATCAGCGGTTTCCATTCATTCACATTGGTGAAGAGCTCACCCATCGCGATCGGCGTGCTGGTCTGCTGCCGGATCATGCCCAGCCAATCGAGATTCTCCGGGGATACCGGGTCTTCCAGATAGAACAGGTGATACGGTTCAAGCTTCTTCGCCATACGAACGGCTTCGATCGGTGCGACCCTCTCATGAATGTCATGAATCAGCTCCACATTATAACCAAGGGTGGAACGCAGATGCCTGAACAAATGCTCGATGCTCTTGGCGTAAGCTTCCGGGTCATAATAGACCCCCGGCAGCGTATTCTCCGGCGAACGTTTTGTCACAATATTCGTCGCACGGGAAATAACACTGGCGATCAGGCGGGTATCCTCCGTGCCGCTGCCGCCGTACATGCCCATCTGAACACGCAGATACTGGTAGCCTTCCTCCATCGCTTTCCGTGCATTCTCTTCCACTTCAACTTCGGTGCTGCCGTCCACATGACGGTACAAAGCGACTCCTTCACGGCATTTGCCGCCGAGCAGCTCATATACAGGCAAATCCGCTATTTTCCCCTTGAGATCCCACAGCGCCATATCCACGCCCGATAAAGCATTGTTCATGATCGGCCCGTTCCTCCAGTAACCGCTTACACTTGCGCTCTGCCAAATGTCTTCGATCCGGGAGGGATCCTTGCTGATCAGGAAAGGCGCCAAATAATCTTCGACCGCCGATTTCACTGCAAAAATCCTTTGCGTGAAGGTAGCGCATCCGAGACCATACAGCCCTTCCCGATTGGTTTCGATTTTTACCACGACCAGGTCAATGCCGCCAGGGGCCGTCAGAATGACTCTGACATTCGTAATCTCCAGACCAAGTTTAACATTGGCAACCTCTGTACTGCTCATACGTACACCGTCCTTGCTGTATTATTGATATCATGTTAGTTGTCCTACATGTAATAAGGAAAGAATGCCCTACAGTCCGTTGTCCGTTGCAGGAACTGCAGGCACGTCATTTTGCTGCCTTGATATGCTCTCTCATTTTAACAACGTTCTCTTCCATGGCTCCCTGTAAAATGTCCTGAGCCGCTGCGCTGTCTCTTCTTTGCAGCGCTCGCAGCAGGTTGATGTGCACTTCTATGCTTTCAAGCGGGATGCCGAAAACCCGGTTCAGTTCCTCAAGATAGAAATAAAAGAGCTCTTTGATGCCTTTGGTCACTTTATAAAAGACTTCATTTTTCGACGCCTTGGCAATGGCGAGATGAAATTCAAAATCGGCCTCCGTGTATTTTTTGTAATTGCCTCTATTATTGATCATCTCATCCAGTATGCGCTCAAGCTGCTCGTAGTCCTCGTCCGCGGCATTCTGCGCGGCCAATTCAATGCTCCTGAACTCCAGGGTCTTGCGGAACTCCATCATATCGAGGAATTCCTTCTCGCTCATGCGCATGATCGGCCCTGAATCCAGCAGCATGAATTCGCCCGGAATTTCCGACACGAACGTACCTCTGCCCTGATAGGTGGTGACGATTCCCATATCCCTGAGCTTCTGGATCGCGCTTCTCACACTGACCCTGCTGACCTGAAACATTTCACACAAGCTGCTTTCAGAAGGGATTTTGCTGCCTGCCTTCCACTCGCCGCTGCGGATAAGCTCATTCATTTGCTCAAACACACGGTTAACAATATTATCTTTCCGAACGGATCTGATGCTCATCACGTATCCTCTCCAAACATGTCATACAAATGAGGTCATTATACAACATTCAGGAAGATTTCGTAAACGAGACATCATCCTGCCACAGGAAATTCGCCTATCGGGGCGATAGCTCACCTTCCTAACCAGCCACCGTCAACCGCAAGCAAATGTCCATGGATGTACTGGGAGGCATCGGAGGCAAGAAATACGGCGGGTCCCTTAAAGTCGTCCGGATTCCCCCAGCGGCCTGCCGGAATCCGCTCCATGATCTGCCTGCTCCGTACCGGATCGTTAATAAGCGCCTCATTCATGTCTGTCGCAATATACCCCGGCACAATGGCATTTACGTTGACTCCTTGTGAGGACCATTCGTTCGCCAATGCCTTGGTCAATTGTGCGACCGCTCCCTTGGCCGAGGCATATGCGGGAACCAATATGCCACCCTGGTAGGATACGAGGGAAGCGATATTAATGATTTTGCCGCACTTCTGCGCGACCATACACCTTCCGGCCTGCTGACAGAGAAGCCAGACAGCCTTCAGATTCACCTGAAGGACATCATCCCAGTCCTGCTCGGAAAACTCAACAGCAGGCGACCTGCGCTGTATGCCTGCGTTATTCACCAGAATATCTATATGCCCGAGCTGCTCCACCACCGCCGGGATCGCTTCCTTCACTTGTCCGGCATCACTTACGTCACAGGGGATAATTATGCAGCGGACACCGTGCTTCTTGATCTCCTTCTGAACTGTATCGTTCTCCGGGGAACGCTGGAGCAGTGCGATATCGGCGCCCGCTTCCGCCATGCCAAGCGCGATCGAACGGCCGATCCCCCGGGTTGCCCCAGTGATTGCAGCCACTTTGCCTTTTAAGCTTAATAACATGCCCGTAATCCTCCTATCCATTAGGGGTGAAATAAAACCTTCAATGATAACTCGGTGTTCTCCATAACCTCGAAGCCCTGTTTGATCTGCTCCAGCGATAATTTATGGGAAATGAGGGGTGTCACATCAACAGTCTTTTCCTCCATGAGCTGAATGGCTGTTGCGAAATCCCTTGAGCTTGCGCATCTGGTGGTGGTCATGGAGATTTCCCGGAAATGCATGGCGGCCAGGTCGATGGCCGGCGGCTCTTTAAAAACGCTTACAACAACGATCTTGCCCTGCGTTTTAATGCATGAAATCATTTGCTTCGCCGTGCTTGCCGTGCCGGCCACTTCGAATACTACATCAGCACCAACACCGTTCGTATAATCCATGACCGCTTCGGTGATATCGGCTTCCCTTGCATTGATGGCCGTCAAACCCAATTGGCGGGCTGTGTTCAGACGGTAAGGACTGATATCGGAAATGAATACCTTGCCTGCACCCGCCTGCTTGGCGACCATTCCGATCAGCAAGCCGATGGGGCCGGCGCCCAGTATCGCCACACTGTCGCCGAGCTTCAAATCGGAACGGCGCACCGTATGAACAGCCACGGCAAGAGGCTCCACAAGTGCTCCTTCCTCATCAGAGACGCTATCAGGGAGACGGTGCAAATGGTCGGCAGGCACGGACACATACTCCGCAAATCCTCCGTCCCGGTCAATACCGATGCATCTGAGCGTAGCGCATACATGCGATTGTCCGGCACGGCAGGCGGCGCATTTACCGCATGTCAGATAAGGCTCAATGGCAACCCGGTCCCCGGGCTTAAAATCCTGTACGTTCACCACGGCTTCGACGACTCCGCTGAATTCATGGCCCATGACCAGCGGAGCCTGCGCTCGTGGATGCTTGCCGGCATAAATCATCATATCGGTGCCGCAAATCCCGCCATAAGCCACTTTAATAAGTGCTTGCCCGTCTTGGGGCACGGGTTTCTCGACCGTCCCCGGTTGAACCGTCTTCGCGGCGACAAAAATTCCTGCTTTCATTGCATCCCCCTCCAACATCTTTTCGCCCCCACTTCAGGATGCGATCCAATTGTCATACAAGTTTTGTTTCGTCTCACCAAACCTGTCATACAACTACTGTAATATATAAAGCCGTTTTTGTAAACGTTTTATTTTTCGACTTTTTAAACAAAAATGTTGACTAAGTACGCAAAGTGGCTTAGCATAAATAAGTAATGCTTATTTAGCAAGCATTTAATATAGGAACAGACTAGCAAGGAGAGTACAGAATGGAACACAATAATTCCTACCGTATACTGCTTTATTATAAATATGTTACTATTCCTGAATATGAGAGCTTTGCCAAAGAACATCTGGAATACTGTAAAGAGCTAGGTGTAAAAGGGAGAATTCTCGTCGCGGAAGAAGGAATCAACGGGACGCTGTCAGGCACGATTGAGCAGACCGACGCTTATATGCGCTATATGAACGATCATCCGCTCTTTTCGGATATGGTGTTCAAGATTGATGAGGCAGATGGGCATGCTTTCAAAAAAATCTTCGTACGCCCAAAAAAAGAGCTGGTGACCCTGAGATACGACACCCCGCTTGATCCTAACGTCATCGGCGGAAAACGGCTGTCCCCCAAAGAGTTTTATGAGCAAATGCAAAATGAAGATGTGATTATTCTGGACGGCAGAAACGACTATGAGTATGATCTTGGTCATTTCCGCAATGCCATCCGGCCTGACGTGGAATCTTTCCGCGAGTTTCCCGAATGGATTCGCACCCATATGCAGGACGTCAAGGACAAGCCTATTCTCACCTACTGCACAGGCGGTATCCGGTGCGAGAAGCTGACCGGTGTGCTGATCAACGAAGGATTCAGCAATGTCGCGCAGCTGGACGGCGGCATTGCCACCTACGGTAAAGATTCTGAAGTGCAGGGCCGTTTATTTGACGGCAAAATGTATGTGTTTGACGAGCGCATTTCCGTCCGTGTCAACCAGACGGATGAAGATATTACGGTAGGTCAATGCCACCACTGCGGCAGCCCGACCGATCGTTATATCAATTGCGCGGATGACACTTGTCACGCCCAGCATCTTTGCTGTGATGAATGTCTTGAGACTTATGAAGGCTACTGTTCGCATGACTGTAAAGCCAACGACACCAAGTCACAGGCAGTGTAAATTAGGGCCTTATTCATACAAGAAAGCGGCAGCTGAATCTCCAGAAGACTCGGCTGCCGCTTATTTTTTTGCGTCCCTAATTTTCCTCACCAAGAACGATAACCTCTGTTTCAAGGCTGACGTCAAACTTTTCCTTCACCGTTTGTCTGACCAGCTCGATTAAAGCGAGATAATCCGTGGAGGTAGCATTATCGATATTCACGATAAAACCCGCATGCTTGCGGGACACCTCAGCTCCCCCAATGCGCACACCCTGCAGCTGGCTGTCCTGAATCAGCTTTCCGGCAAAATAGCCCGGCGGGCGCTTGAATACACTTCCGCAGGACGGATACTCCAATGGCTGTTTCGAGCTTCTGGCAAGGGTCAGCTCCTCCATTTTACTTTTGATTTCCCGGACATCCCCTCTGCTGAGCCTGAACCTTGCTTCCAGAATAATATAGTCTTCTTTCATAAAAATACTGCTCCGGTAGCCAAGCTGCAGCTGCTCTTTGTCCAGCTCCAGAATATCCCCCGTTTGGGTGAGAGCCGTGACGCTCTCGATAACATCCGCGATCTGTCCCCCATAAGCCCCTGCATTCATATATAATGCGCCGCCGATGCTGCCGGGAATGCCACAGGCAAACTCCAGCCCCGTCAATTCATGGTGCAAAGCCGTGTTGGACACTTCGATTAAGGCTGCTCCGCTTTGGGCCGTGATTACATCATCGTCTGCCAATTTGATTTCATTAAAATGAGCGAGGGACAAGGTTACGCCACGAATCCCCCCGTCCCGTACGATGACATTCGATCCATAACCAAGAATCGTTAACGGGATCTTGTTAGCTCTGATGATCTCGATAAGTGTACGGATTTCATCGACCGTGTAAGGTCTGACAAAAACGTCGGCCGCTCCCCCTAATTTGGTGTATGTGTGATTTTTTAATGGTTCGGAAAATTGGACCATGCCGAGAGCTTTGTTTTCAAACAATTTTCTGTAGGTATGCAAGATTATCATGTACTCCTCATTCATTGGTCTGTGGTAAAACGTTGGGTTTCAGTTCACACCATGCAAACTCAAAACATATATCGAAAGTATACCATAAACGTTTGTCATTTACGGTGATCAGTCTGACGGAATTATTAAAACATGTAAGGAGAAATGCTGTGAAATATCTTGATATGTTAGAAAAGTTGGGTGTTATCGGCGCACATCCCGGGGGTATGGGAAAAACAAGAAAACTGATTAAGGCTGCGAATATCCCGCCGGGCTGCAAAATATTGGAGGCAGGCTGCGGAGCCGGCGAGACTGCCTGTTACCTTGCCTCAGCCGGCTTCGAAGTGACTGCACTGGACAATCGGCCGCGTTTTTTGCAAATAGCCAAAGAGAGAGCAGACATGATGGATGTGACAGTCAACTGGGTCGAAGCAGATCTTGAAAACATGCCTTTCCCTCCAGACAGCTTTGATGCCGTGCTTGCGGAATCTGTAACCCTCTTCGCCAACATTCAGAACGCCTTTGACGAATATTTCCGTGTATTAAAACCGGGAGGTGTACTGGCGGATTGTGAAATTGTGTTAAAGCAGGATATCCCGCAGGCTATGGCACAGCAGATAACGGATTTTATGGATCTTGACGGGTTATATAAAGTTGGCGAATGGATTCAGTTTATGGAAAATTCCGGATTTGTGGTCAAGCAGCCTGTTGAAAGGACCGAGCTTTGGGACCCTGATCAGTTTGCGGAGGGGCAAAAAGTGGATACATCCCTGTTTTTGGACTCAGCCGTTTCCCAAGCAGCCGCAATGTACTTTGAACTCATGATCAGCAATTTCCACCATTTTCAGTACGGCATGTTCATCGGCAAGAAACTCGATGTAAAAAAGAAAATTTAAATAGCCGGGAGCACGGACAGATATCCAAGCGCTGTGCTTATCTGCATCATACATTGGCATTAATTAAAAAAGGAGGTACCTTACTATGCAGATGATTGCCCGGTATCCGGTTTCTAACGAATTGATCGAACCCCATCTTGGACGCCCTGTTGTAGCTATGTTGCACGACGGAGAAATGGTCTGCGGAGTCATTGACCGTGTACATGACGGACATCTTTTTTTGAAGCCCGTTCACGGTGTGCCTGAAGCCACGATCCAGAGTGTAAAAAAGTCCATGAAAAAGTCGGTTGGTCCAGTGGCTAAACGTCCCGAGAAATTGCAAACAAAATCCCATGGATTTGGGGGTTATCCTTACGGATATGGGTACGGCAACTTCGGCTGGGGAGCCGGCTGGTGGTGGATTTTCCCGTTATTCCTGCTTACTGCCCTCGCAACCGTCCCATTCTTCTGGTAATAGAGGTTGTTCAAAAAGTCATCTTTTGATCACGCACTAATATTGATTTGGCCTGTAATCTGCGCCCGATTTTGCAGCCAGCTTACAGGCTGTTTTACTTTTCAGACTCTTGAAAGGAAGCTGATAAACGATGGCCAAAAAGGCTGCTGTCACGAAAAAAACCGTTGTTACGAAAAAGCATGCAAGTCAATGGATCGGTCACCCTGTTTATGTAGTATTGCAAGACGGAAGCTATTATGCCGGCTTTGTTACTGACGTTAAAAATGGCGAATTGTTGCTGTCCGGAGCCAGAGGCGAGGGAAAGTTAAGCTCCTCTTCCCTTGAAGACAAGGCGCAGATATCCGGGCTATTAGGGGCCATGCTTGGAGGCGGCGGCGGGGGATTTAATCCGCTTAATATGCTTAATATGCTGGGCTCCGGCGCAGGGCAGCAAGCAGGCGGCGCGGCGGGCGGTGCTGCAGGAGGAGCACCGGGTGGCGGGGCTCAAGGAGGCGGAGACTTCCTGGGCAAAATGATCCCTAATATCCGGCTTGGACTCAACATGCTGCAAATGATTATGCCTATTTTCCGCTTCCTTTAATCCCGTCTTCCCTGGAAGCAACATACATTTAACGAACCACCCTCACATATAGATGTAAAAAGCTTTCCCAAAAAGAGTGGTGACAGATATGGATGAGCAAGCAAGACAAAATCCAGTAAAGGATTTGAGCGCCTTTCACAATCAGGCCAGCGAGGTGTTAGGGGAGGAGTTCTGGCAGGATATGGCCGGACTTATCCCCAATACCGGTCCACGGATCGATATTTATTACACCTCAACCGAAGTAGTTGTACTGGCGGAAATTCCGGACCTTCACTCGCAGGATCAAATCGGCATTTTGCTGGAAGGGCAAACGCTGGTGCTGGAAGGCGAAATTCCCCGCCTCTACCCTGTGACTGACAACAGGATTACACAGGAAGAGCGTTTTTTTGGCCGTTTTCGGCGCTCCCTCACCATGCCAAAACCTGTCTCAACGAAGGGCATTCAAGCCAAGTATCACCGTGGACTGCTTACAGTGGAGCTGCCGATTGACCTAAGCTTGCAGCAAGCCTCTATCCCGATTGACTTCGAATCCTAACGCAAGAGGAGGGAGAATATGGTACGAATCGTCTTTCAGGATCTGCAAATCCATAACATTTCCAACTCGTCGGGACTCTTTTCCGGGATCAACAGACAATGGAAGTATCGTCATACTGCCAAAGCAAATGAGGCATTTGGAAAAGTGACCGGAACTCATGGCATAATTTCCAATCTTAAAATATCCCTTGACGACAATGACCGGGTTGACTCCTACTCCCTGGGCAGGACAACCAAACCGTGAGCCCCTGGTTTGGCAACAAAAAACGCCGTGCTCCAGATCCGGCCCAAAACATGATCACAGAGCTCGACACCCGTTTTCGTGATCTGGATGACCGTTTCCGCAGGATCCAGGAAGAGCTTGAACGCCTTTCCGCCAGTTCGCCGCACATCACCATTGAAAATGTACATATCCATCAGCCGGTCTTGGAGAAAATGGAATACCGATTGGACGGACTGGATATCGAGAACCTGAGCGGCTCGCTGAATCTCGGCAACAATTTTGGTGCAAAAATGAACCCCGACTCCTTCGCGGCGAAGCCAAATTCAACGCAAAAACCAAAGCCGCAAACGCCTGCCTCTGGTAACAAAACCAATCATACCAACCATTCCCCTCAGCAGCCTGAGCATTCCGACCCGGGTCTGTATCATACGTCATCCGGCTTTAAAATTAAAAAATAACTACATTGCTTGGAGGTGCCGGCCATGTCGTCCTTTTTATCCCCGCAATTTGTCATCGGCTCCATTCGCATCGGTTCTGTCGAGAACGCCGCCTGCATCAATATGGGCAATAACTGGCCAACAGGCTTTGAGAGCCATCAAAAATTGACACAGGGCTTCGGTTCAGTCAGCGGGGACCGCAATGTGGTCTCCGGGATTCGCTCCCTGCTGAACGACTCCGATTTCCTCGACATGCTGAATATGTCAGATACCGAGATCCCTGAATGGCTGCAGAAATTAATGACGTCTACGAGCAATGCGACCATGAACGCGTCGGAGACCGAAATTGGCAACATACCGGAACAGGTTCAGAGCAGTGCTTAATTCACAATCCCGTAGAGCTTGTATATTGTAGGCAAACCGCATTTGGCACAGTATGCCGCCGTTTGGGGATTGACGTGTTTACAGCCCTTGTCCAGTTTACCCGGTTCATCACAGCAGGTATTTTTTACCGGAGTGCCGCAAAGGGTACAAAACTTATCCTTCTCTTCAGGAATCTGACCGCAGCGAATGCACGGCACCTGCTTTTCTTTCTCACTCATAACCATCACCATCCCCGGGCTTTTACCCATAGCATATGATGGCATTTTTCATTGGTGACTCATCGTTTCCCCTGCGTACATAGGAATCAGGCTGCCTTTCCAGCTTCCCTGAGGGAGATTCAAGATAACGAAAATTTTGCAATGGCAATGCGGCGGGAGGAGGTCCGAAGTTTGTCCCAACAAAAGGCCTGCGTCATTTTCAACAAACTGATTGTCAATAATATCGAGAACTCATCAGGCATTTTTATCGGCACCAACCAGGCGCTCGGCTGGAGCACCTACGGGAAGACCAATCATGGCTTCGGCAGTCTTAGCAGCTCTACGCTTACAAATTCCGTCAATGTGGTGTATGACTCGGACGCAATAGATGCCTCTGTAGAAGATGCAAGGGATATCACGCTTGTGGAGGCGGCCAACGCTCTGCAGCAAAGCGCAATCGATTTTCAGTCCATCAATGCCAATGCATTAAATTCAGGTGCGGCCATTGATTTGGGACATAACAAGCAGCTTGGCTGGAGAAACTCGAGAAAAGTTAACTACGGGACGGGCAAAAGCCTTGGCAGCAATTATTTAAAACAGATAGCCAACCTTGTTTTGGATAACGATGTGATAGACGCTCCCCAGCATACGGAGGAAAAAGTCACGGATGAGACAGAAGGGATTGAAAAGAACACCCACATTGTGCAGAAAAAGCCTGCTGCTCCTGACGATAAAACCAGTTCCTGACTGCATGAAGCCCTGCGCCACGGGAGACGCAAATGATTAATTGTCACTTTCAGGATTGGGCTGAATACCATGTCGGTATAGGCTATCGGGGGTGAGCATATGGCGGTTTTTATTACACTAGCGGCTGGCGCAATAAATGTGAATACGTTAAACAGGGGCGGTATCATTGCGGTAGGTGAAAACTCCCAGAGCGGATGGAGCCAGGTCGGTAAGTCGAACTTTGGCAACGGGCAGTTGTTCGGCGCAAATATCGAAGCAGGCTTTGTAACCACTCTATTTGATAACGATCTAATTGACAATCCGATTAGAACGATCGAACCTAACATAGCTCCACAGAATCAGACACTGTAATAACAGGGAGTGCCCTAAAAGGTCCATCGACCAGGGGCACTCCCTTCGTATGCTGCGAAACGCTCCGCGCATTGTAAGCCGCATTTAGGCAGCTTGTTTTGTATCAGGCGAACTCAAGCAGCAGTGCCTCGAAAGGCTGCACTGCAAACTTGCCCTGAAGAACCTTGTCGGTACCTCCAGAGCAATCATGCCGGATGCAGAGGATCCTATATGCTTATCACCCGGACGGGCCCGATGAGTCCGCTTGGTTCCTGCTGCGCAAAGGAGGACAGGAAGTCCCGCTGATCTTTCACCAGTGTATTCGTAACTTCAATGACAAGCTTGTTTTTGCCTTTCTTTAACGGACCGTTGATCTCCAGGCGGTAAGGCGGACAAATGCGGACCCCTATTTGCTCGTCGTTTAACCATACCTCTGCCGTTTCATAAACTTCGCCCAAATCCAGCAGAGCTTGATTTGCAGATTCATTCCATTCAAATTCCGTTTCATAACGAAAAGTGCCGGTGAATCGCGGCAAGCAATCAGGTCCGCTCATATTCTTTAAAGCCGCCAACCTGCCCCATTCCCGGAACTGAGGATATTGTTCAGCTTCAGCGATGGATACGTTCCATTTCCCTTCAAGCTCAAAATCCGAACCCATCGTATATCGTCGCTGCGTGGCGGCATATCCTTCAAGGGCGATTCCATGGAGCAGCACGATGGATTCATATGGATGCAGGACAAGCTGCACCGTTCTCGCACCGTCCCTCTCGGTTGCATCCAAACGGGTCAGGCGATTCAGGAAGGCATCATAGGCATACACATCGCCCTGGACAGGTAAAACCACCTTTGTGCGAATCGTTTGATGCGGGCTTTCGTTAAAGAACATAAAAACATCCAAATCGTTATGAAGATAGCGATAGTTTCGAAGATACGGTTCGTATGTTTCGACGCCAATATCGTAATGTCCATCTGCAGTCAGGTCTTGCGCAAGTTTGTCTAAAGCAGCCACCTTTACAATACGGTGACCGGCAAGACAAGACAGCTCGCCAGAAATATCAACACCCTCGCTGGATCGTATCGGCAGCCCGTCAACAAAACGAACGGGTAATCCCTGTTCGGCAAACTGGACCAAACGCCGCATCATGGCTGCCGGGAGGGACTCTGCAAAGGGCACGATCAGACACTCGTAATCCTCGTCATTTACATGCAGCTTGCCCTCTTTCACGCTGGCCGCTTCCAAAAGAACATCGACAGGCAGAACGTCACAGTCGATCTGATGCTGCATCAATTTTTTCACAGGTTTTTGAAAATACATTGCTTCTCCGGACCATTCGGCTTCAGCGTGATATAGAACAGCTGCTGTCGCCACGTGTCTTCCGCCCGAAATCAGGTGGCTGATCCGATTGATATAGCGATTTAAATGCTTATAGTAGCGGTACTGCGGATTTTTTCCGCCCGCATACATATGTGGCGGACAATCCGGGTCCGGAAAAGCTTTCTGGGTAAAGGCATGCGGGACAAAATAATTGACGCCGCGGACAAGCATATGATCTGTGAGCCATTTCATCAGCTTTAGGCCTTCCGTCCAGCCATATGCCCCATACACTTCACACATCGTCCGGCCTTGTTTTTTCGGATCGATGTGTCCGAGCGACACGCCAAGCTTGGCGAGACCATAGTGGTAGAATTCGCTATCCGTCTCTCCCGTTGGCTGGCGGAAAGACACTTCATCGAAGCCGGGAACGATCTGCCACAGCACCACATCAAGGCCCGACATGTCCTGACCCCAGAGTGAGCGAAAGAAGTGTCCGGCACCGGGACCAAGCCTTGCATGAACGTTATTGTCCTCCAGCACATGTCCGATGTATTCCACCCCGCGCGCTCTGCACCATGCTCCGATTTGGCTACAGAAATGGTCCGCATAAAGCTTGCTGACGATATTCATATAGGTGTACCGCACAATATTCGACTGTTCTCCCGCATCCTGCCAGAGAAGATATAGAAGCTTACGAAAGTCCATACCTAACGCTTGTTCAAGTAAAGCCGGCATCTCCCGGCTCCACGGAAGCGCCACTCCCTGTTTTCCGGGTCTGGAATTGAAATCAAAGGTTTTCTCATCATTATAAAAACCGGGTTCATCTGAAAAGAAACCGGCAAATGTCTTGCCGAAATCCGCTTTGTACCGTTCGTAAAAAGCTTCATATACCGTATCAAGCAAAATACGAACGGAATCCCGATCCAACGGGTTCAAATAATCCTTCTGCTCTTTACTGCCGCCATGCTTATTTTCCGAAATAATAAATACTCGCCAATACCCTTCAGGGATATCCCAATAAAGGATACCGTCATGTACAAGATCAGTGATGTCGACACAGTCACCGAGTAATGTTCCATCGGATGGATCGCGGCGAACCGCGACCACTGAAATCAGCTTGTTTTTGCCGCTTGCGTTTTGGCTATGCGAGACGGTCGGACGAAGCCCGTACAGCAGTAAGGTATCCAGCAACAGAGATGCTCCCTTGGCAGGACCAATGGTATCGATATAACGTTCACCCAAAAACAAACGGTGAAGCTCTTCCGGAGCCTTCTTCACCTTGCCTCCCGCATGTCCCGTTGGAAAATGATCGTCATCAAGAATCCATACCTTCATGCTGCGTGCACGGGCTTCCTCCATAATAATATCCATATCCGTCCACCATTTCGGTCCAAGAAAGTCCGGATGGGGCCGGGACTCCACACAAACAGCCCCGATTCCGGCCTCATGAACACGGGCCATCTCTTCCCGAATCGCCTGCTCTTCCTCACCATGCTGCCAGAGAAAAGGAAGAATATAATTTTGTTCTTGGCCCTCAAGCACTTCCATTAGACGATTTCTCATGACTGCCTCCTTTTTCAACCCAGTTAAACGATCGGGTCCCCTTCTATTTCGTAGAGGTGCAGAATAGAAATGAGATTCGATTCCCCACGAAATGATTGAGAAAAAAAGGCAGCCAGTATACCTGACCGCCTTTGTCTCACAGTGATACCGAAGAGGTACTTCTTAATATTGAATTTAATTTTGCTGTACAGGGTTAAATAATGCGAGCTTCGCGAACATATCCTCCAATGTAAAACGTGAGTCTACATCGTGGTATACACGAATTTTTCTCTCTGTCGGCTTATGCACATAATACATCTCTTTGGTAATATGCGGAGCACTTCTCATTTCCCAGCCATAATCATGTGCATCAAGCAGCAGACTGACTGCCGGAGAATCGCCGAGGGACCACTTCTCGCCTTTTGGAAAATGCATATTGTCCGCCAGTTTGTCGTTGACCTCGATCATTTGTTGAAACAAATACTGACCGATCGCACCGTAAGGACGAACCTTCAGAGCCAGTTCAGCCAAGCTGACCCGGATGGTCGTGTATACATTGCGCGGCACCTGCCAAAACTCGATAGGTGACTGCATGACAACATTTGCGGCATTGATATCGTTCTTCAGATTGAATTCCCACTCTCCCTCCGGATATTTGCCGCCGCCGATCCAAACGCATGTCAGCTTTTCGGCGATACGTGGCTCAGCCAAATAAGCGCTGGCCATATCGGTAAGGGGGCCGAGGAAGATGACGTATAGCGGTGAAGGATCGTCAGACATCGCTTCGCGGATAATCAACTCGGCCCCTTCCGACATAACGGGGGTTTGCTCATCCGGTATGGCGTGCGGAGCTCCCTTGAACACAGGAACCTTTCCGGCGTCCCCCATAAGCGACAATACATATTCGCATTCTTCATAACTCTCCAGCATAGACTCATTCGTTCTCTCTGTACCGAAATGAGCTGCAATGATGCCCTTGATCATAAAGCGCGGGGTCAGCAGTGCGTGAACGATTGCAAACTGGTCATCAGCCTCGTTTTTGGCGTCCGTGTTGATGATTAGTCTGATCTTCTTTTGATAAGGAACATCAAAAGGCAGGTAGTTGTGCATTGAAGAGCCCTCCCACTAGTTTTTCACCTTCGCATACCATTCTCTGGCACGCTTCGTAACTTCTTCACCACCCGATTGATTCCACTTATCGACGAATTCATCGAACTTGCTGATCGGGTATTGCCCGAGGATAATCTTGGTTGCGTATTCCACGTACAGCGTACGATTGTTAATGTCCGGGAAGCCTTCATAAATACTGGCCGGCAGACCGTCACCGGCTATTTCTTTGGCGTACTTCTGAGCTTCCTTCATATTCCGGGTGACCTGATCAATGGCCCACTTATTGTCTTCCGATGCGCTGCTATTGGTGAGATCAATCATCATATCCAGTGTCGCAACGCTCGTAACCGGATTCAGAATCAGATTCTCCTGAGTGCTCTTGTCATCAGGAAGCTTGACGGCTTTGCCGTCCTTGACCGTATGATGCATTCCTTCTACGCCAAGGAACAGATCCTTCCAATTTTTCTTATCATACATATTGTTCAGCAGCTTCAGGGTGGCCATCAGCTTTTTCTCGTCCTTATTGTTCTTGACAACCCATTGAGGTGGGGCAAATTTTTTCATCGTGTAGAAGCCTTTATAACCCGGCACTTCCGGGACGGGGAGCACTTCGAATTCAGCCTTCACGCCTGTGTTCTTGTAGATATTTTCCAAGGCCAAATTGCCGGACTCTACCCAATGGAAGTAGTTCCCTGCCTTATTCGCATAAATCTTTCCGTCCCACTTATCCTTTGTGTTTAACAGCGACTCCTTGTCTATTAAGCCTTCCTTGTACAGCTTGGCGATGAACTCCAAAGCCGCTTTCATATTCGGAGTCACCGCGGAATAAGTCAGCTCGCCATCGTAGATGTCCCATTCCGGATAACCTTCGAACATGGCAACCCCGTACATGGCAAACAAATGATCCATCCAGCGGGCCTGCTCCCGGCCGCCGGTTGGGAGCTCATCCTTCTGACCATTGCCGTTGGGATCCTGATCCCGGAATGCCTCCAGCACCTTTACGTATTCATCCTGGGTCTTCGGCATCGGCAGACCCACCTTGTCGAGCCAATCCTGGCGGATCATGCCGGCGTATCTTCCGTATTCCACCACACCGGGGATATAATAGATTCTTCCCTGACCGGTAGGGTCATTCGCCTTGACCACCTTCCACATATCTTCCGGGATGGCCTTCAATACATTGGGTGCATATTTTGGCAGCAGTTCTGTCAGGTCGGCAATCGCACCGTTTTTAGCCAAATTGTCTTCAATGCCCTGCTGGGGTATGAACATATCCGGCATTTCATTAGCGGCGATTTTCAGGTTTAACTGATTCAGGTAGTTGGTCCCCCCGTTCCATTCCACATACGGATTGATAACACCCACACCAAGCTTTTCCTTATAAAATTCATACAGCTTGCTGCCTTTGGTGACCGGCTGATATCCAATGTTCGTTCCCCACACTTCAATATCGACAACTCCGTCAGAGGACTCATTCTGGTCAGCAGCTGATGAACCTCCGGATCCGCTGCAACCGCTTACAGTGGTAATTGCAAGGATACCTGCCGCAACTAATAATCCAATCTTTTTGAAATTCATCTTTTCTCCCCCTTCACCCTTTTACAGAGCCGATCATGGCTCCTTTGACAAAATATTTTTGCAGGAACGGATACACCAAAATGATCGGAATGATGGCAAAAATAACGGTCGCTGCTCTTAAGGTCCGCTCGTTATAGTTAAGGTTAGCTGTTGATGCGGCACCAGCCATAATGACGTTGTCGTCGGTGATGAACTGGCGGATCTTGATCTGCAGCGGAAACCAGTTTGGATCCTGCAGGAAAAAAAGCGGATGTTGAAATTGGTTCCACAATACCACACCGTAGAATAAAGCAAGCGTTGCCAGTACGGCCTTGGACAGCGGAAGCACGAATTGGAACAGCATGCGGAAATATCCGCAGCCCTCAAGCAAGGCCGCTTCCTCCAATTCCTTGGAGAATTGCTTGAAGAAGGTTCTCATGATGATTAGATTGAATGGATTCAGAATATGCGGCACGACCAGAACCAGCGGATTATCATAAAGGCCGATACTGCGGACCGTCAGGAAGTAAGGCACGATAGGCGCCTTGAAGATCATGGCGATCACGACAGCCACCATAATGACGGAGCCCCAGCGGAACTCGGATTTCGACAGCGGGTATGCGAACAAGGCGGTCATCAAAAGTGCCAGTATAGTTCCGATTACTGTCGAGCCGAGCGTCAGGAAAAACGATTTCCATAAGTCGGGACGGTCGATGATGTGCTTCCATGAGTCTAACGTAAATTGCTTCGGCCATAACGTTACCAGGTTCATGTCCACGGCACTTTTGGAACTGAACGAGGTTGCGATTACGGACAGGAGCGGTACGAGCGCTATAATAGAAAACAGGATGAGAAAGACGGTGATTGCCGTAACGAATACTTTTTCCCCTCTCGATTCAAGCATCCTACCATAACCCCCCATCCGACACTTTCTTCGACAGCTTATTGAAGGTGTACACCATAATAAATCCAATCACGGATTGAAACAGCCCTACCGCGGTAGCAAAGCTGTACTGCCCCTGCTGAATGCCGGTCCGGAACACGTACGTATCCAGGATATCTCCTACGTTATAGGTCATCGGAGTGAGCAGATTGTACACTTGATCAAAGCCAAGATCCAGGAAATTGCCTATCTCGAGCAAGAACAGCACCAGAACAGTTGGCAGAAGAAGCGGAAATGTAATGTGGCGGATTTGCCTGAACTTGGAGGCGCCATCGATCATCGCCGATTCATAGAGCTGCGGATCAATCGCGCTAATGGCGGCCATATACACCACGGTCCCCCATCCGGCATCTCTCCATATCGAAGCAAGCACGTAAATGGGTCTAAAGTATGCACTTTCTTGCATGGCCAGCACAGCATCCTGACCAAACCACCCGATGATCATGTTGAACAAACCGCTTAACGAAAAGAAATCGAAGAGAATACCGCCAACGATAACCCAGGATAAAAAGTGCGGAATGTACAGAGCGGTCTGGATTCCTTTCTTCAACGCCGATTTTCGAATCTCATTGATCATCAGCGCCAGCAAAACGGGCACCGGGAAAATCAATACGAGCTTGAAAAATCCCAGCATCAGTGTATTGCCGAACACGCGGGCAAAATCCGGATGGTGAAGCAGTGTACTAAAATGCTTGAAACCTACCCAGGGACTATCGATGAACCCTTGAAAAACCGAATAGTCCTTAAATGCGATAACAGCACCGGCCAGCGGAATGAATTTAAATATGATGAGAAAAAAGATTCCCGGAATCGCCATCACATATAGTGGCCAATACACCTTCATATGATGAAGATTACTGCTTTTCAATTTTTATCCCCCCTGGTATGCGCTTGTTGTATCCGCTTACATAAACTATACTTTCGGGAAGCAAAACGCACAAAGGGACGTTTTTAAGTTTTCACAAGGCCATTTTTTAGCTGTACAAAAAAATCCTCCCGCCTGTAAATCGGCGAAAGGAGGGATCATGATTACTCTCTGAGCGGGTTTTTACGGTACTCGCTTGGCCTGCATCCCGTCAATTTCTCGAATAAGCGGGCAAAATGCTGTGCATCGGAGTAACCGACCCTCTGGCATATCTCATAGACCTTCAGATCCGTTCTGATCAGCAGCTCCTTCGCCTTATTGATCCGGGTCTGTGCCAAATAGTTCAGATAGGTTTCCCCCGTCTTTTGCTTGAACAGCTGGCTCAAATAATAAGGATTGATAAAGAAACGGGCGGATAAATCCGCCAGGCTGATCGGTTCGCTGTAATGCTCCCTCACATATTCCTTAATCTCCGCAATGATATCCTTCTTCCGGGGAAGCTGATGCTCCTGTTTGAAGGACAGAATGCCCTGAATAACCTGAATCATCCACTCTTCCAGCTGCTCCAATGTCCTGAAGCGGGAAATGCTTTCCAGGGAGAGGATGTGACGTCCGATGATATCATGCTGCTGGAATTGCTGAACAGACATTTTACGCATACTTGATAAGAGAATGCTCAGGCACTGCAGCTGGAGATCGGCGGGACTCATGCTCTCCTCCTTTTCAATAATGCCGAAAATTTCGCGAATCAGGTTCACGCATCCCTTTTCATCCATATTGTCCATACAAGCTTCCAGCTTTGAGATGATCTCTTCAGAAACGGGAAGGCGCCGCCCTTTCAAGTTTATGATCTCGGAATAAGGAATTACGGCATCCTCCCCTTTGATCACCTTGTAGCTTAAAGCATGGCGGGCTTCTTCAAAGGATAAGCTGATTCTTTCCGCCCTTTCCTGTACCGTGCCAATCCCGACAGCCATGGACAGCTTTGTCTCCTGGTAAATCATTTCTTTCAGGTCGTGAATGGAGCGAATCAGCTCTCCGTACTCGATGGCTTGATCATGAGTCACCATCACAGCCACCTGGGAGCCCGAGTAGCGGATCCGGTATACCCCCTGGAACTGCTCCAAAGTTTGGCCTATCCGGAGGAACAACCGTTCAAGTCCTGGCCCCTTCAAAGCTCCCAAGCTGCTTTCGAATTCGAGCATCGCGCATACGTAACGGGTATCTTCAAGAGGGATACGGACGACACGAAGCAGCTCATCCACCAGTACCTTGTTGTCGCTTCCCGCATCCAGAAGGTCCCGTAATGCACTCTCCACCATACGATTGTGCACCTGCTGCTTTAAGTTGTGTACCTCTTGCTGCCTGGCCCGTTCGGAGCGGATGACTTCCATCACCTTGTAAACACACTCCTGCAGCTCCTCTTCTTCCACCGGCTTGTTAATGTAGAACTGAACACCCAGCTGCATGCCCTTGCGGGCATACTCAAATTCGGCGTATCCGCTCAAGAGAATAAACTTGGCATGACAGGCCTCATCCTTCAGCATCCGGATCATCTCCAGACCATCTGCCTGAGGCATGCGGATATCCGTAATCACAATGTCCGGCTGCCGCTCCAGAATCAGTCTGAATCCATCCAGCCCATTATAAGCTGCGCCGATCATCTCACATTCGGGAACGTAACGGCCGATCAGCTTGTTCAGTCCGTCCACAATCCCTTTTTCGTCATCCACGATAACCATCTTCATCTCAGCTCACCCTTTCCCTTACCTATTCCATACAGGATTGATTCAAGTTCTGGGGATATAAATCTCGACAGTCGTGCCTATTCCATAGGCTGAGGAGAAAGACAAGTAATATTGGTTCCCGTAATGCAGCTTGATGCGTTCGGCAATATTTTTAAGACCTAATCCTTTCTCCGACAATGCATCCGTTTGCTCCAGCCTGTACTTGTCCGACTCTGCATCCTTCAGGCGAGCATACAGCTCCGCTTGCTTGGCCGGTAGCATGCCGATTCCATCATCCGTAATCCGGATGACAATGCCTCCATCTCCTGTCCACATGCCTTCAATGGTAATATTCATCGGCCGGCTGTATCCTTGAAAGCCATGGTTGATGCTGTTCTCCACGATGGGCTGCAAAACCAGAGGAATGATGCTGCACTGCTGAATTTCCTCTGGGAGCCTGATATGCAGCTTGAAGCGATGATCGAACCGGATGTTCTGAAGCTGCAAATAATTGACCGTATACTGCACTTCATGCTTTACCAAATGCTGCCTGCCTTCCTTGCCCAAGGCCAGCCGGAACATGCGCGCCAGGATCTTGATCATATCGGCAACTTCCTCATCTCCCTTAGCAAGCGCTTTCATTCGAATGGATTCCAACGTATTGTACAGCATGTGGGGATTGATCTGGTTTTGAAGCGCCAGCAATTTGGCTTTACGCTGTTTGATATCAGCGATATATACGTCTTCAATCAAGGTGCGAATCGTGACGATCATTTTGTTATAACTTTGCACCAGCCCCCCTATCTCATCGTTGGATTGATGATCCGCGATCGGCACATATTGACCATCTTCCGCCTTCCTCATACTTTTGCGGAGCGCCTTGATCGGCTTCGTGATATGATAGCTTAATCCCATGGAGATCAGGGTTACAATCAGCCCGCTCACCAGGATGACTACTACGGTAACCGCCTGGATTTTGCTAATCCTCAGAAGCAGCTTCGCCCGGGGGATTTCAGTCCGGATGAACAGCTCCCCTGCTTGGGTCTGCTCGGATAAAATGATGCGCTCGGGACTCCCGGCATCCTTCGTGTAATCCCTGCCTGATTCCAGCACCTGCTTCCAGGTCATCCGGCCGCTGGCCGCCTCGGAATGATAAACGATTTCCCCAAGGTGATTGCTTATAACGACACTTATGCCATATTTGTCCCGGGCCTGAACAAAATCATTGTCCAGCTGCAGCAGCATGAAGGGGTCCAAATCAATAAGCAGTACGCCGGCATATGCGCCATCGGAACTGAGCAGCACCCTTCCCACGGTAACTACGGCACCCTCTCCTTTGTCTTCATAGTACATGCGATCATGCAGCCCGGTGATAAAAAACGTATCATCTGAGCTGCGAATCCGTTTGAACCACTTCTGCGATAAGAGTGCAGTTTCATTCACTCTGCTTGCCGTATTGGAGTACTGGTAGACACTGTTATCCCGACTGATGAGCATGAGACTGCTGATCTCCGGTTCCAGCAGGGCAACACGCATCAGCAGCTTCTGTACGGTTACCCTCTGAAGGACCAATTCATCAATGGACATCTTTCGTTCTTCGCCAAGCTTATAAATCAGATCGTTATCGACCAATACGGATTTGGTGATCTGGTCATATTCTTTCATGAATTTATTCAATGAAGTCCTGATCTGGGACGTGTACAAAGCAGCAAATTCCTCGGATGAGCTCTCCAGTTCCACTGCCGCCTGCCGAAAAATGATGACGCTTACAATGATCAGCGGAATCACACAAGCCAATAGGTAACCCGCCATTAATTTATGTTGAAACTTCATGTTCTTCATCCATGAGGCTATCCTGTGGTTCCAACCCATATGCTTCATACACCTCCCTTCCCCGGTGTAACATTCCCCCTCATTTTAAGGCCTGCTTTGCAATGAAGCTACTGGGTTTTTGATATCACCTTAAAAATGACCCTGCTGAAACCTAAAAATGACCTGTTGAGCGGTTTTGATACAGAACGTATAGTGTTGTTTGTAAGCGCATACAAAACCAAGCAGCATCACTTTTTAAACTGGGGGTGAGCTTATATGAATTAAATCCCTTCCTGCGATCAATGATTAATTTGTATGGAAATAAATCCCTGATACTTCAAATTAAAAATATTAAATTTGGGGGCGATGATGTGAAAAAAAGATGGTTTTCGGTCTTGATTGTACTAAGTGTCTGTTTGTCATTGGCAGCACCGGCATTTGCTGCAGACGTTTCTTCTGACGATATAAGCCACGAGCTCAATCATGATGGAATCGGACGAATCGCTATAAAAAGCGTCCCGTTACCGGCTGACGTGAAACTCCAGAATGGCACTTACACATATTCAGGGAAAGTGCTTATTTCGTATAAAACCAAGAAGGATATGAATGTTCCCGATTATTATAACATGGCTGTCCTCAACGATGACGGTACGAAATTCAGGAAGATATTCTCGGGAGTCATCCCGCAAAAGCCAAAAGCAAACGGTATCCGTTATATGCCATTCCAGGATAATAAACGAGTGCTGCTGGGAGATTATGTGCTTGAATGCACCCCCAATATCGACAAATGCAAAAGCACCAAATTGCTGCCTGTCGTGTATCCGTCAACTCTCGAAGATGATCCGCGCACAACCCATCATTGGTCTGAAATCATCATTGCACCTGATAATAAACATATGAGCTGGACGATGCTGCGCTCCGATATTGGTGCTGCTGCGGCTATAGGTGTTCTGGAACGCAAAACGGATAAGTATATTCTCGAAAACGTGCAGATTATCAGTACTGTGCAGAGCTTTACGGATGACCCGAATAAGCCGGGCTTTATAATTCCCCAGCTCATACGGGGAGGGGAAGTAAAGCAGTTTGTAAAGGGAGGAAATGCTATATCCCTTGTCGGTGCATTGCATTACAGTACCACGGATTCCGTTGTACAGGATTTGGATTCTGAAACGGTTACGCAAATCACATATACTCCGGGATACGATGAAACCACCATTTTTTCTCCGGATGAACGTTTGGGCATCGTCATGAGCACCAGGTTTTCCAAAAATACGGATCCGGCCATCTTCGGACTGATGCCCCGTCCTCTTGGCACAAGAAGTATGGGCGGGCTTACCGGAATCCAGTATATGTATGCAGTTGATGGAGTACGCAAGTTCAGGGAGGGCAACATTGGCCCGGTTTTGATCGACGTGAACCGTTCTGTGTACGAAGAAGGTTATCAAGGGATTCAACTCAATACGGATGAGAATTGGGTTTACCGCTCGCCCATGTCCTGGCATCCGGATGGCAAGCGTGCCATGTGGCTGGAGATGCTCAGAGGCACCGGTGATTCACAAATTCGGCTGCGGATCGTAAAGCTGCTTGATTATAAGCCCAAAAAGCCTGTCCCCATTCAACCAACTACAGATAACATCCCCTATGCGATCAAAGACTTATCTGTATTGGATTCCGTGTATGCGGATATTGAAGGCAAAATCGCAGGAAAACATTCCGGATATGCAACCTATCTTGACCATAAATCCTCAGACAATGTTGGCCTAACGGAAACGCAGTATGTCAACTTTAGCGATGACGGCGTGAATTTTTACAATGGATATGAGAAGGTCCATTCAAATTATGCCGGAGAGAGCCGCTATGAAGCCGACCTTCAACTGACAGGCGCAAATCAGGGGGAAATGAAGCTGCGGGCAACCTTCTCGGTAGCTGGAGGACCCACACCTGCCAGGCTGCTGTTCGACATTGATGATGACGGCAAGCCCAAAAGCTACGGATATGCCACGTATAACGGTGTCACGCTTCATATTGAAGACTTGTCGGAGTAATAAACACCGCTTCACTTGGTTTATATATTGACACATAAAAGGAGGCGTTCCAAAGGTCCGTTAACCTGACGCCCTCCTTTTTTTATCCTCAACAACCCTCATATGATGTGCCTTCAGATGCATAATGGCGAACGAGTTCACGGGCTTGCGTACAAATCCGATTCACAATCTCGATCGGTTCGATCACTTTGGCCGCGGTGCCCAGCTGGAAAAAGTAATTGGTAACGAACTCCAATTCGTTCTTGTCGATCACGGTCTCAATGTAACCCTGTTCCGGATTGATCTCCGTGATATGAGGTTCAAGCCAGGGCTGGCTGCGGCACTGCCTTAAACCTTCCCGGTTCAGCTCCACATATAACCGCATGGGCGCTTCCAACGATTGTGCCGTATAGCTCTCCAACCAGTCGGACAGATGAATTGGCAGTGTGAAGGGCTGCTGCGTTCGTTCCAACGATACAATCCGGTCCGTGCGAAACAATCGGATTTCGCCATGAGCGCGATCGAATGCCGGCATGTACCAGAAGCCGTCGTAGGCGTAGATGCCAATCGGAGCCACTTCTTTCAACGTATTTTCCGACTTTGACACATATTCGATATTGAGCAGCTGATGCGCTGCAGCGGCTTCGATGATTTCCTTTAGATACGGAGACGGAACGCTTCTTTTTTTGTTCCAAAAGGCCAGAACCAAATCAAGTTGGTCCACTTTTCTTTTCGTGTCGTCGGGCAGGCCTGCGTACAGCTTGCCGGAAACGGAGGCAATGTGAATATCAAAAGGCAGGGATTGATAGTATTTCAATGCCTGAAAAGCAAAGAAAATAGCGAACGCTTCCTCCTCATCAAACATGATTGGCGGCAGCAGCCGGTTGTTCAGCACCCGATAACCGCCCCCTCTCCCCGGTTCCGTATACAGCGGAACGCCTATCTCGGCAATGTCCGCAAGATACCGGTGCGCGGTTCGTACGGAAATGCCGAATTCATGCGCGACATCCTGTGCGGTAAAACTGCGTTTGGCATTGACATACAGGATCAGATCAAACAGCAGTTTGGTTTTGGTCATGCAATTCCTTCCTCCTCCTAAAACATGACAGTTGTTGACATGCTTTTAGCTTATACTTTTTTTTACGAATAGCAAGAGGAGGAAAGAGCCATGAACAAAGAGAATCCCATACATGTCATGGGTGCGAGAGAAAAAAATTTGAAGGGCATCCATGTAATGATCCCCAAAAAGCAGATTACGGTATTTGCAGGCGTATCCGGTTCCGGCAAATCCGCGCTTGTCTTCGATACGATTGCGGCGGAATCGCAGCGGCAATTGAACGAGGGTTACTCCAGCTTCGTCCGCAATCGGCTTCCCCACTATGGGCAGCCGGAGGTGGATGCCATTGAGCATTTGCCGGCGGCGATCGTCATGAACCAGAAAAGAATCGGAGGCAACGCAAGATCCACGGTCGGGACAGTCACCGACATTTATGCGCTGCTGCGGCTGCTGTTTTCCCGCTTCGGCAGCCCTTTCGTCGGATATTCCGACGTATTCTCCTTCAACAACCCGCAGGGCATGTGTCCGGATTGCGAAGGCTTGGGCAAGGCGAAAACCGTCAATGTCGATCAGTTGATCGACAGGGAGAAATCACTTAACGAAGGGGCCATTTTGTTCCCAACCTTCATGCCAGGTGACTTCCGGTGGAAAAGATATGTCTGCACCGGCCTGTTCGATAACGACAAAAAGCTGAAGGACTATGAGGACGATGAAATGGACATGCTCCTTTATCAAAGCGGATTTAAACCGCCGCATCCGACCAAGGAGTGGCCGTCGACAGCGCTATACGAAGGCATCGTTCCGCGCATTAAACGCACATTTTTAAATAAAGATTCGAAAAGTGCCGTGAGGCACAAGGAAGCGATCGATCGCATCGTGACTGAGGAAATTTGCCCTTCCTGCCGCGGTGGCCGCTTGAATCCACGCGTACTGTCCTGCAAAATAAACGAAAAAAGCATTGCCGATTGTGCCGCTATGCAGATTAGCGAACTGATCGGGTTTATTCGCATGATCCGGGAGCCTGAAGCGCAGACGATTACGGAAGCAATCGTAAAACGTCTGGCCCATATGCTGGAGATCGGGCTCGGGTACGTAAGCCTAAACCGTGAAACGTCCAGCCTGTCCGGTGGCGAATCGCAGCGGATCAAGATGGTGCGCCAGCTCGGCAGCAGCTTGAGCGATTTGCTGTATATTTTTGACGAGCCGAGCATCGGGCTCCATCCGCACGATGTCAACACCATTAATCGGCTGCTGCAGCAGCTGAGAGATAAGGGCAATACCGTCCTGATCGTGGAGCATGACCCGGACGTCATACGGATTGCCGATCACATCGTCGAGATGGGACCCCATGCCGGATCGCGGGGCGGTAACATCGTCTTCGAAGGAAGCCTGCACCGTCTGATGTCGGCCGACACCTTGACAGCCAAATGCCTGAGCCGTAAACCCGCATTCAAAAGCGAGGTCAGACATCCTGACGGTTGGCTTGCTATCAAGCATGCAGCTCTGAATAATTTAAAGGATATAAGCGTTCAAATTCCGACCGGCGTAATGACCGTTGTTACCGGAATAGCGGGATCGGGAAAAAGCACCTTGATCCGTCAGGTTTTACCAAGGTACTGCCCTGAAGCGATATTCATCGATCAAGGAGCGATCGGGGCGTCCAACCGCTCCAATCTGGCAACCTACACGGACATCTTCGACGCCATAAGAAATTTGTTTTCCAAGGAGAACGGGGTGAACGCTTCGCTGTTCAGCTTTAACTCGCAGGGCGCTTGTCCCCACTGTAAAGGCTTGGGCACGATATATGCCGATTTTGCCTTTATGGATACGGTTGCCAGCGTCTGTGAAGCATGCCGTGGAATGCGTTATACGGAACAGGTTCTGTCCTATCGTTTGCGCGGAAAAAACATAGGCGACGTGCTGGCTATGACCGTTGAGGAAGCCTTCGGCTATTTTCACGAGGAAGAAATTGTAACACCGCTCAAAAGACTGCAAGAGGTAGGTGTCGGTTATTTATCTCTTGGACAGCCGCTTAGCACTTTGTCGGGCGGCGAGCTGCAGCGGATCAAGCTGGCTGCGGAGCTGGAAAGCAGCGGGACCTTTTATGTGCTGGACGAGCCAACCACGGGACTGCATATGTCAGATGTGGAGCGGCTGATCCGCCTGCTCAATCGCCTCGTTGAACGAGGCTGCACCGTGGTCGTGATTGAGCATAATCTGCAGGTGATCTGTCAGGCCGACTGGATGATCGATCTTGGCCCTGGCGCGGGGGACGAAGGCGGTGAAGTTATTTTTGAAGGCACACCGAAAGAAAGCATCAACTGCAGCGCTTCGGTGACCGGAAGATATTTAAAATAAGGAGGGAAGCACATGGGGCCGCAAGGGCTGTTCAGGCTCAAGGGGGAAACGGCCGGCTGCCGTCCGTTCATTACCGCCTATTATTTCAAGGAATGGAACGAATACGAGATGGCGCTGCATACCCACCCGTCGACGGAGATCATGTATGTCATCGCCGGAAGCTGCGCGGTGGAGCTGTCCTTTGGCGGGCAGACGCACAGATCGGTGCTCAAAAAAGGGGAATTCATTATTTTGGACGGGCATATCCCGCATCGACTGCTGGTGGAGCATTCATGCCGGATGCTGAACGTGGAATTCCGTTTTGAAGAGCTTGCGGGAGCTTATCTCTCCGCTGCGGAGCTGGCGGCGGCGGACATGCAGATGGCGGCCCTGCTGGACTGTCCTCAGCCCTATTTGCTGTTAAGAGAGCCGCACGAGGTATATCATGTGTTGAAGAGCCTCGTGCTGGAGCTTGACCGCAAGGAGCGCTCGGAGATGCTGGTTCAGGTGCAGCTCACCGGGCTGCTGCTGCGGATCGCAAGGCTGTACCATGAGCTGGAGAGTCAGGGCGGAGATATGCAGAATCAATATGTCAGGCAGTGCCTGGACTTTCTGCATCAGAATTATGACCGCCCCGTCCAGATCAAACAGGTGGCCGAAGCGGTCAATCTGCACCCGGGTTATGTACAGCGAATCTTCAAGCAGAAGATCGGGCAGTCCATCATGTCGTATCTGACCGGCTTTCGCATGGAAAAGGCAAAGATGCTGCTGCGCGAGACCGATATTCCGGTTGCGGACATCGCGGACTATGTTGGGGTACACAGCCGCCCCTACCTGCACAAGCTGTTCAAAAGCGCAACAGGCATGACCCCTTCCGATTATCGCCAATCGGTGGAGGCGGTCCGCTTCGCCCATGAGCAGCGAGGTGACGATTGTTAACACTTTGCATGCAAACAAGTCATGAATTTGATAACGCTTCCCTCCCTGTCGTTGCTACAATTGGGGTGCATATCAAACCTGTGGGAGGGAAACGACATGTCATTCAAAGTGACTTTTATAGGTGCTGGCAGCATCGGGTTTACTCGCGGCCTGCTGCGGGATTTGCTGACGGTGCCGGAATTCCGTGATGTGAGTATCGCCTTCACGGATATCAATGAACATAATTTGCAGATGGTGACAGAGCTGTGCCAGCGGGATATTGAGGAGAATGGGCTGAATATCCGCATTCAGTCTACAACAGATCGCAGAGAGGCGCTCAAGGACGCCAAATATGTGCTATGCACGATTCGGGTCGGAGGACTGGAGGCTTTTGCCACCGATGTGGATATTCCGTTAAAGTACGGTATAGACCAATGTGTAGGAGATACGCTGTGTGCAGGCGGAATCATGTACGGCCAGCGCGGGATTGCCGTCATGATGGACATCTGCAAGGACATCCGCGAGCTGGCTCATCCGGATGTGCTGCTGCTCAATTACGCCAATCCGATGGCGATGCTGACCTGGGCATGCAACAAATACGGCGGAGTACGGACTATTGGGCTCTGTCACGGCGTGCAGCACGGGCATGAGCAGATCGCCAATGTCTATGGCCTGAAGAAGGAAGAAGTCGATATTATCTGTGCGGGCATCAACCACCAGACCTGGTACATTCAGATTCGCCATAACGGCAAGGATTTGACCCCAGGGCTGCTGGAAGCGTTCGAGAAGCATCCCGATTATGCGCGCACCGAGAAGGTGCGGATCGATATGCTGCGCCGCTTTGGCTATTACAGCACAGAATCGAACGGGCATTTAAGCGAATATGTGCCATGGTACCGCAAGCGTCCCGATGAGATCAAGGAATGGATCGATCTGGGCTCCTGGATTAACGGAGAGACTGGCGGATATCTCCGCGTATGCACGGAGGGACGGAACTGGTTCGAGACCGACTTCCCGAACTGGATGAAGGAGCCGGCGCTGGAATATAAGCCGGCGCGCAGAGGTCAAGAGCACGGTTCCTACATTATTGAAGGACTGGAGACCGGGCGGGTCTACCGTGGGCATTTCAACACCGTGAACCGCGGCATCATCTCCAATCTGCCGGATGACGCGATTATTGAAGCGCCGGGTTATGCTGACGGCAACGGCATCTCGATGCCGGTCGTCGGCGAACTGCCGCTCGGGCCGGCAGCCGTCTGCAATGCCAGCATCTCCGTGCAGCGGCTGGCGGTGGAAGCGGCCATTCATGGCGATGACAAGCTGCTGCGCCAGGCGTTCATGATGGACCCGCTGGTCGGTGCCGTCTGCAATCCGAAGGAAATCTGGCAGCTCGTTGATGAAATGCTGGTCGCACAGGAGGCATGGCTGCCGCAGTATACGGAGGCGATTGCCGCAGCCAAAGAGCGGCTGGCTTCTGGGGACCTGATTCCGGTGCGCGCCTACGAAGGCGCAGCCCGTCTGAAGGTCAAGACAGTCGAGGAGATGAAGCTGGATCGCGAAGCGGCCAACCGCAATGCCGGGGAAGCGGATAAAGGAAAGGAACGGGCACGCAAGCGATGAAATATGTCATGCCAAAATAGGCAAAACCAGCGGTGCCCGGAATTCAAAGTACCGCTGGTTTTTTTTCTGAAAATATAAGCTTTATATCAGACATCCGCAGAGCAGACGCCTTATTCATGCAGCGAATGGCGAATGCTTAATGAAGTGCTTACCGCTTGAGACTTTTGCCGTTTGTCGCAATGACTTCCTTGTACCAATAAAAAGACTTTTTGCGATAACGCTCCAGAGTACCGGAGCCATCGTCGTGACGGTCCACATAAATGAAGCCGTAGCGCTTCTTGAGCTGAGCCGTCGAAGCGCTGACCAGGTCGATGCAGCCCCAGGACGTGTACCCCATTACCTCCACGCCATCGGCAATGGCTTCTGCAACCTGCACCAGATGATCGTTCAAATATTGAATGCGGTAATCGTCCTCCACCGTCTTCTCTCCTGCTTCATTTACGATCAGCTCATCGACCGCTCCCAGACCGTTTTCCACGATAAACAGCGGTTTTTGATAACGGTCATAAAAGTCGTTCAGGACAATGCGCAGCCCTTGCGGATCGATCTGCCATCCCCATTCGCTTGCCGGCAGATACGGGTTGGGAATGCCGCCAAGGATATTCCCTTCACCGGCCGCACTCTTCTCCGGATCGGCCGTCTGGCACACGCTCATATAATAGCTGAATGAAATAAAATCGACGGTGTTCCGCAAAATCTCCTCGTCGCCGGGCGCGAATTTAATTTCAATTCCATTCTCTCTAAAATAACGTTTCATGTATCCCGGATACACACCGCGGGCGTGCACATTACCAAAGAAATAGTTCCGTCGTTCAAACTCCATGACTTTAATCACGTCATCCGGTTTAGACGTTAGTGGGTAGGTAGGCATGCTCAGCATCATGCAGCCGATTTTGGCTTGCGGATCAATTTCATGGCAGAGCTTGACCGCGGCCGCACTGGCTACGAGCTCATGGTGCACAGCCTGATAAAGATCCTGCTTGCTGAGCTTGTCCTTCGGCGTATAGATGCCTCCGCTCATAAACGGAGCCTCCAAAATGGAGTTGATCTCATTAAAGGTCAGCCAGTATTTCACTTTCCCCTTGTACCGTTTAAATACCGTGGCTGCATAACGGGTATAAAAATCCACCAGCTTCCGGTTGACCCAGCCGTCGTATTCCTTCGCAAGATGCAAAGGGGTTTCGTAATGAGACAAAGTGACCAGCGGTTCGATCCCGTATTTCAGGCATTCATCAAACAAATCATCGTAAAATTGCAGCCCTTTTTCATTAGGTTCCGTCTCATCCCCTTTCGGAAAAATCCGCGACCAGGCAATGGACGTGCGAAACACTTTAAAACCCATTTCTGCAAACAGCTTGACGTCTTCCTTGTAACGGTGGTAAAAATCAATGCCCACCAGCTTCATATTGTCAGGTGTCGGCGCTTCCGTAACCGGACCAGCCAGCCCTTTGGGAGTCACATCCTGTACGGACAAGCCTTTGCCGTCCTCGTTGTATGCGCCCTCCAGCTGGTTGGCTGCGACGGCCCCTCCCCACAGAAAATTTTCCGGAAAATGAATCTCCTGCATGCTCATCTGCTGTACACTCCATCCCATTTATAAATTTATGCTACACTGGATTGAACCTTGCTTTAAATCGTAACGGTTGTAACGGGTTACATGTCAAATTTAAGTTTTGGGAAAGGGTATTTACATGTCAAAGTTTGAACAGATCGTGAAATTATCCGGATACTCCAGAGCGACGGTATCAAGAGTCATCAATCATTCGCCGCATGTGAACGAAGAAACACGGGACAAGATTATGCAAATCATGCAGCAGCTTGATTATGCCCCCAACCGGAACGCGGTAGCGCTCTCGAAAGGCCGGACCAATCAAATCGGGATCGTCATTACATCCCTTCATGAAATTGTGCTGCCATTTATGAACCATTTCATCGAAGCTGCTTTACGTTATGATTTCCAAACCATTATCTATACTACTCAAGGGGATCAAGCCAAAGAGATACAGGCGTTTGAAGATCTGAGGAGCAAGCGGGTGGATGGACTTTTAATTATCACCTGTGTGAATGATCCCGGGAAACTGTCTTCCTACTGCCGCTACGGACCAATCATCTCCTGGCAGCGCATGCGGGCAGGCCAAATCCCATCTGTAGCGATGGATCAGGGGGAAGGTTACCGGCTGGGGCTGGAGCATTTGCTGGCAAAAGGAATCACGAAAATCGCCAATGTTTTTGGCAGACCGGACAGCCTGAACATCCAGAGCCGCAGATTGGCGTACGAATCTATCATGAAGCGGCACGGCTTGCCTGTTCGATCCGACTGGTACCGTTATGAGGTTTACGGCATGCTTGACGGCGAGCAAGCCTGGCGTTCACTCACCGCCATGGAAGAGGTGCCCGAGGCCGTTCTCTGCTCCAATGATTACGCGGCAGCGGGTATATTAAACGAGGCGCGCCGTCATCATCTGGCTGTCCCGGAGCAATTGGCGATTATCGGCTTTGACGATACCGAGCTTTCGGCCTCACTTGGTTTAACAACCATCCATAATCCGATTAAAGAGCAAGCGTGGAACGCTTTCTATGATTTGTGGAACAGCATTGGCGACGAATCCGTAGAAGCTTCGCAGTTAAGCTTCCGGCTCGTGAAGCGTCAAACCACCTGAATTAGACAAACAAGACCTGTCCACTGAGGCAGGTCTTGTTTGCTTTCTTCTGAATTCACCAACTAAACTTAACTAAACTATTATAATTATTTTCAAAAAAATAATTTGACTATCCGTCATATAGATGCTAATATCCATTATGAAAACGGATTATTTTAGTTTTATCACTAAAATTTAAGCCTTTTTTATATTAATTTTATATAAACAAAGGATCTGCATTGAAAGGAACGATGATCATGGCGAAGCTATCTGTCGCTGAACACGGACGAACGTTAACGCTAAATGATAAACCCTTTTTTTATCTGGCGGATACCGTATGGAGTGCGTTTACCAATGCCTCCATCGAAGAATGGGCAGAATATTTGGATGTTCGGAAAATGCAGGGCTTCAATGTACTGCAAATCAACCTTCTGCGTCAATGGGACGCCAGCGGTTCGGATATTCAAATCGATCCGTTCTCATTGAACAAAGACGGTTCGTACGATTACTACAGTCTGAACGAGGAATACTTTGAACGGGCGGAACAAATGGTTGGCATGGCCGTTCAGCGCGGTTTCATTCCTGCATTGGTGCTCCTGTGGTGCAATTATGTACCGGATACATGGGCCGGAATGTTCCAAAAAGACAACAAAATGCCGTTTGACGCAGTGGAGCCCTATGTCAGATATGCAGTAGAGCGGTTCTCCAAATATAACCCGATCTATTTCATCAGCGGGGATACGGACTTTCCAAGCGAGCGGGCAAACGCCTATTATATGAAAGCGCTTGAAGTGGTGCAAGCCGTTAGTCCGGAAAGCATAAACACGCTCCATATTCAAGGCAGATTGAGAGATCTCCCGGAAGAGTTCGAAAATCATGACGGACTGGATTTTTATATGTATCAATCCGGCCATAACTCGCAGTTTCAATTTATGGCCCACGAAATAGCCCAGCATTTTTATACACGACCGCGCACGCGTCCCGTCATTAACGGAGAGCCCTGTTATGAACAAATCAGCTACAGCCGCAACGTATACGGAAGGTATTCCCGTTTCGACGCAAGAAAAGCCGCTTGGCAAAGCCTGCTGGCCGGCGGTGGTGCAGGCATCACCTACGGTGCCCACGGGATTTGGAGCTGGCATAAGCAAGGCCAAAAGTTCGGCATTGTCGAAGGGGAAGGCTTTGACGCACCCTATGACTGGAGAGATGCATTGCGCTTTGAAGGAGCATGGGATTACGCCTTTATCAAATACCTGTTCGAAAGCTATAACCTGGTGGGCATCTCACCGGCCGATATGGTACTGAACGAAACGCCGGAAATACGCGCCGCCGCGAATGACGATACCATCGTATTGTACATCCCGGTAAACACCAGGGTCCGCTTAAACCGGGACGTTCGGGATTACACATTTACCACGATCGATCTGGAGAAGAAAAGATTTGCCGTCACAGAGGTTGCAACCAAGGATGGGAAATCCGTCATTCCGATGCATCGTTTCGAACAAGATGTAGTGGTCATCGGCCAGCGCAAATAAACCGCTTCCCCCCTTTTCGCCTTAAGGAAAGCGTATACAGCTCGATAAAGCATCATTTACCTCTGGGAGTGAGTAAAATGAACTACGAAAAAACAGCTAAAGAAGTCCTGAAATCGGTTGGCGGAGCGGAAAACGTAAACAGCGTCATTCACTGCATGACCCGCTTGCGCTTCAAACTCAAAGACGGTTCCCTGCCGGATAAGGAACAGGTCAAACAGATCGACGGGGTCATCACCGTTGTGGAAAGCGGCGGGCAGCTTCAGGTGGTCATCGGCAATGATGTGCCGAAAGTCTATGCCGAGTTGACGAAATTGCCGGGAATATCGGCGGAAGCCGAACCTGTCGAGGAAGAACAGAAAGGAAATTTATTCAGCCGTTTTGTCGATATTATATCGGGTGTGTTCATGCCGGTGGTCGGCGTGCTGGCAGCGGTTGGTATCCTCAAGGGTCTGCTCTCCCTGTTCACGACCTTGCACTGGTTGACCGCGGACATGGGTACCTACAAAATTTTGTACGCGACAGCCGATGCCTTGTTTTATTTCTTCCCGATCTTTCTCGGCTTCTCCGCGGGCAAGAAATTCGGCGGAAATCCTTACTTGTCGGCATTGATCGGGGCCGCTCTCGTATACCCGACCATGGTTGCGGCATTTAACGAAGGTACGGCATTGACCTTCCTGAATATACCGGTGGTTCTGCTCAATTACACTTCATCGGTCATTCCGATTATTATCGGGGCTTATTTGGCAGCAGTTGTCGAAAAGTTTATCAACAAGTATATGCCTTCATCAATGAAAATGTTTTTTGTACCATTGTTAACTTTAATCATCGTCACGCCGGTTGTCTTTCTTGCCGTTGGACCCGTGTCTACATTTATCAGCGACCAGTTGGCCGCCGGCAGTTTGTGGGTTTATGGTTTAAGCCCGATCATCGCTGGTCTCCTGCTGGCCGGATTCTGGCAATCCATCATTATCTTTGGACTGCACTGGGCGTTTATTCCGATTTTAATCAATAATATTATGAACAAAGGCTTCGATCCGATCAATGGCATGCTGTTTTGCACCATCTTCGCCCAGACGGGAGCCACCCTCGCTATTGCTTTGAAAACAAAAGACAAACGTCTGAAACCGATTGCCACCTCGGCTACAATTGCGGGATTTATGGGGGTTACGGAACCGGCCATTTACGGCGTTACCCTGCCGGCGAAAAAGCCTTTTATCCTGGCCTCCATCGCCGGAGGGATCGGCGGTGCCGTAGCGGGCATGTTTGGTACGAATAACTACTACAGTATTGCGGGAGGCGGCGTTTTTGGCATCCCGATGTTTATCGGTCCGGAAGGTGTGGACCGGGGGTTCATCGGACTCCTGATTTCAATTGTTGTGGCCTTTGTCGGCGGTTTTATTTTAACTTTTCTGTTCGGCTATAAAAACGCCGTTCCAGTTGAATCCGGTAACGAAACCCATGCTGCAGACGTTCCTGCCCTGGAGCATGAGCATAATGCAACCGAAAAGTCCGTTTTCAGTCCGTTGGACGGCGAATGGCTCCCGTTAACCGATGTACAGGATGAAGCCTTCTCCAGCGGAGCGATGGGCAAAGGAGCGGCGATCATGCCTGCTGCCGGTGCAGTTTACGCTCCCATTTCTGGAACCATACAAACGCTGTTCAAAACCAAACACGCCATCGGACTTGTGTCTGATGAAGGTGTCGAAGTATTGATTCACATCGGCATTAATACCGTTAAACTAAAGGGAGAACATTTCACTGCTTTTGTTAAAGAAGGAGACACTGTCAGAAAAGGCGACAAGCTGGTCGAATTCGATATCGAAGCGATCCGAAACGCCGGGTACGACACAACGACATCCGTTATCATATCCAACACTGCGGATTATGCGGAGATTCATGTTAAAGAGTATGGGCATATTCACGCGGGCGACCCGTTGATTCTAATTAAATAATCCACTTTAGCTGAACAAAAAAATGACCGATCATGGACTGAAATCAGCCAGTGATCGGTCATTTTAGTTTTTACGAACGTTTGCTCACATCAAAGACCGCTTTACAGCACTTTCTCCAAAAAGCTGATCGTGCGCTCATTCTTCGGATTCCCGAATATTTCTTCCGGCGGGCCTTGCTCAACGATAAAACCGCCATCCATAAAGACGACCCGGTCCGCCACTTCACGGGCAAAGCCCATCTCGTGGGTAACGATCACCATCGTCATGCCTTCACGCGCCAGATCCTTCATAACACCAAGCACCTCGCCTACCATTTCCGGGTCAAGGGCCGAAGTCGGTTCGTCGAACAGCATGACATCGGGATTCATGGCGAGCGCGCGGGCAATCGCCACCCGCTGCTTCTGTCCGCCTGACAGCTGGCTCGGGAAAGCATCCGCCTTGTCCGCGAGGCCTACCCGATTCAGCAGACGAAGTGCCGTGCTGCGCGCCTCATCCTCTTTCAATTTGCCAAGCTCCATGGGAGCAAACATGATGTTTTTCAGCACATTGAAATGTGGAAACAGGTTAAAATGCTGGAACACCATGCCGATATTTTCACGTGCTTTATTAATGTCCGTTCTCGGATCATTCAGGTCCTGATCGTCAACGACAACCCGGCCCCCCGTGATCTCCTCCAACTGGTTAATACAGCGCAAAAACGTACTTTTCCCCGAACCGGAAGGGCCGATGAGGCAGACAACTTCTCCTTCTTTGACCTGCATATCGATTCCCTTCAGCACATGATTCGAGCCAAAGCTTTTCTTTAAACCTTCAACCCGGATTTTACCCACGACGGATTTTCGCCTCCAGTCTGTCAGAAATTTTCGTTAAAATCGTGATGACAATCAGGTACATGACCGCAACAGTGAGCCAGATTTCAAAGGATGCGAACGTTCTGGCGATAATGATTTTGCCCGATTGTGTCAGCTCGACAAGACCGATGGCCGATAAAATGGACGTGTCTTTGAGTGTAATGACAAACTGATTGATAAACGCCGGGATCATCACACGTATGGCCTGCGGGATGACAATCTTCATCATCGCTGTACGGTAAGGCAGGCCGAGCGAACGGGCCGCTTCCAATTGACCGCGGTCGATCGATTGAATCCCGCCGCGGATAATTTCCGTTATATATGCGCCGGCATTCAAGCTGAGCGTCAGGATCGCTGCCAGAAACAGCGGCATTGTAAAGCCGAACGCCTGCGGAATCCCGAAGTAGATAAAGAAAGCCAGGACGATCAGCGGAATTCCGCGGAACAGATCGACAAACACCGTGGCAACACCGCGCAGGAACCGATTTTGCCCCACTTTCATAAAGCCGAAAATCAATCCCAAAATAAAGGCAAAAATCAAGGAAATAATCGTGTACAGCACCGTTTTACCAAGACCGTTCAAAAGCGGCGGCAAAGACTGCTTAATAAGTGCCCAGCCGCTCAGATTCGCCGGGGATGCATTTTCACCGAGATACTTTTCCATGATACGGTCATACTCACCGTTCGTATGAAGGTTGGCCAGACCGGCGTTGAACTTTTGCAGAAGCTCCTGGTTCTGGCCCTTGCTCACGGCAAAACCGTATGAACCTCCCTCTTCTTTCTCAGTGACGATTTTCAGACCGTTGTTTTGGGTCACCCCATAGGCCAAGACAGGATAATCTTCAAAGCAGGCAGCAGAATTGCCTGTTTTCACATCATCATACATCTGGGAAGAATCGTCGAACGGGACAATCGTAAACCCGTACTTGGAGGAAATGGATTCAGCAAAGCTGTAGCCTTCCGTGCCTGTTTTAACGGCTACCTTTTTTCCTTTTAAATCTTCGTAGCTCTTAATTGTGTCATTATTTTTGCTGACGCCCATGACTACGCCGGATTGAAAATAGGGCTCTGAAAAATCGAATTTTTGCTTTCTCTCATCTGTGATGCTCATGCCCGCGATGACGCCATCCACCTGATGGGCTTCAAGCGCCTGGACGGCCGCGTTGAACCCTAACGGCTTAATTTCATACTTGAAATTTTGATCCTTGGCGATGGCCTCCATCAGATCCATGTCAATGCCGACGAAATTGCCGTTTACATCCTGAAACTCAAATGGAGCAAACGTAATGTCGGTACCGATTACATACGTTTTACCTGAATTCGGCTCCGCTGTGGCACTTCCCGCCCAACCGGCCAAGCCGGTCACCAGGAGGAGCAGCAGCGATAGCATAAATACTGAGACCTTTGTTGACTTCATATGTCCTCCTCTTCTCGGTCGACTTCGGGCTTGAACCCGAATTTCTGTGTAACATCAGCTATTCTCATTTTTAGCCGTAATTATTATTATACATTCCAATAATATGTTGGGGGAATATTTTTTTTGTGTAATAAGATGTAAGGTGAAGAACGATTAGCCGGAACTAAAACAGGCTGCCTTTAAAAAGGCAACCCATTTTAGTTACAACCTTTATTTTCGAACGGAGAGAATGAACTTCTCCAATGATCCTGTATTGGTAATACTCTGATTGCAAACCTGATTATCCAAGCATACGTATTGGCCAATGGCAGCATAATTATCCGGCGTGGGAACGGAAGGCTTGGTCTTGACCAGGAAGAATGCAAGCTCATGATGCCGATTGCAGAACAGGCAATACCCTTTCTTGTTGGTCGGCGTAATTCTCCCCTCAATGCCGATGAACTGTCCTTCGAACGGATAAACAATGAATAATCTGTTCGCGGCGATATCCACCCAGCTGAGGTACGTCACAAATCGAAAGTCGATGGATTGCAGATCAGGTACTTTCAGCTTCTTGTTTTTCGGGAAAAGCTTCTCAATCTGTTTGGGTGTAATCGGTGGATATGGCTCCAGGTATGATTCCAATTCGCCAAGATATCTTTGGAAATCGTATGCCGTCTCGAAGGTCGTTATTTGTTCCAGCATCCGCCGTTGATCCTCTGTCAGGTCAGGAAATGCTTCAACAATATTCGTTAAGGCGCTATACCTTACCGTGTCGAGGATACTCCGATCCGCTACTTTTCGCAAAGTGCTCAGAATGAATTCCGCTTGTTTCTTAATCACGTTATATTGATGATTTTTAATAAATGGTTTACTCATAGCTCTTCAGCCCCTTATTTTTCATTAAAAGATCATAAGGTGCAAAGCCTGCTATAAGAAACGATTAAGCGTGGGCGATAAAATCAATCTTCCATCCTATCGCGCCCCATGCAAAGTATCGCCCTAGATCAGGCTTTGCATGAGGACTCCCTAGTGAATGAGCAATTCAGCATTGCCACGGTAAAACCCCCAATCACAAATGATGAGAAAATTATAAGAAAAACGTCTATCGACGTAATTCACAGAAGACAGACCGCGTTTAACGGAAGTTTTTCTTGCGATTAAAGAAAGCTTCAGCTTTGCTGAAAACTTAAACTTTCTTTAATCTTAACAAAAATCCCTATCAGGAACAATCTGTGCTTCTACCTTATAATGCGTGTTCAAAAAGTCAGGTTTTCAGCACCGAAGCCTATGCTTCCGAAGTGCGTTTTTTCAAAACGCTTGAGTTGG